>NZ_JACJSA010000008.1 GCF_014697545.1 Oscillatoria sp. FACHB-1407 | reverse complement strand
ATCGAGGAGTTCAGGTCGAAAAGTCATAGTACGAGTGTCTCGGGTCTAGTAGTTCATTAGATCTCATTTCTGACCTTTGACACAATCTAATTTACAATCCCGGTGAAGGGGTTCCACCCCTTCTTGGGGGCGAAGCCCCCAAACCCCCTACATTGCAGAACTTTGTGTTCGCAAAACTAGATTGTCATGATGTCAAACGACAATTGGGGAACAGTGAAACCAACTGCTAAGCCAATCCGATTTTTGGCGTTGCTAAATTGCAGATATGATTCTCAAAAACTGACTACTGCTGCACGAACGTTTCGCGAAATGATCGGTTAAATTAGCAATACCCGATTTTAGCCCTCGCCTTTATCCTGCTTGACTTCGTTTATCTCTCAGCCTTTATCCTTCAGCCTTTATTCTTCAGCCTTTCCTCTTCCCTCTTCCGTCTTCTTTTTTCTCTCTTCTCTTTTCTTTCTTCCTTCTTTTATCCTTCAGCCTTTATCCTTTCCGCCTTACCCCTCATCCCGCAGTGCGTGAATGATGTCGCGTTTGATATCCACAAACTCTGAGGAGAGTTTGATTTCCAGATCGCGTTGTTCTGGAAGGGCGATCGGCACTTCTAACTTGAGCTTTCCAGGGCGACTACTCATGACATACACCCGCTGAGACAGGAAAATTGCCTCCTCTACATCATGAGTGATCATCAGCACCGTAACGTGGGTACGCCCCCACAGGTCAAGCAAAAACTGCTGCATTTGCTCTTTGGTTTGGGCATCCAGCGCACCAAAGGGTTCATCCATTAACAGCACTTCTGGTTCGTTGGCTAGAGCACGAGCGATCGCCACTCGTTGTTTCATCCCGCCTGAAAGCTGTTTGGGATATGCCTTGGCAAACTGGGTTAACCCGACCACATCGAGATAATATGCCACTCGCTCCTGCTGCTCGGCTTTGGGCATCTTGCGGAGTTGCAAACCAAAGGCAATGTTTTCTGAAACCGTGAGCCAGGGATAGAGGGTATAGCCCTGAAACACCATGCCACGATCGGAACCTGGACCCAAAACTACTTCGCCATCGACCAGGACTTGCCCTGCGGAGGGAGCAACTAAACCTGCGACGATGTTGAGCAGGGTTGATTTGCCACAGCCAGAGGTGCCCACAAGACAAACAAACTCTCTGGAATAGAGTTGCAAGTTAATCCCTTGCAGCACCATCAACGGCTTGCCCTGCACTGAAAACGATTTATAGACGTCCCGCACCTCCATCTTAGGAGCCTGAGGCGATCGCAACCCATTAACTTCATAGGTCGATTGAGAGTTAGGGTTTCCTAAAGAGTGAAAAGGGCGGACATTCAGCATGGTAGAGTTCCTGCCAATCGTCGGGATTTGCTGATAATACTCTCTCAGTTAAGCCGATGAAAGCGAGATCAAGTGTTAACTCCGATACACTTGCTGTAAAGCTGGAAATCCCGTCCCCAGGTTAATCGGTGGATGTTCTCCTGCCAGAACGTAGTTTGAGATACAAAAAACAACCCATAGCCCTATACACTAATCGGGGAATGCATTAAGTTATGTTGATTTGCGTTGAGATTAGAACGATAGATTAGTGCAGGTGGCTGGGTTCTCATGAATCTCCAAACACAACAAGAAACTGGGTCACGTTTGGCTTGGTTACGCTCGTGGCAACCGCGATCGCTCCATTGCGATGCGATGTCTCTCCCTGCTGAGATGTATTTTTCCCCCGATATCTATCGGCTTGAGCAACAGCATGTTTTTGGTAAGCATTGGTATTACGTTGGGCACATCAGTCAGTTAGAAGAAGCGGGTTCCTACTTCACCGTTGATATTGCTGGACAACCCCTGATCATTCTGAAGAACCGAGTCGGGGAACTGCGGGCTTTTTTTAATATCTGCACCCACCGTGCTGGACCACTCGCATTGGGAAGCGGCAAATGCAACCACCTCACCTGCCTCTATCACGCCTGGAGCTTTGATCTCGATGGCAACCTGCGTGGCATCCCCGATATGGAGGCAGCGGAAAACTTTGATACCGCTGACTATGGGTTGGCTCCGGTTCAGATCGACACCTGGGGACCGTTTATCTTTGTTAACCCCGACCTGAACGCTCCACCTCTGGCGGTTCAACTGGGCGACCTGCCCGACCTATTTCAACGCTATCAACTCGATACCTGGAGGCGGGTTCACACGATCGACTACTGGGTCGATGCCAACTGGAAACTCTACGTTGAAAACAACGCTGAGTATTACCACGAGCCGATCGTTCATCCCTGTTTGTTGCGCTACTACAAGCACAATACCGCTGAGGCACGCCATTACCACTATTTGCAATACACCCCCGTTTTGACTGAGGACGATCGCTGGTTTTTGGCAGACCCCGGTTACTACATCCCCGGACTTACCCCCGAAGAGATGGAGCGAATTGCAGTGATGAGCTTCTTCCCTAACTTTGCCTGGATTCTCTCACCGGGTCACGCCATCATTTATCTGATCGATCCGCAAGGACCAACGAGAACTCGCATTCGATGGGAGTGGTTGGTGCCCAATACCGCGATCGCCACCGCTGAGGAAAACGTGCAACCCTTAGTCGAATTTGGCGACAAGATTCAAAAAGAAGATTTGCTGCTGTTGCCCGAAATTCAAAAACGAGTGCAGGCGATCGGCTACAAACCGGGACGTTTGTCCCCAACCAAGGAAATGGGAACCCATCTGTTTCAGGAGTTCATCATGAAGGCGATACAAAGAGGAGAGGGAAAAGGATAAACGATAAAGGATGAAGAATAAAAGAGGGAAGAGGCGCGATTTATCACGTCTGTACGAAGGAAAAAAGAAGAAAAAAGGATAAAGGATAAGACAATTCCAAACCCAAACCCTAATTAACACTCGGCCTAACTACTAACCATTGACTATTGACTATTGACCACTGACTCCTGACTCCTGACCCCTAACCATTGACCATTGACCCCTAACTATTGACTAATGACCAATTCCCTTAAAAGAAATGCCTCACCTATGGAAGGATGGAAAAAGAAAGAAGAATGAAAAAAGAAGAGTGAATAATCAAAATTTTCAGAATTAGTACTGAACCAATGTTGTTCTAACCCTTCTTCACTTTTCGTTCTTCTTTTTTCTCTCTTCTTTTCTCCCTCTTCTCTCTTCATTTTTCTTTCTTTCTTCTCTTTTCCTCCTATGGCTGACTACCTCACCCCAGAACTGCAAGCCCTCAAAAACTCCCTGGAAGAGCAGGGCGTAAAGTATGCCCTCGCCAGCTTTGTCGATATTCACGGCATGTGCAAAGCCAAGGCGGTGCCACTCTCTCATTTATCGCAAATGGTAGCAGGGTCAGAGCTATTCACCGGGGCAGCACTGGATGGGGTGCCGCAGGATGTCAGCGATGAGGAAGTCTCTGCCCGTCCCGATTTGTCTTCCGTGATGGTGTTGCCGTGGAACTCGAAATTTGCCTGGTTTGCCAGTGACCTCTATCTCAAAGGCGAACCCTTTGAAGCCTGTTGCCGCAGCATCCTCAAGAAAGTGTTGGCGCAAGCCGCTGAGATGGGTTACACCTTCAACCTGGGCATCGAAACCGAGTTTTACATTCTCAAAGAAACTGCGAATGGCTTTGCCCCCATCAGCGATCTGGATACATTGGCGAAACCCTGTTATGACCTGCCTGCCTTGCTCGATAACTATGTCTGGATCACCGAAATCGTCGAGGCGATGAACCAGTTGGGTTGGGATGTCTACTCGTTTGATCACGAAGATGGCAACGGTCAATTTGAAACTGACTTTGCTTACTGTGATGCGCTCAAAATGGCCGATCGCCTCACGTTCTTCCGTCTGATGGTCAAAGAGATCGCTAAGAAACATGGCTATTTCGCCACCTTCATGCCTAAACCATTCCCGAACCGCACAGGTAGCGGTGCTCACTACAATATGTCGCTGGCTCACGTCAAAACAGGAGAAAACCTGTTTGCTGACCCCAACGACCCCCGCAAATGTGGCTTGTCGAAGCTGGGCTATCAATTCATCGCTGGCGTCTTAAAACATGCCCCTGCGATCTGCGCCCTGATCGCCCCTACGGTCAACAGTTACAAGCGGTTGGTCAAGCAGGGCAATATGTCTGGTTTTACCTGGGCACCTGTTTATATTTGTTACGGCAACAACAACCGCACCAATATGTTGCGGATTCCCTTAGGGGGTGGGCGTGTGGAGTGCCGTGCGGCGGACATCTCAACGAACCTGTATTTGGGAGCGGCGATGATTTTGGCGGCGGGGCTAGAGGGCATTCGGGAAGAACTCGACCCCGGTGAGCCTCATACCGAAAATATGTATAACTATTCGCTGATTGAACTCTCACAAAAAGGTATTAATTTCTTACCTCGGACGTTGGGAGATGCCATTAATGCCTTTGCTGCCGATCCCCTCAGTGAGGCAGTCATGGGTCCGTTAATGTACGAAACCTATGTCCGGTTCAAATCTCAGGAATGGCAGGAATATCACAATCACATTTCTGATTGGGAGATTCAGCGATACCTCAAGTTCTTCTAACATTAACACCCTATTTACTACACCTAGAGGATACACAACCCGTGGCGCAGTCTAGCCTTCCTACTCCTATCTCCTCGCTCTCCACTGAAAAACGATATTTAAAGCCCTCGGTTTTTTGGAGCATTCGCCAAGGGTTCCCCCGTTGGTTATCCATCTTGATCATGACGCTGTCATTGGCTGTGCCCCTGCTGGTGTGGGCGGCGATTAGCTCAACGGGATGGGTGCCAGCTATGTTTTTACCGACTCCGTGGGCGGTGTTGCAGGCGGGTATCACCATGTTCCAGGAAGGGCTAATGACGGATGTCTTATCCAGTTGTGGACGGGTGGCAGGTGGCTTTTTGCTGTCGGTGATGATTGGTGTGCCGATGGGAATTGCGATGGGCACGTTTTACAGCATGGATAGCCTGTTTGCACCGATCGTGGGAACGGTGCGCTATATGCCTGTGATGGCGTTTGTCCCTCTCATCATTATCTGGGTTGGTCTGGGTGAAGAGTCTAAGGTGTTGATCGTTTTTCTGGGAGTTGTTCTGTATAACACCATGATGGTTGCGGATGCGGTGAAGTTCATTCCCAATGAGATGATCAATGTAGCTTACACGCTGGGGGCCAGTCGATGGGATGTGTTGTTTAAGGTGATTGTACCTGCGACGTTTCCCAATGTGCTTGATACAGTCCGGGTCAATATCGCGGGAGCCTGGAACTACTTGGTAATTGCGGAGTTGGTAGCGGCGCAATATGGTCTGGGTTTTAAGATCTGGCAGTCTCAGCGGTTTTTGCAAACTGAAAAAGTGTTCTTTTGTATTGCTCTGATCGGCATTATTGGAGTGTTGATCGATTACGGGTTGAAGTGGATTTCGGCACTCCTGACTCCCTGGGCTGATCAGACCAATCACTAGAGGGTACAAATTTATTGCTGCACCTCTTGTGGCAAGGCTCCGCCTTGTTATGTCGTGCTGAAGGCTCTGCCTCCAAAGCTAGGGTCATCGGAGGCAGAGCCTCTAAATCCAGATTCCCTGCCAGAGGCTAGCTAGTAGGTTGGGTTGAACAGTGTGAAACCCAACGCCTCTGCAAATGTTGAGTTACGCTGACGCTAACCCAACCTACAAAATCTGATGTTATTTAGTTTTTATTCCTAAGTACTGCTATTCACAGATAGGGTTCGGAAATAAAACAAGCGGGTGTGGGGCTGTGCCCCCAGCCAGGGGTTCCACCCCTGCACCCCAAATTCTCACCCCTATTTTACGACGAGTTGTACTAAGGGTTGCAAATTGGTTAGAGTGCAATTTTCTGAGTAGGGACATGACATGTCATGTCCCTACAGAGCTGACAAATCTTCAGGTTCTTTAATTCACATTCCTAAACAATGACCACTGAATATGAAGTGTATGAGTTAGGCGATGTTCAGTTGCAGTCGGGTGAGATTTTGCCAGATGCAAAGCTTGCCTATGTCACGTACGGTGTGTTGAATCCTCAAAAAGATAACGTGATTATCTTCCCGACCCACTATGGCGGCACTCATCGCAGCAACGCCGCTTTGATTGGCTCAGGACGTGCCCTCGACCCCGATCGCTACTTCATCATCATCCCCAATCTGTTTGGCAATGGGCTGTCCTCCTCGCCCAGCCATTTTGCAGACCCGACAACGTTTTCGGGAGTGACGTTGTATGACAACATTCAGTGTCAGTTTCGCTTAATCACTGAACAGTTTGGCATTGAGCGGATCAGGCTGGTGTTGGGTTGGTCGATGGGGGCACAGCAGACCTATCACTGGGCAGCCCTCTACCCCGATCGCGTTGAGTGCATTCTTCCTTACTGTGGCTCAGCCAAAACTTCCGTGCATAACGGCGTGTTTCTGGAAGGAATCAAAGCCGCTTTAACCGCCGATGCCACCTGGCAAAAGGGGCGGTATACGGAGCCACCTGTAGCCGGACTCAAAGCGTTTGGACGAGTTTATGCAGGTTGGGCGTATTCGCAAACATTTTATCGAGAGGGACTGTATCGCAAACTGGGATTTGAAACCGTTGAGGCACTGTTGCAATGGTGGGAAGACGACCATTTAACCTGGGATGCGAATAATTTGTTAGCGATGATCTGGAGTTGGCAACACGCCGACATCAGCGACAATCCTTTGTATCAGGGTGATTTTGTGCGGGCACTGCGATCGCTTCAAGCCAGGGCGATCGTCATGCCCAGTGAAACGGATTTGTACTTTCCACCAGAAGACAGTGCGATCGAAGTGTCACACATGCCAAACGCTGAGTTAAGAGTCATTCCATCTGTGTGGGGACATGCGGCGGGTGGACCGGGCTATAACGCAGCGGATACAGCTCTGATTGAGGCAGCGATCGCCGAGTTACTTGCCTGAAATTTGATTCGCATCTTCTTGCTGAAACTTGCCCTCCAAAAAACAGGTCAAATGAACCGATAGATCTGTGTCAACTCATAGGTTTTGGCTTGTCTGGAGGAGGTTTGGCATGGGGCTGAGAGGCTTAGGCTTGGCGGTGATGTCGGTTAGTTCGCTGGGGCTAGTGGGAGCGATCGCCCTGATTTGGCATCTGGACAATTGGGGCATTACCCCCGAACGTGCTGCTCGACGTGACGGATACTGCGAAGATGCGCCTCAGATTAAAGCACAACGCCAAACCGAGAAAACCTTTGTTGTCGTGTGTCAGGGAATGGCAGAGCCATTTGACGGGGGACATGTGATCGTGTCCCAAATGCCGTGGGGAGTCTGGTGGGCATCTCCAACCGGATCAAGCTTTTCCTTTAAAGACGCTATCTCAACTACAAATCCCTACTTGATTGACTACTTCCACAATGGAGTCACTCACAGTGTACACACCACACTCATGGCATTAGGGCGAGTTCACTCCTCAGAGGTGGTTGCCCTGGAAGCCACGTTGAGTAACGGTAGGGTGCTCAGAAGTGATGTGAGAGATGGATTGTTTGTCCTGGATGCACCGATTCAAGCGATCGGGGTCAGGGTGATTGAGCTAAGGGCGATCGGTAGGGACAATCGGGTACTTCAGCGGGTGGAGGTGGATGGGTAGAAGGGTAGAGGGGTGACAAGGTGATAAGTATATTCAGGATTATGTGTAAAGACAGGCTTTGCCTCGTTCTGTTGGCAGCAAGGGTGACAGACACATTTTAATTGACATACCTAGGGCGGATGGGTGAATCGTAAAGCCACTACTGTAAAGACGCGATTAATCGCGTCTCTCCTCTACTCCCCACTCAAATCTCAAATCCCATCTGCCGTAACCCCGATCGCAACCGTTGTGCTTCCTGGACGTTGCGTTGCTCGTGCAGCACGATCGCCCGTTGAAACGCTGCCATGCTCTCTTCGACTCTGCCCAGTTTGAGTAAGACGACTCCCAAATTTTGCAGAGCTTCGGCATAGATGGGGTTGAGTTGCAGGGCTTTTTGGTAGTGGGCGATCGCGTCTTCCAGTTGTCCCATCGCTTTGAGGGTCATGCCCAGGTTGTAGTGGGCGATCGCCAGGTTGGGGTCGGCTTCCAGTGCCGCTTCGTAGGCAGCTTTTGCCCCTGGAAAGTTGCCTTGAGCCTGTCGCAGGGTGCCCAGATTGTTGTAGGCTCCTAACTTCAGAGCTTCCAAAATCGGTTGTTCGGTGGCAGTTTGATAGTGGCGTTCTGCCCGTTCCACATCCTTGAGGCGACTGTAGGCGATGCCCAGGTGATAGTGCAATTCAAACAAGACAGGGGCATCAATTGGGGTTTTGCGCTGTTGGGCTAAGCCGCGTTCCAATAGCTCAATCCCATAATCGACTTTGCCCATCTCCACATACAACGCACCCAACTTGCTGCACACATAGGGATCACCCGGATGCTTCACCAGGAATCGCTCCATTGTCATGCGAGCTTGCTGAAACTTGTCTCGACTGGCGATCGCCCCCGGTTCATAGCCGTAATGCAAAATCGCCACTTCGGGTAAATCGACAATCTGCCAGTGAGGTTCCTGTTTCAGCAGTTGGGCAACGCTATCGTCGATCATGGCGTGATAGGGACGCCGAAACTCGATCGCAGGATGATGACGAAACAACCGTGACACGAGAGAATAGGGTGATTGAGTCGCTCCAATCTCTTGCCGCAACAGGTTAATCACTAAACAATTCTCTTGCTGCATTGCCAGTTGCATCACTGGCACAATTTCCGCTGTGAGGACTTCATCCGCGTCCAGCACCAGCACCCAATCGCCCGTGACATACTTGAGCGATTCATTGCGGGCTTCTGAGAAGTCGTTTGTCCAGGCAAAGTGGTGGACGGTAGCACCGAGAGATTGAGCGATCGCCACGGTTCCATCGCTAGAGCCTGTGTCCAATACCACTAGCTCATCAGCCATATGGCGAACGCTGTTTAAGCAGCGGGGCAAATTGGTTGCCTCGTTCTTGACAATCATGCAAAAACTCAGTTTTACCGCCATCCGCTTTCCCAAACTCGCTGTTTTGCATCATAGCGGATTGGTCAATGGTTGATGGTTGATGGTCAATAGTCAATGGTTGATGGTCAATAGTCAATGGTTGATGCTATGAACAATTGACAATTGACAATTGACGCTACTTTGTAGCCAACTTTTGATGCTATGAACGATTGACGATTGACAATGCTCTTTCTGTCGCTGGCGAATGAATTCGCGCCTACTCGATCAAAGTCCGCCTGCGCGGACTGGCTCTATCCAGTTTTCTGGAACCCGCGAAGGCGGGTTTTGTTCAGATAGCTGCGGTTTTAACCGCCAAGCACAAAAGATCTGTCTCTCGTTCCCAGCTTCTAGCTGGGGATGCCTTCCAATGTAGCCTTTGCGACTAAAGTCGCGGCTACAGGAACGAAACCTGCCTTCGCAGGTTACAGAAAGCCTTGGATTTTCCTGAGTCCGCGACGGCGGACTTTGTTCTGATAGCCGCGAATTGATTCGCCGGGTGCTGAGAATGGCTCAAGCAATACACCTAGCCCTTATAGTTTTGACGCCATTCTGCGAGAATCTTGACCAGTTGTTCGCCAAATTGATGTTTGAGATCATTAATATCCGCATAGTGTTGATAAAAATGCCCCAAGTCAGAGAGTTTTTGTTTGAAGTTGATCAGAGTCATAATTTCGGGTGTGATGTTGCGCGTGTTGATAGGCGCGTCTTTGAAATAGGTATAAATGAAGGGGCGATCGCTACCCTTAAACGTTTCCAATGCAACTAAAAATTCCTCTTTGGTGTATTTTCCGACTTTGGTGTAGAAGAGGCTAACGAAGATGTCACAATCTGCGATCGCCTTGTTGTATTCGTCTTGCAAACGAGTTTGAGACATCGCATCCAGAAAATCTTCCCAGAGCACCAGTTCCAAAAAGATGCCGTCTTTGATGTATTCCTTGTTCTTGCGGTTGATGAAAATCTCAAACTGTACTCTGTCTTCTTTCAATTCTGACGAGGAAGCCAGGAAGATTTTGATGGTTTGCGGTTTGGCTGTCGGTGGAGTGTCTTGTGGCAAAGGAGGTGGTGTTGGTTCGTCGCCTTTTTTGTCAGGCAGCGTTTCGAGAATCTTCTGGACTTCAAAGCCGTCCAGCAGTAGTTTGAGGGAAACGTCTTCTTCGCTGATTTCACATTCGATCGTGGATTTCTTCCCGGTTTCCTGCCGTCTTTTTAGAACGGTGTAGTTAAAGAAGTGGGGTTGGTTGCCGTCTTTACATTCATCACACTGACAGGGAATCATCTTGTCGTAGAGCAGTCGATGGTATGACTGACTGATGGTGTCCAGTTCATCCACAATCACGGCTCGAAACTCGGCAATACTGGGACCATAGAAGCGTAAGGAAATGCGCCGCAGGTTCAGGTCTTCTTTGACTTCTGCCCAGGTGTTGCCCCGTCGGATCACCATGCCATTGCGCCAAACCCAATTGTGGTTGTGGATGTAGCGATACATCGTGACGGCAAACTGCCAGAAGATGCCCTTGGGCATGAAGGCATCATAGCGAAGCTGCATATGACTGTTTTGCGTCTCGTCCCACGGATAGGTGGGCGTGTTGGAGGGCAGCAGTTGGGGTGCGACCAGGTCGCCCGTGTCACCAATCTCATAGACCAGACGAAAGTTTTTCATTAGCTCGATCAAGACATCGTGCATGTGGCGATACTGCGGGTCACTCCAGATCGCGGCGCAATCTTGACGGCTAAAGCGTCCGGCTTTGGCTTTGATGCTGTCGTTGTCGAAGATGCGGTAAACGGCATTAGTTGCCCAGGTCGGATTGAGGATAACTCTGTCACGCAGCAAGGGATTTTCGGCAAAGTGCAGCAGAATGCCCAGATCATGAAAATAGCCGAGCAGGGTGTCAATGTCTTGACTAGCGGTGATGCTCTGAGCCTGACAGATTTCGTCAAACTGTTGGCGATAGATATAGTTGCGGTCGTCCTGTTCGATCGCCTGACGCACATCCACCCAGCGGGCGGGAACCGCTTCACCAATGTGGGGCAGGTTTTGGGCACAGTGTTCGATATGCCCAATCAGGCTGTGAATAGCTTTGAGGCGTTGCTGAGCTTTGGTTGGGTCGGGTTCTTCCTGGGTTTTGAAGTTGACGGAGACAATTTCTTTGATGCTGTCGGGATAGCGACTCAACAGATCGGCTCGGTTGAGACTGCGTTGCACATCGCCTTTTTCGTTGAGCACGATGATCAGAGGGCTATTGCTTGCAAACAGTTCGATGATGTTGAGCCAGTAGTTAAAGTCGGTGTCGTCTTTGCGGTTATCGGCAACCAGGACGTAGAGAGAACGCTTTGAGAGAAAGAAGCGATGGGTGTAATGGTAGATTTCTTGACCGCCAAAATCCCAGATATTCAGGTGAAAATCACGCGCCTCTGACCCCTCAGATTGATCTCGCTTGCGACAGGAAAAGGTATGGGTGCGAATGCTGATGCCGCGAGTGCGATCGTCTACATGGGGTAAAGCACAGTTTGGTTCAGGAATTTTATGTGCCAGGGTGGTTTTACCCGCTTCCCCTTCACCGACGATGAGCATCTTTGCTTCGTAGAGGTGATCTTGCCCCTGAGTGGCGAGTTGAGCATAGTAGCTGAGAATCGCCGCGTTGCCCTGACGAACGATTTCCAGGGGTGGTTCTTCAATAGGATTGTTATAGAGGTTAATGCAGTTGGAAGCGTATTTGTGATCTATTTCGATCGCCAGCCTACCGTCCGCTAACCATTGAGGTATTTCTTTGATGTTATTGTTCGTTAAACGCAGCAATGTCAGCCCTGTTAGTTCGCCTAAAGATGAACAATCGGTTATGTTATTGGAACTCAAATCCAGCGATGTCAGCCCTGTTAACTCACCTAAAGATGAAAAATCGCTGATGTTATTGGAACTTAAATAAAGCAATCTCAGCCCTGTTAGCTCACCTAAAGATGAACAATCGGTTATGTTATTGGAACTCAAATCCAGCGATGTCAGCCCTGTTAACTCACCTAAAGATGAACAATCGCTGATGTTATTGGAACTTAAATAAAGTGATGTTAGCCCTGTTAACTCACCTAAAGATGAACAATCGCTGATGTTATTGTTCCTTAAATTCAGCAATGTCAGCCCTGTTAACTCACGTAAAAATGAACAATCGCTGATGTTATTACTCATTAAATCCAGCGATGTCAGCCCTGTTAACTCACCTAAAGATGAACAATCGCTGATGTTATTGGAACTTAAATAAAGTGATGTCAGCCCTGTTAGCTCAAGTAAAAATGAAAAATCGCTGATGTTATTGGAACTTAAATCCAGCGATGTCAGCCCTGTTAGCTCAAGTAAAAATGAACAATCGCTGATGTTATTGGAACTTAAATAAAGTGATGTCAGCCCTGTTAGCTCACGTAAAAATGAACAATCGCTGATGTTATTGAAACTTAAATAAAGTGATGTCAGCCCTGTTAGCTTGCGTAAAAATGAACAATCGCTGATGTTATTGGAACTTAAATTCAGCAATGTCAGCCCTGTTAACTCGCCTAGAGATGAACAATCGCTGATGTTATTGTTCCTTAAATTCAGCAATGTCAGCCCTGTTAGCTTGCGTAAAAATGAACAATCGCTGATGTTATTGAAACTTAAATTCAGCAATGTCAGCCCTGTTAGCTTGCGTAAAAATGAACAATCGCTGATGTTATTGGAACTTAAATCGAGCGTGGTGAGCCGTGTGAGGTTGCGTAAAAAGTTAAAGCTGGCTAAATTGACCCGACTTAAATAAAGATGTTTTAAATGCCTGAATTGATGAATGGGAAAGTCTAGTAAAATGTGGCTGGTGACGGGTGCTAAAAACAGCCCACTGACCGTGCCATCTTCCGCAAGAGAATAAGAGACTCTGTTAATCCGATCGCCCCAATTCTGCGCGTAGCTTGCCTGGTTAATCCGATCGTCCCAATTCTGCGCGTAGCTTGCCTGGTTATGCCGTTCAAACCGATCTTCAGAGATTTCTTCCAGAGGACGACCCAAACGATCGCCCAGTTCGTGAATCAGTCCAAGTTCAGACATGGAGTCAGGCATAAGATTGAAAGGGGTGGCAGGGAGGTATTGCCGGGGTACAGGCTTTTTTCTGTGGCTGCACTATTAATCGATGAGTATAACCCAACCCAAAAATGCTGGGTTTGATCCTCCCTAGCCCTCCTTAAAAAGGAGGGAACCGGAGCCAAGTCCCCCTTTTCAAGGGGGATTTAGGGGGATTGTGCAGAAGGTTGGCATCTCAACCGAGATCTGCGTACACGGTAGCTTTCAAATAAGGAGGAAACCGGAGCGCAAGTCCCCCAATTTTGGGGGGTTGGGGGGCAAAGTGACAGGGTTACTGAGTTGCATGGCGATCGCATCCCATACTTCCGCGATCGCATTCGATAACCTGGCGATCGCACCCAGTCACACTGCAACCAAATCGAGTAACGCTTGAACTGAATCGAGTAACGTTACAACTCAATCGAGTAACGCTTGAACGTTATTGAGTCACACTTGAACTGAATTGAGTAACGCTGAAACGTTTCTTATAGTTGAGACAAGGTTATCGAGTCACACTTGAACTGAATCAAGTAACGCTCAAACGTTATTGAGTCACACTTGAACTGAATCGAGTAACGCTGAAGCATTGCTTAATGATGAATAGCCGCTTACGTTCAAACCGACTGAAAAGCCGGGGATGTACCTATCCTCATGCAGTCATGCCGTATTTGTCTGCGATCGCACCTCCACCGACGTCCTGATCTGAAGGACAATTTTCATCAATGAAAACTCCTGTAAGGGCGTTTCGCGAAACGCTCCTACGCTGGCATCGGTTTCCTGTTTTGCCTTAGCTTCTTTGCCCCCTAAATCCCCCAATTCTGGGGAACTGTGAGTGGCAGGAGGCGGATCGAAATCCCCCAATTTTTGGGGGTTGGGGGGCAAATACAGGATTTTGCAGGTTGATACAGGAGATGTATGTACACGGTTAGCTTTGAAAAAGAAGGGAACCGGAGCCAAGTCCAGGGATTTGAGGGGATCGTGCACAAGGTTGGCATCTCAACCGAGATTTGTGTACACAGTAGCTAGAAAAGGGGATACCGCAGGCAGGAGGATCGTGTAATGCTCCAGCAACCTGACTGGGATGTGTCTACACAGTTAGCCCTTAAGCGATAATAAGTGGACATTCCTGTTTACTTTCGATGCCATGCAAACTCGCTCGACCGATCTCAACTCCAGCCTTGCCTCCCCTGCTAACTCAGCGTTTCTGACTCGCACCGCATCGGTGAGCCGCACCACAAAGGAAACCGATGTGCAGGTCAGCCTCAATCTCGACGGTGAGGGACGCTGCACTGCCGCGACGGGAGTTCCCTTTTTAGATCACATGCTGGATCAGATCGCCTCGCACGGACTGATTGATCTAGATGTGCAGGCAAAGGGCGACTTGCACATTGACGACCACCACACCAACGAAGATGTGGGCATCACCTTGGGGCAAGCGTTGGCAAAAGCATTGGGCGATCGCAAAGGGATTACCCGCTTTGGTCACTTTGTTGCCCCTTTAGACGAAGCCTTAGTGCAAGTCGTGCTCGACTTCTCGGGACGACCCCACCTCAGCTATGGCTTAGAAATCCCGACACAACGAGTCGGCACGTATGATACGCAACTGGTGCGCGAGTTTTTTGTGGCGATCGTCAACCACGCTCAAATGACACTCCACATTCGCCAGATGGATGGCATCAACTCCCACCACATTATTGAGGCGACGTTTAAAGCCTTTGCCCGTGCCCTACGCATGGCAGTCGAGATTGATCCTCGACGTGCCCACACGATTCCCAGTTCTAAAGGAGTCCTGTAGGCTGTACTGCACAGCCAAGACCGGGTTAAAGGTACTCACGCTTCTGCGGATGGCGTTAGCTGACTGTTGTGTCTAAATTTGCTGATGCAGGGGGATTGATAAAACGGGTTCGGCAATTGCACACTCACCCACTCATGCTGTTGCATCACAAACACTGTCCAGAGGGCTAAATGGGAATTGCAGTAGTCTACCCAGGGCAGTATGGTGTAAGTCTGGTAATCAATCCCTGACTCTGCCAGCAAGCGATGAATGTGAGAATCGTAAGCCATGGTGTCGTAGGAGTCAGCCAAGAGATAGCTCAACTGTTGAGAAAGGCGAGCTTGCAACTGTGTAAACCGTTTCTGAAAGGCGTTTGTTTTCATTGTTGAGACTCTCTAGCCAGCGATATCACAATTTACAGAAGCTCCTGAGACAGTTCAGTCCGCCCCGATTGAACTCTCGGTGAACCGTGATAAAAAAGCCATAAATTCTTAATTGCTTCAGTTCGTCATTGCACCATGTTGACCTACACACAGCGCATTCCCCAGGACTCAAATGTGACGATTCATCGGACGTTGGCTCTGACCGCTGACGAACGGGTGCGATCGCGCCATTACTTTGAAAGCGATGGTCAAGCTGTGTACCTACAGCTTCCTAGGGGTAGCATATTGCACCATGGGGATTTATTGCAATCCTCAGAGAATAGTTCTGTTCTTCAAGTGATTGCCAAACCAGAGCCAGTCCTAACGGTGACAGCTACAACTCCCCTGTTGCTGCTCAAAGCGGCTTATCATCTGGGCAATCGTCATGTTGCTCTGGAAGTGACGCGAACTTACCTGCGGTTATCCCCTGATCCAGTATTACGCTCCATGTTGGAGCAGATGGGATTACAAATTATTGAGGAAGTTGCTCCCTTTCAACCCGAAGCCGGAGCCTATGGACATCGCCAATCCTCCAGTTCCACAGCCCACACCCACGAAGCACACACCCACACTCACTCCCACGGAGAACACGCTCATGGATACCCTTCCCATGACCACTGAGGACGTTACTCGTGACCCCTATGCCTTATTGCGGTTGTTGCAATTGGTCAGTCCCGCTTTGCCTGTGGGGGCTTACACATACTCCGAGGGACTGGAAACGCTGGTACAGGCAGGTCAGATGACGGATGCAGCAGGCTTACAGAGTTGGTTAGAGCAGGAGTTGCGGTATGGGGCAATTCGGGTGGAAGGGGCGATCGCTCTAAGAGCCTACCACTGCACCCAACAAGAAGATTTGACGGGTCTGAGCAACTGGAATCACTGGCTATCTGCTTTTCGAGAAACTGAAGAATTGCGTCAACAAAGTTGGCAAATGGGGCGATCGCTGACTCGATTGTTGTTAGATCTCGATCCTCAACTGCGTGATCCCATTCAGGCGTGCGGTGATCCCTGCCACTTTGCGATCGCCTTTGCCATTGCCGCTGCCCGCTGGAACATTGACCCGCACTCGGCTCTATTGGGCTATTTGCAAAGTTGGGCAACCAATCTGGTCAATGCTGGAGTGAAGTTGATCCCCTTAGGGCAAACCGCCGGACAGCAAATCGGGTTAGCCTTACATCCTCGATTAGTCGCCGCAGTTGACGACATTCTGCTCATGCCCGACAATGCGCTAGATTGCTGTAGCTGGGGTGTGGCGATCGCCAGCATGACCCACGAGACGCTCTACTCTCGCCTATTTCGGAGTTGAGATCAAGGAGTTGAGATCAAAGAGGTATCCAGTTTTATCTTGCCTCTTCTTTCTTCTCTCTTCTTTTTTCTCTCTTCCCCTACGGCATCATCCACACAACAGATGTTTCTAGCTCGATGATCTCGTCTTCCATCAACTCATGCGAGCCATCCGTTGCAGTGCCAAATAAAACGACAGGATCGTTGTTATTAAAGTTGTCAAAAAATGTTTCTACCGCAGATATTTCTGTCTCTTCAACAGAATATAAGTAAGCTAGCGTTTCCATAGCACCATGACCTTTTAAAACAATGCACAGCAGTCTGTAACTGTAGTAAAGTTCAAGCTTGAATCTTTAGGATGGCGTAAGCGACCAGTCTCTACATCGTCAACGCGAATGATCCTAAAACCTACCCATTTACCGACATAGTTCATACTTACGAGCCGTTAGATAGAGATCCAGATAAAAAACTGATCATTTTTTGCGAAAAATCAAAATTTATGTTGAGGTGTATATGCACACATTTCGAGTTGGAATTGCAGGTCCAGTCGGGTCAGGAAAAACGGCTTTAGTGGATCGGCTCTGCAAAGCGATGCGTGATGAATTCAACATTGCAGTGGTCACAAACGACATTTATACCCAAGAGGATGCTCAGTTTTTGGTTCGTAGCGAAGCCCTAGAGCGCGATCGCATCGTCGGGGTTGAGACGGGAGGATGCCCTCATACGGCAATTCGAGAAGATGCCTCGATTAACCTGGTGGCGATCGAACAACTGGAACAGCGGTTTCAACCTCTCGATCTGGTGTTTGTCGAGAGTGGGGGGGACAATCTGGCGTCTACCTTCAGCCCAGAGTTAGTCGATCTGACGATTTACGTGATTGATGTCGCCGCCGGAGACAAAATTCCTCGTAAAGGTGGACCGGGGATCACCAAGTCAGACTTGCTGGTAATTAACAAAATTGATTTGGCACCCTATGTTGGAGCAGATTTGGCTGTGATGGAACGCGATGCCCGCAAAATGCGAGGTGATAAGCCCTTTGTCTTCACCAACTTAAAAATTCACGAAGGATTGCCGACAATTATCGATTTCATTCGATTACATATGGGCAAAGTCACCCAACTGGTAGAACCGATCTCATTCTAAAGATGGTTTACAAAAACTTAAGACTTTGCCGTTTGTATAACTGGATACAATTGGTGACCTGACACAGCCCTAATATCACTGCGTAAGCAATCGACACGGATGTTGCACAGGCTCAAAAGCTGAATGCTCTTGCAGGGAGTGTATCTTCTGCTATCCGGTCAGTTTACGCATCCCTATTTATTTCGTCTTCCCTCGTTGAGGAGCATTTCATGACAAGGCTATTTGGTCGCCGCAAATTTTTGTTGTATGGTTCCGCCGCGTTAGGAACCAGTATTTTATTAAAAGCTTGTGCCAGCGCACCCACTGATACGGCTGAATCTCCTGCGGCTGAGTCTCCCGCAGCTGAGTCTCCCGCTGCGGCTGGTGGTGAAACCATCAAAGTTGGTATTTTGCACTCCCTCAGCGGCACAATGGCCATCTCTGAGAAGAGTGTGGTTGACTCTACAAAGCTTGCGATTAAGCAGATCAATGATGCAGGTGGAATTTTAGGTAAGCAGATCGAGGCGATCGAAGAAGACGGTGCCTCTGACTGGCCTACCTTTGCTGAAAAAGCCACCAAGCTGATCGACGAAGATCAGGTGGTTGTGGTGTTTGGTTGCTGGACATCGGCTAGCCGCAAAGCTGTGCTGCCTGTCTTTGAATCCAAAAATCACATGCTCTACTACCCTGTGCAGTATGAGGGTCAAGAGTGTTCCAAAAACATTTTCTACACTGGAGCCGCTCCCAACCAGCAGATCGAACCCTCTGTGGACTGGTTGTTGGAAAACAAAGGCACAGACTTCTACCTGGTTGGCTCTGACTACGTATTCCCCCGTACCGCAAACACCATCATCAAGGCGCAATTGGAAGCGAAGGGTGGCACCACGGTTGGTGAAGACTACCTGCCTCTGGGCAACACCGAAGTTGCACCCATCATCGCGAAGATTCGCTCGGCTCTGCCTAATGGTGGCGTGATCTACAACACCCTGAACGGGGACAGCAACGTTGCCTTCTTCAAGCAGATGCAAGGTGCAGGTCTAACACCAGACAAGTATCCTGTGATGTCGGTGAGTATCGCGGAAGAAGAAGTTCAGGCGATCGGTAAGGAATACCTGTTGGGTCACTTTGCTGCCTGGAACTACTTCATGACGGTTGATACGCCTGAGAACACTGCCTACGTTGAAGCATTCAAGGCGGAGTACGGTGATACTCGTGTAACCAACGACCCCATGGAAGCGGCTTACATCTCCGTCAACATCTGGAAGCAAGCCGTTGAGAAAGCGGGCACCGAAGGAACTCCTTCTGACCTGGAAGCGGTTCGTGCCGCCGCATACGGTCAACAGTTCGCAGCACCGGAAGGTCCTGTGACGATGAACCCCAACCACCACATCTCCAAGACCGTGCGAATTGGGGAAGTCCGTGATGACGGTCTGTTTGAGATCGTCTTTGAAACCGACGGTCCCGTTGATCCAGTGCCATGGAACCAGTTTGTGGCTGAAACGAAGGGCTTTGCCTGTGACTGGACGAAGACCGACGTTGAAACTCCAGGTAAGTACCAGATCTAACGATTCGATCAGCTAGAAGTCGGAGTTCTTTAAGAACTCCGACTTCTGTATCGCGTGACGCTACAACAACGCAGCATCAAGGGAGAGAAAGTTTGTTACCCAGTATTTTAGATGGTGTCTTTAGCGGACTCAGCATCGGCTCGATTTTGCTGCTAGCTGCCCTTGGCTTGGCGATCGTGTTTGGACTGATGGGTGTGATCAACATGGCTCACGGTGAGTTGATGATGCTGGGAGCCTACACCACATTCGTCGTGCAAAACGCCTTTAAGCAAATCGGTGGTCCCCTCTTTGAGATTTATATTCTTTTTGCCTTAGTAGCCGCCTTTATTGTGGCGGCTCTGGTGGGTCTGGCGTTAGAGCGGGGTGTAATTCGCTATCTCTATGGGCGACCGCTCGAAACCCTGCTAGCCACCTGGGGCGTGAGCCTGATCTTGCAACAGTTTGTCCGCAGTGTGAACTGGGTACTGGTAATTGGCTTGGTGCTGTTTTGTGTGCTGTTTTTTGGTGGGCAATGGCTGTTGCGACGACAGTCGAACGTGCAGCAATTGAAACAATGGGCGATCGCCCTCTTGTTGTCCCTGTCGATCGCGATCTCGCTGGCAGTCGGCACCTTTTTATCTCAGACGTATAAGTTAGCGGTAACAGAACCCTGGTTTGGCGCACAAAACAAAGACGTGACGGCTCCGGCATGGCTCAGAGGTGGCTTTGAGATTGCGGGGGGATATCAGCTTCCCTATGTCCGTATGTTTATTTTGGTGCTGACGGTGATCTGTGTTGTGGGCGTTTATTTCTTCCTGCAAAAGTCGCCCTGGGGCTTACGCATTCGATCCGTTACTCAAAACCGCAACATGAGTGCCTGTCTTGGCATCTCAACCCGCAAAGTCGATGCGATCACCTTTGCGATCGGTTCTGGTTTGGCGGGAGTTGCCGGATGTGCAGTGAGTTTGTTGGGGTCAGTGGGTCCCAATACGGGACAAAACTACATCGTCAATACCTTCATGGTCGTTGTCGTTGGCGGTGTGGGCAACTTGTTTGGCAGTATTTTAGGCGCGATGGCGATCGGCATCAGTGAATATGTGATTGGTACGGGGATGCTGGCATTCCTGACTAAGTTCCAGCCATTGGTTGATTTCTTCACCTTTTTCGCAACGACCAGCATGGCAAAAGTAATGGTCTTTGCATTAATCGTGATCTTCTTGCAATACCGTCCGGGTGGTCTGTTTCCGCAGAAGGGACGAACGGTAGATGCGTAACAGGGAGGAACGAAAAAGGAAGAGAGAAAGAATTAAGGATGAGGAATAGAGGCTGAAGGTTAAACGCTGAAGGATGAGGGATAGAGGGTAAAAGCAATGACAACACAAGCAGCCGTTGAACCATCGGTAGCCAAGGCAGGGAAACAGCGATCGCTCCTAATTGAGTCAGGTATTGTTCTGGCGATCGCACTGGCGTTGATCTTTATCGTTCCGGCGATTCTGTCGGACTTTCGTCTGGAGTTGCTGTGGCGGTTTCTGGCGTTGGCGATCGTGGCGTTGGGAATCGACCTGATCTGGGGTTACACCGGATTGCTGAGCCTGGGGCATGGGGTCTTCTTTGCGTTGGGGGGCTATGCTCTGGCGATGCACATGAAGCTTCAGATTCCAGCGAGTGCCAGCATTCAACTGCCAGAATTTATGACCCTCTACGGGGTGACTGAGTTGCCCTGGTTCTGGAAGCCTTTTTACTCCTTTAGCTTCTCCATGTTTGCGGTGGTTCTGATTCCTGCAATTCTGGCAGCGATTCTGGGCTACCTGGTGTTTCGCAACCGGATTCGGGGTGTTTATTTCTCCATCCTGACGCAGGCAACCACCATCATCTTTTTCAACTTTTTCAACGGGCAACAAAAGCTGATCAACGGCACCAACGGTTTGACCGACTTCAATACATTGCTGGGAGCTTCAGTCAAAGATGAGGGCACCCGCTTTGGATTTTATGTAGCAACCGTGATCTTCCTGGTGCTGGCTTACGCGCTCTGTCGTTGGTTGACCAGTGGACGGTTCGGACGCTTGCTCATTGCCATCCGAGATGATGAACCCCGTGTCCGTTTTTCGGGCTATGACCCCACGGGCTTTAAGGTGCTGGTGTTTGCGGTGTCGGGTGCCCTTGCCGGATTGGCTGGAGCGATGTTCACCCTGCAAACCGGGATCATCTCGCCTAAGTCGATGGATATCGCTTTCTCAATTGAGATGGTGATTTGGGTGGCGGTTGGCGGACGGGCAACCCTGGCAGGAGCGGTGTTGGGCGCGTTAGTGGTGAACTTTGCTAAGAGTTTGCTGAGTGAACAGTTTCCGGACATCTGGTTGTTCTTCCAGGGCGGTTTGTTCCTGTTGGTGGTGCTGGCGATGCCCACCGGAATTGTCGGAGTGTTGCGCGATCGCAGCGTGGAGTGGTTCCAGACCTTAACAGGTCGTCGTAGCGTTGCGACCTATCCCAGCTTAGAAAAAGACCCAGAGGTTCAGCATGAGCGGAAAAATCTTGGAAATTGAGAATTTAACCGTTGATTTTGACGGTTTCAAAGCTCTCAATCATCTCAATTTCAGCATGGATGTCGGTGAGTTGCGGGTGATCATTGGTCCAAACGGGGCAGGTAAAACGACCTTTTTGGATGTGATCACGGGTAAAGTCAAACCAACTGAGGGGCGGGTGCTGGTCAAAGGGCGTAATGTGCGATCGCTCAAGGAACACCAAATCGCACGGTTCGGCGTAGGTCGTAAGTTTCAAACTCCACGGGTTTATCTCAATTTGACTCCCCGTGAAAATCTAGAGCTAGCGTGTAATCGCAACAAGAATGTATTTTCGACGCTGTTTCAAGGAACTCCAGCACCGGAGAAACGGAATGTCGTGAGCTTACTGGAAACGATTGGCTTGACTCATAAAGCCGATATGAAAGCAAACTTGCTTTCTCACGGTGAGAAGCAATGGTTAGAAATTGGCATGTTGGTTGCCCAATCCCCCGATCTGCTGTTGGTGGATGAGCCTGTTGCCGGACTCACCGACGAAGAAACCGAACGCACAGGAGATCTGTTGCTGTCGCTCGCAGAAAGCCATTCCGTCATCGTGATCGAACACGATATGGAATTTGTCCGGCAAATTGCTCGTCAGGTCACAGTTTTACATGAAGGCTCTGTGCTCTTTGAAGGCACGATCGATGAGGTGCAGAGTGATCCTCGTGTGATTGAAGTCTATCTGGGACAAGAAGTTCACTCGGAAAAGCCGATCAGTCTCGACCAGGCAGTTCTAGAGGTTGCCAGTGGCTCTGATGTCATTGGGTAACGGTCAATTGTTAGTGGTTGATGGTCAATCGTCAATGGTTAATGGTTAATCGTCAATGGTTAATGGTTAATGGTCAATAGCCAATGGTTAATGGTCAATGGTTGATGGTCAATGGTCAATGGTTAATGGTCAATAGCTAATCGTTAGGGGTTGGTGGGTTCGGAATTTTCTTATCCTTCAGCCTTTATCCTTCAGCCTTTATCCTTCAGCCTTTATCCTTCAGCCTTTATCCTTCAGCCTTTCTCTTTCTCCTTCTTCTTTCTTTTTTCCCTCTTCCCTCTTCCCATGACTCAAGCCAATTCCTCCGTCCTTACTCCCGATACCGCTTCTGGCTCCCTGATGCTGCAAGTGTCCGGCTTAAATGTCTACTACGGTGAGAGCCACATTTTGCGCGATGTGGATTTGAGCGTGCCCAAAGGGCAGATGGTGTGCTTGATCGGGCGTAACGGGGTGGGCAAGACAACCCTGCTCAAAACCATCATGGGGTTGATCCAACCCCGGCGAGGCTCAATTGTGTTTGGCGATCGCCCTATTACTGGCATCTCCCCTGACCAACGCGCCCGCTTAGGGATTGGTTATGTGCCGCAGGGACGTGAAATCATTCCCCGTCTCACCGTTAAGGAAAATCTGATTCTGGGATTTGAGGCGCGTGCCGAAAAGGTGAAGGGACCCAAAAACATTCCCGATGAGATTTTTGAGCTATTCCCCGTTCTGAAGACAATGCTAGGTCGCATGGGCGGTGACCTCAGTGGTGGTCAGCAGCAACAATTGGCGATCGCCCGTGCGCTGATGGGTAATCCCAAACTGTTAGTGCTCGACGAACCCACCGAAGGTATTCAGCCCTCGATCATCCTCGACATTGAGGCAGCCGTTCGCCGCATCGTTGCAACCACAGGTATTTCAGTTCTTTTAGTAGAACAACACTTACATTTTGTGCGTCAAGCCGATCGCTACTACGCTATGCAAAAAGGTGGCATTGTGGCATCGGGTCCCACCAGTGAGTTGAGCAATGAAGTGATTCAGCGGTTCCTGGCGGTTTAGAGTTGAGCTACCAAATTCAGTCGATGCTACTTCGCCTGAATCAGCTTTCTGACAAATCTTTGACTGAATCCCTCTTCTGTTACTCTCTTCGTAAACAAATCTCATACAAACCTCGTTTCCAAGCTCCTGCTTGGAAATGGAGTGACGGAGGCTCTGCCTCCTAAAGCAACGGTTCCATGGGTGCATCTAGTGATTGGGGAATTGAACCTGGCGAATGAATTCGCGGCTATCTGGAGCCGAGCCCACCTGCGCAGACTACGGAAAATCAACGTTTGCCGAACCGACGCAGGTCGGTTTTGCTCTTGAAGTGTTTCTCAAACCCCGAATTGAGAGCTTCAAATCAACGCTTCAAGAAATTGCTCAGAAGTTGCCACCGCTCCAAAAATCCCGCCTTCCATCTTCACCATCTCGATCGCGGCCAGGTGTAGTTGATAATCGCTTTCGCCACAGCAGTCTTCGAGCAACAGCGTATCATAACCGCGATCGCTTGCCTCTCTCAGGGTTGAGTGAACACAGACAGCAGTGGTGACCCCACAAACAACCACATTGGCAACTCCTCGTTGTCGCAGCATGTGATCGAGATCGGTGGCATAAAATGCGCCATTCCCCGGTTTGTCAATTACAGGTTCTTGGGGTAGTGGTTTCAATTCTGGGATGATGTCCCATCCCTCTTCTCCTCGGACTAACACCCGTCCTAACGGACCCTCACTGCCGATCTCGGCTCCGGCTCGTTTGCTGCGCCAGTGTTTTGTTGTAGGCAGGTCGTACAAGTCAGGACGGTGTCCCTCACGGGTAAAAAAGATGTGAAAGCCCTTTTCGCGTACCACGGTTAACAGAGATTTGATGGGGGCGATCGCGGCACGAGTCAGGGAGACATCATAACCTTTTTTGTCTAAATAGCCACCCAATCCACAGAAATCGACCTGCATATCGATCACCAAAATGGCGGTATTCTCAGGGCGCAGGTCGCCATTGTAGGGATAGGGATAGGGATCAGCGTTGACAAACTTAGGCATGACAAAGGTTAAACAACACAAACGGAGTTTAGTCTACCGTGCCATTGCCTTGAGGAATTGTCTTAATTGCTAACATCTGGCAGTGATGTAGCAGCCCTAACTTGGTTGTGGGAATTGCTTTGTTAGCGGTCAAGGGTCAAGGGTCAAGGGTCAGTGATTAGTAGTCAGTAGTCAGTAGTCAGTGGTGGTTGATTTGGGATTGACGCTAATGACGATTAACGATTGACGATTGACCATTAACCCACAACTATCTGTCTTCACTACTTTTTACGCACCAGAAAGGATTGCTACACCAGAAACATAAAAAAGTTTTTATAAACCGTTTATTTGAGATTTATAGAACTCTCAGATATTGAATATCAGAGCGCAGACATGTGGATTTGGAGAGTTAATTTCTGTATTAGGAGGTATTTGATGAGTTCTCAATTAATTCCACCCAAACCGACGGTTCAGACCCCAAAGCAAGCAACAAAACCTCAAGCTCGTCTCAATTCAGCTTTTAAGCAATTGTGGTCGGTGCACTGGTGGATGGCAGCGTTTTATCTCGTGTTGTTTGTGGGTGGCTTTGCTATGGAGCAAATGTCAGAAGAAATCGCATTGCGGGAACACGCCTACACGCTGCACAAATCGATTGGGGCGTTAACGATGGCGTTGTTGACGTTGCGGATTTTTATTTTGCAGCGTGTCTGGTGGCGGAAGTATACTCGTCGTTTGCCCAAAATCAATGGGGAATGGATTCGCGCCTTTTTACTGCATACGGCAATTTATGTGTTTATGCTAGCCGTTCCATTGAGCGGATTCTTTTTATCGAATTCCTACCAAAGTGGAAACGTGCCGTTCTTTTGGCTGACATTGCCAGATATTTTTCCGCAAAATTCAGCCGTAGTCGGCTTAGCCCGCAATCTACATTTTTGGCTTGCGTATACGTTTTTAGCGTTTATCGTCATGCACATGATCGACCAACAAAAATATGTGCGATCGCTCTGGCGACGAGCAAACCAGGCTCTCAAAAAAATGTCTGTCAAGCAGTCGTAATGTAGGAGTCTATGCATTATGGCATCCCTCCCATTTCAGCCAACGATTGGGCAATATATGAGTTATCTGCATCAGCAGATGATTCAAACGGCTAATACATCCATAAAAACCACAGACTGTTCTAACCCATTAGAAACGGCTTCTGTGCAGTCTACGGAATCTCGATTTCTGGCATTCTTGGAAGTTTCCCTATCGCGCCAAAATGGGAGGGTGAAATGAGAGTAGTGACGACGGTTAAGCATTGGCGGCAATGGTTTAACAGCACCCGCCCCCGAATTTTTGTCTGGTATTTCTTGCTCACGGCTTTCTCAAGCGTGACATCGATCTTAGTGACCCATCACATTCTGTATGAGCGCATTCGAGATCAATCACGGGAGTATGTGTCTCGCCAGATTCGGGAGTTTCAGCAGATTGCCCGACAACAACGCATCGACACAACCGTTGCTCCAGAACAACAGGCGACTATTGTTTTGGATGCGTTTTTAGCTCAATATGAGCCTGTCGATGCAGATGACTATGCGATCGCCCTGTTAAATGGTCAAGTTTATCGTTACTCTAATCAGGTTCCAGCCAAGTTATTGGTAGAAGAGGCGGATTTGTTGCAAGAGTGGGGGCAACTGACAACTCCAAACCATGACATTGTGAATACCGCAGCAGGGGAATTGTTTTACTTTGCAGAACCTGTTGTGGTGAATGGGCAGACGCAAGGTGTGCTGGTCATTGTTCACTGTGCGGATAGTGAATATCAGGTGGTGAATGGAGCGGTGTTGCTGATTATCCCGGCTACGCTGGGGGTGATGGCAGTGGCGGCGGCGATCGCCTGGGCAACGGCAGGACGGGTGCTGGCTCCCCTCCGAGTATTGACCCAAACGGCTCAATCCATCACAGAGTCAGACATGACGCAGCGCATTGCGGTTGAGGGAACGGATGAAATTGCTCATCTAACGACGACTTTCAATGAAATGTTGGATCGGTTGCAGATCGCCTTTGAAAGTCAGCAAGAATTTCTCAAGGATGCGGGTCACGAGTTGCGAACACCCATCACCGTGATTCGCGGCTATTTGGAAACGCTGAAATACCGTCCAGAACGACAGGCAGAGACGATCGCGCTAGCCATCGACGAACTTGACCGCATGAATCGGTTGGTAAACGATTTGCTGTTACTGGCAAAAGCAGAACGTCCTGATTTTCTCGCCTTGCGGCTAGAAGAATTGGACTGGCTCACCGAAGAACTGTATTTGAAGGTTCGCTCGATGGCAGATCGCCAGTGGAAACTGGAATCGAAGGGCTTGAGTCCTATTCGGGTCGATCGCCAGCGCATCACTCAAGCTGTGATGAATCTGGTGCAGAATGCCATTCGCCATACCCAGGAAGGGGATGCGATCGCCCTGGGTTCCTCGGTGCGGGATGATCATGCCTACATCTGGGTGAGAGATACGGGCGAGGGCATTGCACTAGAGGATCAGGCAAGGATTTTTGAGCGGTTTGCCCGTGCCACGACCCGCCAGATCCAGGGAGATGTGGATGAAGCGTTGGGTGAGAATCATGGTCTGGGGCTTGCCATTGTAGAGGCGATCGCTCAGGCACATGGCGGATGGGTGGAACTTCTCAGTCGCCCCGGTCAGGGGTCTACCTTTACCATTGTGATACCGCTTGAGGCGAGTACAGACAGAGCAACCCATGAATCGGATTCTGATCATCGAAGACAATCCCCGCATCATCGACTTTTTGGAGTCCGGTCTACAGGCGCACGGCTTCACGACCATCGCCGTTAACACCGGACGTGAGGCACTGCAAGTCAGCTATGGTGGTGAGTTTGATCTGATAGTTCTTGATCTCGGCTTGCCTGATCAAGATGGCTTAGATGTGCTCAAAGCCCTGCGCGGGCAGGGACACACCATTCCGATCGTCGTTCTCACTGCACGAGATGGTGTCCAAAATACGGTTGCTGGACTGGAAGGCGGGGCAGATGATTACATCACCAAACCCTTTAGCTTTGAAGAACTGCTCGCCCGAATTCGAGTGCAACTCCGCAACCGTGTACCTCGCACGCAACCGGATACCGCCCTGCAAGTCGGCAACATTACGCTCGATTTGTTGACCCGTCAAGCGTGGGTAGACGATCGCTCCATCGAGTTGTCAGCACGAGAGTTCCTACTTTTAGAGTTTTTTCTGCGGCATCCAATGCAGGTGCTGACACGAGAACAAATCCTCGATCGCATTTGGGGATATGACTATGACCCCGGCACCAACATTGTCAATGTCTATGTCGGGCATTTGCGGAAAAAGTTAGGGGACGATCGCATCGAAACTGTGCGAGGGATGGGATATCGGTTACGAGTGTAGGTGTTTAGTTAGTGGTCAATGGTCAATAGTTAATGGTCAATAGTTAATGGTCAATAGTTAATGGTCAATAGTCAATGGTCAATAGTTAATGGTCAATGGTCAATAGTTAATGGTCAATAGTTAATGGTCAATGGTTAATGGTCAATGGTAGTGGCACATAGCAAGTGTTGGTTATAACCAAACTCTCAATTTGGCATCAGGACAAAACATGAGTATGCTCTCTCAATTGCGATCGCTTCCCACAAAGCGCAAGCGAATTCAATTCTTTGGAACAATACTGGCGACAGCACTCCTCATCATCAGTTGTGGAACGAACGTTTCAACGGTTGTTCCTTCCCCCGCAGCAGATCCAGGGGAGATGCAAAGCTCTCCCAGTGGGGCAGTTGCCGTCAGTCCCTCTGCATCTCCATCCTCGATGGTTCGCATCCCTGCTGGAACCTACACAATCGGGTCAGATGCAGCCGAAGATACTCAACCCGTTCATCAAGTGGCGATCGCCGCATTTCAAATCGATCGCTATGAGGTGACGAATGCTCAATATGCAGAGTTTCTCAATTCGTTGGAGATTCAACCCCTCCAGAATGCTGCTGCTGGAGAAATCCGCTCCAGTGATTTGCCAGAATCAGTAGCTCCTCTTTTTATCGAAGGGGCAGAGGGCAACCAGCAAAATCCGCTCATCGCTCTGGATGATGAACATACACGGATTGCCATTCAAAATGGGCAGTTTGTCGCTGAATCTGGTTACGCAGACCACCCCATTGCTGAAACGACCTGGCGTGGTGCAAAAGAGTTTTGTCAGTGGCGTGGGTCGAGGTTACCAACCGAGGTTGAGTGGGAAGCTGCCGCACGAGGGTTGCAGGGACGCACCTACCCCTGGGGCGATGAACCTCCAACTCGCGATCGTGCTGTGTATGGGCGCAATTCTGGAGCAACGGAGGCGATCGGGACTCACACCGCAGGCGCAACCCCGGAGGGCGTGCATGACCTGGCAGGCAATTTAGCCGAGTGGACGAGCACGTTGTATCGTCCCTATCCTTACAATCCTGATGATGGACGGGAACAACCCGATGCCGTTGGGGAACGGGTGACTCGTGGTGGTGATCATGTCTTTGATTCCTCCCCCAATGAGCTAACAACCTACTTTCGCACCGGATTTTCTCGTGAACCCGATCGCGGTCATCGGCACATTGGTTTTCGTTGTGCCCAGAGCTTAACCTAATCCCAAAATCGTAGGGGCGGTTCCCGAACCGCCCCTACCAGTCATCCTATGTCGCCGTTACGTGTTGAGTATACGAAGGGGTGTGGGGCTGCGCCCTAGCCAGAGGTTCCACCCCTGCACCCCGTCCTAACCAACCTCTTGGTTGCTATAGCGATCGTTAGTCAGGGCATGACATGTCGTGCCCCTGCAAGCCGTTGTGGGTTAGACGATCACTTCGCCTTCGGGGATGACACTGGTGAAGTCGCGACGGTTGATCGCAGAGCGATCGACTCCCCGTAGAACTGCCAATTCATCGCGTCCAAAGCTGATGACAGTATTGTTGCCAACTTCGCGAATGCGGATGCCGCGCAGAGTGACACCTTCACCCAGACCGAGGCGATCGATCGTATTGCGGAAATCAACAACTAACGTTCTGCCCACGCCCCGTTCCAGCACAAAGATGTCGTTGCCAGCCGCACCACGAGCTGTGTTGTTGCCAATACCGCCATTGACGACGTCGTTGCCAGTTCCGCCATCGAGAACGTCGTTGCCAGCACCACCTAACAACACGTCATCTCCTGCTAGACCCACCATGCGATCGTTGCCGCCTAAGCCGCTGATCGTGTCATCGGCACCCCGACCTCTAAAGCGGTTGGGTCGGTTGTTGCCCTGGAGCACCAAGCCAAACACGTTGTCTTCACGAGCGGATAGGTTTTGAATGCGGCGATCGCGATTAGGAGCCACATCCAGCCCTGAAAATGGGGTTGTTTGCTGGCGCAAGAACTCTGCCAGAGCGTCTTGCTCCGTTCCCGGTGCCGAGAAGTTGACCTGCCCAGTGCTGGTAAAAACAGCTGGATCAATTCTGCCGTTGCGGTTCAAATCCACGGTGGTTTCACCACGCAGATCTACCCGGTTTGCCAGCGTTGGGTTTTCGCGAATATAGCGGAAGAAGGGATAGCCATCTCCGCTAGCCGTCAATCCACCCGCTCCGGTTCCTAACAGGAAGTCCAGTGCGACAACACGGAAGGTGCGATTCGGATTGCCGACGATCTGCCCGTTCTGAGCTACGACATCAACAAAGTTGCCATTGGCATCGGTGACAGCGATCGATCGCACCCGTGTTCCAGGGGTAGTGACGGTGCCATCGGTGGCTAAGACCTGGGCTGTGCCATTGGGGTCAAAACTAAAGGAAATGCCGCTAATCTGTGGAAAAGCTCCCGGTGTTGCGCCGGGACGAACGCCAGAAACCCCATGCTCCAGCACTTCCTTGAGTTGGGTAGCCGTCAGCGTGATCAACGATAAGCCGTTGTTAAAGCGTAGGGAGTTTTCAATGTCGAGTTGAGACACGTCTCCTTCGCGTTTGTTCGGTGCCAGGGGATTAGGCTGAGTTGGCAGGCGATCGACATCATTGGGGTCCGTTGCACCAGGAGCCGCTGCAACAGTTCCAATGTTGTCTCGAATGCCACCGCCATTCTTCAGTGAGATAACTGTGGTGGGGTCAACCTGACGGACATAGAACAGGTTGGCATCCGCCGTTAAGTTGCCCAGGTTGGTTTCCTGCGTCCGCACATCGCTACGAGTGCCGTTGAGAAACACGGGTGCCCGACCTGTGATGTTGCTATCTTTGGCAGAGATAGCATTGCGGAGTGCATCAGTGATGGCAACTACGTTAGCATCAGCAACGGTTCTGGGGTTGACATCCGCTCCATAGACGCGATCGACCCCTGCTTCATCGGTTGCAAATGCCCCATTGAGTGTGTTGTTGAGGCTATTTGTGTCAATCAAACCTGCATCGGTAAAGGTTGCCACCAAACGCCCGACATAGCGATAGTTAGCATCGGTGTTGAGCACTAACACAGGCTCGTTGGATGCCGACGTTCTGAGAATGGGGTAATCTCCTTCGTCGGTGGTGCCAGGGCGCAACACGTCGTTGCTGTCGAGCAGGGGAGTGTGAGAACCACCAGCGATGATAATGTCAACGTTACGAAGACGACGTGCTAACTCATCCCGTTCGATGAACAACTGCTGCATGTGAGACAACAGGATGATCTTGTTGATGCCAGCAGCGGTTAAGGCATCAACCGATCGCTGAATCTCTGCGGCGAGAGCGTCGTAGTCTACGGGGTTAGCGGGCAACACACCGACGGATCCAGGGGATGAAATTTGGCGCAGGGTAGGAGTCGTCGCGCCGACAATGCCGATCCGCTCTTCGTCGCCTGTACCCGGCAAGCCGTCATTACCCGGCAGTGTAATGATAGTGCTCTTGGCAATCTTGCCGCGAATAGTGTTGGCTTCTGCCGTGTTCTGGTTCGTTGCCAGGTCACTTTGCGCCAGGTCACCCCGACCACTGTTAATTTCAGGAGCAAAGTCGAGGTTTGCACTCAGGTAAGGGAAAGCTGTACCAGGGTTGCCGCTACCGGGTCTGAGAATGTCACGAACCTGACGAATCCCTAAGTCAAATTCATGGTTTCCTAAGGCAGACGCTTGGATGCCAAAGGCGTTGAGAATGGCGATGTCTGCCCGTCCTAATACGGGCGCGGTTGAAGTTCCCAAACCTCCTACACCATTGAGGCTAGTGTCACTAGAGGCGTTGAAGAAGGGACCGGGCAGGTAGTTGTCACCCGAAGAAAGGGTGAGGGTGTTGGCACGCACAGTGGGCGAAGCGGCAAACTGCCCTGTGGAGGAATCCTGGAAATAGTTGAGGATGGCTGAGAAGCGGACCGCATCATCAATGGCAGGAATTCCCGCTTCAAAGTCAGATGCGTGTAAAAGTTGCAGGGTAAATGGCATAACGGCTAGCGATGAGTAATACTACGGGTTAGGCTTCATCTTGTTAACCTTTTCAAAATCCCACAGGGACGTTAAGTGCCTCTAATACTGGGTTTAAATTCGATTAAGGCTCTATTAAGAACGTATTCTTGACAAAAATGCAGAAAGTGGGAAAGGGGGAAGGGGAAAGGATAAAGGATGAAGGATGAAGGATAAAGGCTGAAGGATGAAGGATGAGGGGGAAAGGATGAAGGATAAAGGCTAAAGGATGAAGGATAAAAGATGAGGGGAAAAGGATAAAGGCTGAAGGATGAAGGCTAAAGGATGAGGGGGAAAGGATAAAGGCTGAAGGATGAAGGATAAAGGCTGAAGGATGAGGGGGAAAGGATAAAGGATGAGGGGGAAAGGATAAAGGCTGAAGGATGAGGGGGAAAGGATAAAGGCTGAAGGATGAAGGATAAAGGCTGAAGGATGAAGGATAAAAGATGAGGGGGAAAGGATAAAGGCTGAAGGATAAAGGAGTAAGAAGTAGGGGGGTGTGTCCAGAATTTTGTGTACAACCAATCTCTGCTTCGCTCTATCCCCACTCGCTAGTCGTATGAAGTCTGCCAAAGCAGACTGAAAGCAGGTTTTAGTTCACTCAAGTGGACTGTGTGGGTTAGCCCGCTATTTATGAGTGGGTGGGTAGAACAGGTGACAGATGCACCTTAATTGATACACCCCAGTAAAGACCGTATAAAGCCTGTTGGCTCGTTATCTCCCAAGCCTTTCACTCCCCTACTCCCTGACCCCCTACTCCCCCAATCGGCAATTCCCCCAAACGGTGAACCCTGTTTCGGGTGGAGTGTTTGATAATGGAATAGTTAAGAGTTGTTATTTTGAACTGTTCGCGATCGCCCTACTTTGCTACCCACCCCTTTGACACCAACATTGAATCCCATCGACTCCATTGCCGCTGAAACCCTTGATTTACTTGAATGGTCGCGCCTGTGTCAGCATCTAGCTACCTTTGCAGCTACAAAGCTGGGCGTTACTGCCATTCGTCGTCTCCGCATTCCCGCGACCCAGGCTGAGAGTGAAACTCTGCTAGCCCAAACTCGTGAGGTGTATGACCTGGAGAGCCGCACCTCTGGCAGTTTGAGTTTTGATGGCATTCAGGATATTGGAGAAGCCTTAGAACGGGCGGAGTTGCAGGGCATTTTGGCAGGGGATGAGTTGTTGGCGATCGCCACTACACTCTCTGGTGCTCGCAGTTTGCGCCGCACAATTGACAACCAGCAAGACCTGCCTGTGTTACAGGCATTGGTGTCAGACCTGCGCACCTATCCCGAACTGGAGCAAGAGATTCACCGCTGCATTGACGAGCGGGGGCGAGTCATGGATCGTGCCAGTGCCAAGCTGGAGGGCATTCGGGGGGAATTGCGAAGTGTGCGCGATCGCATTTATCAAGTATTGCAAAACATCGTGCAACGCCATAGCAACGCCGTTCAAGAAGCTCTGATTACCCAACGGGGCGATCGCTTTGTGATCCCGGTGAAGGCGACCCACAAAGACGCGATTCCGGGTATTGTGCATGATGCTTCCAGTAGTGGTGCCACGCTGTATGTGGAGCCAAACGCGGTTGTCAATCAGGGCAACCAGTTGCGGCAACTGTTGCGACGAGAGCAAACCGAAGAGGAGATTGTGCGGCGTGCTCTGACTGAGCAGGTTGCAGCAGTAAAGCCTGATCTGGAGCATGTGTTGGCGATCGCTACAACGTTGGATTTAGCTGCGGCGCGGGCACGTTACTCACTGTGGTTGGGGGCTAACTCTCCTCGGTTTATTCAATTTGATCCATCTGGGGGCGATCGCCCCGAACCGATCGTGCTGCGGCAACTGCGCCATCCCTTGCTAGTGTGGCAACAACAGCACGAACAGGGGTTTCCCGTCGTGCCGATTGATCTGGTGATTCAACCTCATCTGCGCGTCACTGCCATCACCGGACCCAACACCGGAGGCAAAACTGTCACGCTCAAAACCTTTGGATTAGCTGTGCTGATGGCAAAGGCAGGCTTGTTTGTCCCTGCTCGTGAACCCGTAGAATTGCCCTGGTTTGAGGCGGTGTTAGCCGATATCGGCGATGAGCAATCTTTGCAACAAAGCCTCTCCACCTTCTCTGGGCACATTCGCCGCATCGGTCGCATTCTCGATGCATTGGATACCAATCCCACTCCCCTCCTCGATCCTTCTGGTTCTTCCGATTTCCCCGACTCGTTTATCGTTTCTGACGATACCACTGTCCCCTCCTCTGAACTCACTCAAGATTCGGAATTAGATTCAGAATCTCCTACTTCCCCTTCCCTCTCCAACTCCTTGGTGTTACTCGATGAGGTCGGTGCAGGCACAGACCCCTCTGAAGGTAGTGCTCTGGCGATCGCCCTGTTGCAATATCTGGCAGATCACGCTTTGTTGACTGTTGCCACCACTCACTATGGCGAACTCAAGGCACTGAAATATCAGGACGAGCGATTTGAGAATGCGTCGGTGGAGTTTGATGATGTCAAGCTGTCGCCTACCTATCGGCTGTTGTGGGGCATTCCCGGTCGTTCTAACGCACTGGCGATCGCAACTCGCCTGGGGTTGAAACCAGAGATTATTGACTCCGCCCGCAACAAAGTTGGCTTAGAAGCCTCGCAGGATGTTAATGCTGTGATTGCTGGATTGGAGGCACAACGTCGCCAGCAAGAGCAAAAGGCACAGGAAGCGGCGAAACTGTTGCAACAGACGGAGCAACTGCACCGGGAACTGTCGCGCAAGGCAAACTCGTTGCAGCAACGCGAACGCGATCTGCAACAGCAGCAGGAACAACGAGTACAGGAGGCGATCGCAGAGGCACGGGGCGAAATTGCTCAGGTAATTCGCCAGTTGCAACGAGGCAACGTTACGGCTCAGGATGCTCAACAGGCAACGGAGTCCCTCAACCAGATCGCCGAGCAGCGATTGCCCTCCCGCCAGCAACCCGCCAAACCCAAACCCGGTTTTCGTCCCAAGGTGGGCGATCGCGTCCGCATTCCCCGACTGGGTCAAACCGCTGAAGTGCTCAGCAATCCCGATGGTGATGGAGATTTGCGAGTCAGGTTTGGATTGATGCAAATGACGGTTTCATTAGCCGATGTGGAATCGCTGCAAGGCGAAAAAGCTGAGTTACCGGAAAAGCCCAAACCTGCGCCTGCGCCAACTCCGCGAGTAGAGCCTAAAACCGATGCTCCTGCCGTCCGCACCAGCCGCAACACCATCGACATTCGCGGTAGTCGGGTACCCGATGCCGAAGTCACGCTAGAAAAGGCGATCGCCTCGGCACATCCGGGTCCCATCTGGATCATCCACGGTCACGGCACAGGCAAACTGCGCCAGGGGGTGCATGAGTTTCTCAAACGTCACCCACAAATTGCACGGTTTGAACCTGCCGACAAAGCCGATGGAGGCACAGGTGCAACAGTGGCATATGTTGAATAAATCACCCACTTTGAGATAACGTTCACCCAATGTGATGAAAGTAGGTTCACTCCATGCGGTCATCTCGCTGGAGTATGTGGTGTTGCGATCACCAGGGCTACAGTGTATTAACCGATACGACAATGACTGGGCTTTCCCAGTTTTCGAGGAGACACCTATGCTTCACCACTTTTCAGTCGCCGTTCAAAATCCGCAGCACGTTGCAGAAGTTCTAGCCGAGATTCTGAACGGTCAAGCGATGCCTTTCCCTCCTAACCCCGGCAGCTTCATGGCGGTAGCAGGAGATGAATTTGGTACCCTGATTGAGTTTTACCCGATGGGCACCGAGTTGATTCCCGATGCCTGGGAAGGTCAAGCTGGATTTCAAATCGCCCCTCAGACTAAGCAATACACCTCTGTCCACGCTGCCATTTCCGTACCCATGAGTTTGGAAGAAATTGAACGCATTGGCGATCGCGAAGGGTGGCGGGTTTTCCCTGCAAACCGGGATGGCATCTTTGATGTAATTGAGTTTTGGGTTGAGAACCGTCTGATGATCGAATTGCTCACCCCAACCATGGCTCAAAAATATCTCAACGCATTTAGCCCAGAGCAACTCAAAGCCTTTGCCCAACAGTTTGAATTGGCAGACGCTCGTCGCTAAAAGGCACTGACAAACTAATTGCATGATTCGTTCAGTAGGGATGTGGCACACCATGTCCCTATTGCGTTTAATCACAGCAGATCTCTGCTTCCTCCCTGACTTATACCCATTCAAACGGGTATCACGTATACACGGTACATAGTCGCTTGTTAAGGAGGATGCCGGAGACAAGGGGGATCTGATAGGTCGTATTCCCAACTGATACCGATTTAATGTTTGATTGTGGCAGATCACTGGGTAGGGGCGTTTCACGAAACACCCTTACGGAATCATGTGCAGCAAAGCCAATTCAAATTGGTACTAAATTGGGATTGTAGCGATTCTAAAGTTGCATTAGCTACACCGTTAGGGGCTTAGCAATGCCAACGCCCTTTACCAATTATTTGCGGTGTTTGTGTGAAACCGCTGTAGGCAATGCACCTGTGCAGGTTTACTATTGCCAAACTCTCCTGAATTCAGAATCGCAAATTCAAAATCCAAAATTGAGCGTATTCCTGCATATGTTCATTGGCTCAAGCGATATGTAACTTCAGTTACACTTCAACTCTAAATTGGAGAACATTACTCATCATGAGTCAAGCATTGCGATCGCCCAAGTTATTGATGCCCGGTGAAGGTGAGTCCTTTCAAATGGCAAACTTAACCTTCACTCAAAAGATCAGTCAGCACAACACTCAAAATCAATGGGTGATGCATGAAATCATGGGCAAGCTCAACGATGAAGCACCCCTGCATAGCCACCCTTGGACGGAAACTTTTTACATCATCGAAGGGGAACTGGACGTGCAGGTTGGCAATCGGAAGGCATTAGCCGTTCCAGGAACGGTGATGTATGTCCCTGAGAACGTAGCCCATAGCTTTAGAATTCGTTCCGCCACCGCTCGTTTGTTAGAAATGATTCCTGCATCGGCAGAAGGGTTCTATCGAGAAGCTGGAGAAAAAGCTCCATCTCTTCCGGCTGGTATTGATGCGTTTTTAGCAACTTGCGACAAATATCACATTCGACTGTTTTAAGCAGGAGTTGATGGATGAAATTAATTCTACGTCCGGGTAGACCGGAGGATGCGCTAGACTGTGGCTCTATTGGCTATGAGGGATTCCGGACAATCTCCAGCCAGCATAACTTTCCCAACGATTTTCCCAATGTAGAAGCGGCGATCGGCTTATGTTCTCATCTGTTATCCCGCAGCGATGTCTACTCGGTTGTAGCAGAGTTAGATGGACATATTGCTGGAAGTAACTTTTTGTGGGAAGGCAACGCGATCGCGGGGGTTGGACCGATCACCGTTGACCCCAAAGTGCAAAATGCCTCGATTGGTAAACAGTTAATGCAAGATGTGCTCAAACGCGCACAGGAGCAAGGGTTCGCTGGGGTGCGTTTGTTGCAAGCCGCTTATCACAATCGATCGCTGTCACTTTACACTAAACTGGGCTTTGCTACTCGTGAACCCATCTCTGTCTTGCAAGGTAAGGCGATCGGGTTAGAAATTCCTGGTTATCGAGTTCGTCCGGCAACAGCTACTGACCTCGAAGCGTGCAATCGGCTCTGCTATAAGGTTCACGGGCACGATCGCCACCAGGATGTGTTAGACGCACTGCAACAAAGCACATTGACAGTTGTGGAATATTCAGGATGCATAGTTGGCTATTCCACGATGGTTGGCTACTTTGGTCACACGGTCGCTGAGCATAACAACCCATTAAAGGCACTAATCGGTGCAGCCACTAGCTTTCCAGGACCAGGATTTTTGTTGCCCACCCGTAATAGCGATGTATTTCGCTGGTGTTTACAGCATGGGTTACGAGTTGTTCAACCGTTAACGTTGATGAGTCTTGGCTTGTATAACGAGCCTGTAGGGGCTTATCTGCCTTCGATTATTTATTGAGTTGGGTGACAGGAATCCCGGAGTGTGATGAGAGGATGTCTGAGCAGTCAACATTACGCTTTCAGACAAAGCTAGATCCCCTCAGTCTCCCCTAATAAACTGCCGTCGTCATGGTTTATTGGTGAGCCAATGAACCATGACGAATGACCAATGACAAGTGACAGCTTCTACCAATGAATTGACTATGACCCTGTGTGGCTCACGGCATGACTGACAGACTCAATCCACTGACCCAAATGTTCTCCCGATCCTTCCAACGCACCCTGGAGCCCTTCTGCCAAACCGCTAACTGTTTCAGAGGCAGTAGGACACACATCGGCGTGACACTGAGCGGAACCCAAATCAAAGTTTGCAGGAAACCCTTCTGAAGCGGTTGCCAATCTATCCCGAATGCTGGCTTCAGAGTTTTGGGAATCTGAATCAGACAGATTGGGGCTTTCCTTGAGAACGACCTGCCGAAATAGTTTGATAACTTGATCGAGTAACCCAATCGATACGTAGAGAGCGATCGCCACTCCTACAAAGATCAGAGCGATTTCAAACATAAGGCTATTCCACTCATTGGTTTATATCTTAACAATTCAAAAAACAGCCATGAATTACGGAAAATACACCTTTTTGATATGTGTTTGATATGTGGTGATTTCCCAGGTGTTGTGAGAATTGCAAGAAGCCATCTGTCACTCATTACAGGTGAGCAAATGACCCCCAACCATTGGCCAATGACCTCTAACCCCTAACCATTAACCGTTGACCATTGACCATTAACCATTAACCATTGACCATTGACCATTAACCATTAACCCTTGACCCCTAACCCCTAGCCCCTAACCATTGACCATTAACCCTTGACCCCTACCCCCTACCCCCTAACCATTGACCATTAACCATTAACCATTAACCATTGACCATTGACCATTAACCATTGACCATTAACAGCGATCGTCCTCTACCGGAATGACTCAATTTTTGATATGACGCAATTAATGTCATGCTGAATACAGCGAAGTATCATCCAAGGGTTATTGTCTGGTTTGGCATAAACGTTACCGTTTTAGCCACATCATGCCTTAGTCACATATAGCCCACTTGATGGATGCTGTTTGATTTGGAACATCGTAGGGTAAGTGGAAACTTACTCGCAGTTGTACCAGTCTTGTTTCAAGACCTGTAACACGCTCATTCTCCGCAGTGTTACCTCTTACCTTGAATGTATAGCTGTCGCTATCGCAAGAGGACAGAGGGGATATGAGGGCTATGCCCCCAGTCAGGGATTCCATCTCTGCACCCCGTTCTCACCTTGGTGGCTACGGCTCCAGAAGTCAAGTTCCTGGGAGGTAATTCGCTATTTGAAATGCCTATTTTGAATCCTATGCCCTCCACGATCAAGTCGCCTACCACAAATCCTGCCTGGGATGATCTGCCCCTGACCCATCAGCCTGATCCTGTCCAGTTGGACAACATCAAGGCGCAATTAGATTTAGTCTTATTGTCGCTGGAGGCACTGGCAGGGATTGGCTCAGAGGCGATGTTGCAAGCCGCAACGGAGCTAAATTTGACCGAGGTCATTGCCGATCGCGTTTCGTTGTGGCGGTTGAGACAATCCAGCCCTCTACGGAAAGGGCACGGGCGCAAACGGCTCGATGTGGAAGAGGCGCGATCGCTCGTTCTCATCACCTGTCATCTGGCGAAACAACATCAGGAATTGATTCGTCGTGCGGTTGCCCTACTCGAACAGTTGACTGAACAAAATAAACCCCCTCACCAAACCGCTCTCCTGGGGGATTACCTCGATTCTTTCAATAATATGTATCAAGAGCGGATGGATGAAGGGGATGAAGTTCCCCCCGATCAACTGACTCACCTGGCTCTAAAGTTACTTATTGATCTGCTGTTTTACAGTGCGCCTACTGGCACCCGACGGTTGTGGATGGCACTCCTCGATCGCGCCCGCTGACCTCCTTTTTATCCTTCATCCTTCAGCGTTTATCCTTTCTTCCTGCTCTCCTCCCTCTTCTTTTTTCCTTTTCTCTCTTCCCTTGTCCTTCCTCGTTCTAGACCAATGCCCTCTGTTTTCCGTCGATACACCCCACCGACCTGCACATTGGAAATTTCCGCGAATGAGTCGCCTCTTTCCCGGTGGACTGATCCCTCTGTGTTGAAACATTTGCGGTTCCAGTTGAGTTTTGACGACCCCCGCTTGTTGCCTGAAGATCAGGTGCATGTGACGGGTAGCCGTACTCAACTAGAGGCGTTGCACGAAGCGGTTGAAACCTATGTGCAAACGATACTGGATGCAGCTCCGGTGCAGTTTAATCAGCGGTTTATGCCCTCAGCTTCAGAGGCGATGCGCAGCGACTCCTCCGACGGAGGCAGTGCTGAGCCGATGATCTCTGCTGCCTCATCAAACCAGGGAAATTACACGAACGGTGAGCGACTCCGTCCTGCTAGTGCAGCCTCTCCAGCGATCGCTTCACCTCCGTCTGGGATGGCGGCATCGCAAAACATTTTTCTAAGACCCAAGGGATTGCTGAATCACGAGTTGCACCTGGGCACCCTTGCGACCGAGGAATCGGGTATCGTAGTCTCTCTCAGCACGCTGCAACTGTTTGACCTGGCAAATGCGCTGGATGAGTATGCAGCAGATGCAGTGGCGTTACCGTCGTTGTCGCGTCCTGCCTGGATGCAGTCTCGTGCGGGTTGGTTGCGGATTGCGGCGATCGCGGTTGTGGCTCTGGGGGTGACGACGACGCTCGGCAAGTTTGTGATGGATGTCTCATCGCCTGAGTTGCAGACGGCTTCCAGCCCGGCGCAAGATCCAGAGGTTGTCGGTGCTCCAGAGAGCTTTAGCACTGCTCCACCTGTTCCACCTGCGCTCGACCCTACTAAAACACCTCCCGACCTGACAGCGGTTCCGACGCCAATTCCTACGGGCACCCTGCCTGCGGTTCCCGTACCGGGTACTGTCCCCCCGGCTGGTAGCACAGTTCCCACTCGCCCGACGAACATTCCACCGTTGCCCCAGTTGGCACCGATTCCGCAGCAGAATGCTCAACCTGGGGCGATCGCTTCGGCACCCCCCAACTCTCAAATTCAGATTCCGACGCGCCCCAGTGTCGCACAAGCTCCCCCACTCCCGGCTGCCCCCTCTGCTGCCAATGACAGTGCAGCCGCAAGGCAAGCCGCTCCAGAGGGAGCAGCAACCCTGGAAGACCCCAGTTCATCCCAGGCAGCAGGAGCATCGAGGGGGACAGCCTTTGATACCATTCCCCAGGTAGCTGAACTGCGAGACTACTTTCAGCAACGCTGGACACCTCCTGATGCGTTGAATCAAACTCTGGAATATCGCCTGTCTGTGGGCGCAGACGGTACGCTCCAGCAAATTACCCCACTGGGGCAAGCCTCTAGTACCTACGTCGATCGCACGGGCATTCCTCTGACGGGCGAACCTCTGGTGTCACCACTGGAAAATGCAAACAGTGCCCAAATTCGTCTCGTGCTCAGCCCCGATGGTCGGGTTCAGACCTTTTTGGAAGGCACACAGTGAGGTAAGTTGGAAGGATAAAGGATTAAGGATAAAAAGCTGAGACGCAAAAGGGTCAAAGGAGAGATGTAAATCTTACCCCCTCCTGCCCCACTTCCTACTCCCCACTCCCTACTCCCCACTCCCCTCTCCCTTCCATGCTGACTCTAGACACGCAACGCGATTGGAAACCGATCATTCAAGCATTTGAGGCGATCGCTGGCAAAAGTCAGGTGATTCAGCGGCGCGAGGAGTTGTTGGTCTATGAGTGTGATGGGCTGACGAGCTATAAGCAACGTCCGGCGTTGGTGGTATTGCCACGGACGACAGGGCAGGTGGCGGAGTTGGTCAAGGTGTGCGATCGCTACAACGTCCCATTCATCGCTCGTGGAGCCGGAACAGGGCTTTCAGGGGGTGCGTTGCCGATTGAAAATAGCGTTCTCATTTGCACTGCGTTGATGAACCGCATTCTAGAGGTGGATCTAGAAAATCAGCGTGTGGTGGTGCAACCGGGCGTGATTAATAACTGGGTAACGCAAGCCGTAAGCGGTGCGGGGTTCTACTATGCCCCTGACCCCTCTAGCCAGATCATCTGCTCCATTGGTGGCAACGTCGCAGAAAATTCGGGTGGGGTGCATTGTCTCAAGTATGGAGTGACCACCAATCACGTTTTGGGGTTGAAGATTGTATTGCCGGATGGGGCGATTGCTGACATTGGCAACAAAATTCCGGAGATGCCGGGATACGACTTGACAGGGCTATTTGTTGGCTCTGAGGGAACGTTGGGCATCGCCACCGAAATCACCCTCCGCATTCTCAAAGCCCCCGAAGCAATCCATGTGCTGCTGGCAGACTTCACCAGCGTCGAAGCGGCAGGACAGGCAGTCTCCGACATCATCAGCGCAGGCATCATCCCCGGTGGCATGGAGATGATGGACAACTTCAGCATCAACGCGGTTGAAGATGTTGTCTGTACCAATTGCTATCCCCGTGATGCCACGGCAATCCTGTTAATTGAAATCGATGGCTTAGAGGTCGAGGTTGCCAGCAACAGTCAGCGTGTTGAAGCCATCTGTCGGCAAAACGGGGCACGCAGCATTCGCACTGCCACTGACCCCCAGGAGCGATTGACGCTGTGGAAAGGACGCAAAGCCGCCTTTGCGGCGATGGGCAAAATCAGTCCCGACTACTACGTGCAGGATGGCGTGATTCCTCGGACGAAGCTGCAATATGTGCTCAAGCAAATTGAGGAGTTGGGCAGCAAACACGGCTATCGGGTGGCGAATGTATTTCATGCCGGGGATGGTAACCTGCATCCGCTGATTCTCTACGACAACTCGGTGCCCGGTCAGCTAGAGCAGGTCGAGGCATTGGGGGGAGATATCCTCAAACTCTGTGTGGAGGTGGGCGGCAGCATCTCTGGAGAGCACGGCATCGGCGCAGATAAAGCCTGTTACATGCCCAATATGTTTAGCCCCACGGATTTAGAAACGATGCAGTGGGTGCGACAGGTGTTTAACCCCAAAGGACTCGCTAACCCTGAGAAAATCTTTCCTACACCGCGCACTTGCGGCGAAGCGGGACGGGCAGCGGCACATGAGCAATTCCCCGCATTAGAACGGTTTTAAGGATGTTGCGTGAGTAGGTTGGGTTGAGTTTTACGAAACCCAACAAGGTTGATAGCCGTTGGGTTACGCTACGCTAACCCAACCTACGCGGCTAAGTGTTTATAGTTTTGCTTTTAGAATTGAGGCAATTTCAATCATGAGTTGCTGGCGATCGGAACTAATATAGTCAAGATCTGAAGACCAGGTTAAAACATCAACTATCGCTTTTGATTGTTCAGGAGAAAACGAATGATTGGTGACTACTCGTCTTAAGGCTAATAAAGCACTGTATTGATTGAACGGTACTTCTAAAACACCAATGGCTCTAGAAACGAGCAAATCTATCTCATCTATAAACGCAGTCCATTCAATGTATTTATAAGCCGATAAACGTTCTCCTCCCTTGGCACTGTTCAGTCGTTCAGTAATAGGAAAGTGAGTTACTTTAGGAACTAAAGCCCACATAGTTGAGGAAATTTGTAGCATTAATCGGGTTCGATTTGAGCCAGGGGACATTTCTTCGCGAACGCGATCGTAATATCCCGCTAATTGATCAATTCGCTTGAGGGCTTCAGCAGATTCGATATTACTGGCTGCATCAACTAAAGCGATCGCCTCTTGATATCGCTGCTCAAGTTGTTGTTGGGTTTCTTGAGACGTGAGATTAATGGCTCCAACTTCTGATATCTGAGTTTGATAAGTTTCGGATGCTTCTTGCACGCCGTATCGTAGTTTAATTTTTAATAAGTTGGTTTCAATCTCTTCAATTCCCTGTTCACGCAACCAGTTTAAAGAGCCACGCATTTGTGGAATTCGCTCTAAAAACCAGGGAAGTAGAGTAGGTAACCAAAGCAAAAATAGCAGCAATAAAGTGATGGATGTAACGTTTAATTCTAGTGAAAAACTCCAAGCTCCATTATCAGAATTAAGAGAAATCTTGAGTACGCTTAAGACCACTAAAATAAAAATCGTAATGGAGTAATTCTTCTTTAGATCAGAGGGAAGTTCTGAACTTGGATTAAATGGCTGATGACTTCGAGTTCTTCTACTCATCAAAAATACAGAAGACGGCTACAAATCATTCTTATAGCCTGGAAGCTATCGGATATCAAGTTGTAGCTCTCTAGCGTCTGCAAAACTTTGGAGATATAGATTGTTGAGTGGGCTTTAGTATCTTGCGTCCTAGAGGAATGTGTGACACACTATCGCAAATCTACTAAACAGCTATCGACTTATCGTAGATTAATGCTTCTTGTGAGGTCACACATGCTAAATGCGATCGTGCTATGGCACGGCTTCCCTTAAAGCAAAGCCAGGAGGGGTCTGGGACGTCAACGAGCTATTGGAATTAATTCAACTGACAGGCTTGGGCGATCGCTATCCCTCTCAACTCTCAGGCGGACAGCGTCAACGGGGCGTTGCTGAATGCGGATATGATTCTCAAAAACTGACACCGCTATACGGGCGTTTCGCGAAACGCCCCTATCAAAAACCGACTGGTAGATTCTTTCTCAGAAATCTCCATAGATATGGCAGTACTCACTAAGGTTAGAACGGGGTGCAGGGGTGGAACCCCTAGCTGAGGGCGCAACCCCCACCCCCCTTATGTTCTAATGCATATGCGTAGGGCTATAAACGGAGTCGGAATTTTAGTAGTTGAAATAGCTGCTATCGGAGCAAAACTAACCTCTGTCGGTTCGCCCACCGCTGTAGCTCTGATAGCCGCAAATTCATTCGCCAAGGCTCCTGAACTGCGTTGACGTAACCAACCGTTTTCTAGCTAGCGTATCTGCCAGAGTAGTCATGCGATCCATCATTCGTCTGATAAAGGAATCTCAACTCGGAACGTTGTGACTCGATCGCGACTCTCTACTTGAATGCTAGCTCCCAAGCTTTCAACTCGCCTCTTGACCAACGCTAAGCCCAGTCCGGTGCCACCATGTTTCCAGGGGTCATTGTTGGGAATGCGATAAAACTTCTCAAAGATGCGATCGCGCTCCTCCGGTGGAATCTCAACCCCAGAATTGCTAACACTAAATTGCAGCCATCTAGACTCTGGCTTATCGGTCAACCCAGATCGCATCGGCAACTCAGGTAGTATCGGTGCGGTTGGCATGGGTAGGGTTGAGATGGGCACTGTGGCAGAGGTGGCGATCGCAGCATTGGCTAAGGCATAACTCTGTCGCACAAGTCGTAGTGACACGGTAATCGTCTCGCCTGCCGGGGTGTACTTGCAGGCATTATTCAACAACTCCATCAAAATCCGCTCCAGTTTGGATAGATCGGTTGTCATGGAGGGTAAATCTGGCTCAACCTCAACCAACAACCGTTGCTGCTGGCTCAAAGCTCGCTCTTGAAAGATGTCTACCAGGCTCTCTAACCAATACTGGGGTGCGATCGTCGTCATAAGAGATGGCTCTGTGTCAGCCTCCAATCGAGAGAGGTCTAACAGGTCGTTGATCAAAGCAATTTCTCGATAACCCTCCTCCTGCAAGATGGCGAAATATCGCTCAATCTTGCTGGATGACTGGCTCTCTGTACCCAGCACCCCCGCTTGCTTGAGGCTAAACTCTAGCATTTGGGTTGCCAGTTTGATATTAGATATGGGTGTGCGTAATTCATGGGAAACAGTACTGAGAAAGTCGTCTTTGAGTTGGTTGAGCCGTTCTAACTCTCGTACTTGAGTTTGAGCAGCATGATAGAGGCGTGCCTGACGAATCGCGATCGCACATTGATTTGCCACCTGTTGCACAAACCGCAGTTCTAGGTCACGAAACCCATAGTCGCGATCGTTCAATAACCACAGATCGCCCAACACACACTGATCATCTGCCAGAGGACATGCCAAAATCGCTGCTCGCCCCCGAATTGGGTCAGGTTGCACAAAGCAAAATTGAAAATATTGACCGTTCAGTAACGGGGTATAGATCTCAGGAAAATCTGCCATGTTGACCACGCTTCCCTTTGTCGGAAACATAGACGTGGTGTATTCATAATGAACGACGGATGTGTGATTAACCAGGTCATACAATGCTGCGCTACAACAACGCAACCCTAACCCCTCCCCGATTTCCTGGACGACTGTGTCTAAAATCTGAGATTCATCTAAAGAGTCCCGTACCTTGTCCGTGACACGCTTCAACATCGATTCAAACTCTAGTGCCTGGCGCAGTTGCGCCGTATATTGCCGCAGCGATTGCTCTGCCTGTTTGTGTTCTGCTTCGATACGTTTGCGATCGCTAATATTCTCAACCATGTAAGAAAAGCGCATACGACCGCCAGGGCTGGCTGGAATTGGGCAAACCGTCGCTCGCAACCACTGCTCATCTGTGTCTGTACTCTGATGGACATACTCAAACGAGACAGGTCGATGTTCCGCTTCACTGGTTCGATATGCCTGCATCCAGGTGTCAATGGCGTCGGGTGGCATCCCCAATTCACTGGCGCGTCGCGATCGCAACACCATAGGTGTACTTCCCATAAATCGAGCCGTTGCCGCGTTGTCAGAAATGTACAAAATATCATCCTCTAACAACTCCACGACCCCCATCATGACTTCGGTGCTGTTATAAAAGCTACGCAGTGTTGATTCGCTTTCTAACAAAGCTTGCTCAGCCTGTTGACGCTCGGTTGTTTGAGTTTCGAGGGCTTGGTTGGCTGCTTTTAGATCATCTGCGCTAGGGATTGCCAAAGCCTGGGGAATTACAGCAACGATCTTGAGAGCGGCTGCAAAAGATGCGATCGCCGTTGCTGCTTTGATTGCGCCAGAGAACCAATAGTTTGGATACCAGAGTGTCCAAATTTCAATTAAGTGGGTTATGCCGCAGAGAACGATAAACGCTCCAAATAGCAAAAAATTAGTTGAAAATGGGAAATTTCGGCGTTGATGGACAAAATAAATCAACAACAAAGCGATTAAAAAATAGGAAATTGCGGTGACTGCATCTGACACAATATGTAACCCAACCAGTTGGGTCTGCCAGAGATAACAGTGACCGTGGGGAATAAATGGATTTGTCAATGAAAAGTGATTGAAAGATCCCACCATTGAACATTCAAAGCATTTTTAAAACTAAACCCAACTTAGGGGTGATATCAACGCAGTGGCATCACCCTAAAGACCAACTCAAGTTTTAGAACAAACGTATTGGGAACGGATGTATTATTAGAAGCAGAAATATCCTGATCTGCTTTGCGATCGCGCCAACCACCCGCATGAAACTCGAACAGCCACTCGGCTCTGTCATTCAAGGTTCCCTTAGTCAGGGGTTAGAAGTTCGCCTGCACCCCGATGTCTCAGTCGAAGACATGCGCGTTGGCAAGTTTGTCGTTGTTCAGGGGCGGCGATCGCGCTTCTTCTGCATGTTGACCGATGTGGCACTGGGAACCGCCAGTCAACGAATTGTGGCAAACCCTCCAGAGCCAAACAACACATTTCTTCACGAAGTCCTTGCCGGAACGGGCACCTACGGCACCATCAACCTCACCCCCATGTTGATGTTTACCCCCCGCGACACCATCGAGGAAGACGCTCCACCTCCACCGCCCAAGTCTCGCTCTAAAAAGGCGATCGCCGCTGATGGTGCTCCCCTCGCTTCCTACGAAGCACAAACCAACAACATTGAACTGTTGCCTGTTAAAACGATCCCCAGCCACTTTAGTCAGGTGTTTGACGCCAGCGAGCAGGACTTTCGGGCTGTTTTCGGTTGGGAAGACGATCCCCACCGTCGCAACTTTGCGATCGGTCAACCCATTGATATGGATGTACCTATTTGTATCGACCTCGATCGCTTTGTGGAGCGCAGCAACGGTGTATTCGGCAAATCTGGCACCGGAAAGTCGTTTCTCACCCGGTTGCTCCTATCGGGGATCATTCGCAAACGCGCTGCGGTTAATCTCATTTTCGATATGCACTCCGAATATGGATGGGAAGCGGCCAGTGAGGGCAAACGCTTCAGCACAGTCAAAGGTTTGCGACAACTGTTTCCCGGTCAGGTACAGATCTACACCCTTGACCCCGAATCGACCAAACGCCGGGGGGTGCGCGATGCTCAGGAGCTTTACATCAGCTACGACCAGATTGAGGTGGAGGACTTGATGCTGGTGCGGGGTGAACTCAACTTGTCAGAAGCCAGTCTGGAAAATGCCATCATCCTTCGGAACGAGTTTGGTAAAACCTGGATTACCCGTCTGCTGTCGATGAGCAATGAGGAGATCCAGGAGTTTTGTGAAGTCAAGATGGGCAGTAAGTCCTCGATCATGGCACTTCAGCGCAAGTTAACCCGTCTGGATGATCTGAAGTATCTCCGGCAGAGTTGCCCCCACAACTATGTCGGTCAAATTTTGGAATCGCTAGAGGCAGGGAAGCATGTCGTGGTTGAATTTGGCTCTCAGTCCAATCTTTTGTCCTATATGCTGGCGACGAATGTGATCGCGCGCCGCATTCACGCGAGCTATGTGCAAAAGGCAGAGAAGTTTTTGCAGACCAAGAATGTCAGCGATCGCCCCCACCAACTGGTGATCACGATCGAGGAAGCACACCGTTTTCTCGACCCTGCTACCGTTCGACAGACTATCTTTGGGACGATCGCCCGCGAAATGCGGAAGTATTTTGTCACCCTAATGGTCGTTGATCAACGCCCGTCTGGTATTGACAATGAGGTCATGTCTCAAATCGGTACTCGCATTACGGCTCTGCTCAATGACGAAAAGGATATTGAGGCAATTTTTACCGGAGTGTCGGGTGGACAAGCGTTGCGCTCGGTCTTAGCCAAGCTTGACTCAAAACAGCAAGCCCTGATTTTGGGTCATGCGGTGCCTATGCCTGTCGTCGTCAGAACTCGCCCCTATGACGAGCAGTTTTATGCCGAAATTGGAGATGTCTCGTGGGAAGACATGCCAGCAACCGCTGTCTTCAAAGCTGCCGAAGCTGCCAAAGCTGACCTCGGCTTTTAGATGGATAATCTCCGATCTTAACAGTTCGGTTATCACTCTGCCGTAGCTCTGGCTAAACTAGACTGTTCAGTCCATTATAAGAAGAGGAGAAAATTCCATCGGCGATCGCAGTTCAAACCGAAGTGGGGTATACCCCGTATTAAAGGTTGACCGCTTCCCAATTGGTGCAATTCCTCCCTGAGATTCATCCGAAAGGATGAATCGCGATCGCTTTACTGACCGTTAAATTTGTACTACACTTTAACTAAGTCAAAGTCATAATGATTTCGACTTTTGTGAGGCAGACCCACCATTTCTCAGGAGATCATTCAAATTTCAGGCCGTTGGGTGTCACTGCGATTGATTCACAGTGATGAGTTCGGGTTCGCGTAAACCAGATACCTAGCCTTTTTACCAAACCAATCAGGTCAATTGCTACTGATTTTAACTGTTACGAATAGAGCTGTTACAAGTCGGGATCATCTTTCACCAATTCACCTGTTCTGCGCTCTTCAAATTGGGTGAGCATCCCGAAGTGATTTTTTCTCAAGTCATTTCCCGTCTATCGACACACCTTTAAGTTTGCCCCTGTCACCGCACTGCTGGTGACTTGCCTACTATCACTCATCTTGCAGGAAGGCTGCTTGCTGACTTCCTGGAGTTCCCTGTTTTTTAGCATTGTTCGACGGAGTTCACTGTAACCCATGCCAACCGCAAACCCTCAAGAGAAAGCCAAGCCGATGTTTACAGCAGATATGGTACGCACCTATCTGCATGAGATTGGACGTGTTCCCCTGTTGACCCACGAGCAAGAGATTGTCTACGGCAAACAGGTACAACAAATGATGCCGCTCCTGGAAGCTCGCGAGAAGCTGATGGAGCAATTAGATCGCGAACCGACCCGTGAAGAGTGGGCAGCCAAAGTTGGGTTAACCGAAGCTGACCTTAACAAACGCCTGCGCGAAGGCAACCGAGCCAAGCAGAAGATGATTGAAGCAAACCTGCGGCTGGTGGTGGCGATCGCCAAGAAATATCAAAAGCGCAACATGGAATTTCTGGATCTGATCCAGGAAGGCACGTTGGGCTTAGAGCGAGGTGTTGAAAAGTTTGATCCCATGCGGGGCTATAAGTTTTCCACCTATGCTTACTGGTGGATTCGTCAGGCGATTACACGGGCGATCGCTCAACAGGCACGCACCATTCGCTTGCCCATTCACATTACTGAAAAGCTCAACAAGATCAAGAAAGTGCAGCGAGAGCTAACCCAATCCCTCGGTCGCGCCCCTAACGCGGGTGAGATCGCAGAAGCGTTGGAGTTAGAACCCTCCCAAATTCGAGAATTTTTGCTCATGTCTCGGCAACCTGTCTCCCTCGATTTGCGAGTCGGCGACAACCAGGACACCGAGTTGCAAGAATTGCTCGAAGATGACGGTCCTTCGCCCGAAAGCTACACCGTTCAGGAGTCGCTGCGTCAGGATCTCGACAATATGCTGGCAGATCTGACGCCGCAACAGCGGGAAGTGTTGATCCTGCGATTTGGCTTAAACGATGGTCACGAGTTGTCCCTGGCAAAAGTCGGACAACGGATGAACATCAGCCGCGAACGGGTGCGCCAGTTAGAGCGGCAAGCGTTAGACCATTTGCGTCGCCGCAAAGCTAACGTACGAGGCTATTTAGCCAGCTAATCGTCAGCTAAATACTACTCGTCGTAGATAGGGTTAGAAATCTGGGGTGCAGGGGTGGAACCCTGTCTGGGGGTGCAGTCCCTACACTCCTCTGGTTTTATTTCCAAACCCTATCTGTGAATAGCAGTACGAAGTCAGGTGTAGAAGTTAGATGTAGAAGTCGGAGTTTTCAACAAAACTCCGACTTCTTTGTATGTCTGAGATATCACCCTATTTCTCCTCCCTGTCCCGATCTGCTACAAAATAAAGACAATTGCTCCTTCACTCCAATTCACCATGGCTAGCTTGTTAAATGATGCTCGAAATTTGCTGAGCGACTTAATTGCCCGTTATCGTGCTCAGGTCGATTACCTCTCGATTCGGTTAGAAGAAGCTGAGGGAACCGATATTCTTTTACGGGGCGATCGCGTTGAGACGTTGAGCGAAGGGATCTCCATCGGGGGGCAGGTGAGGGCTTGCTACAAAGGGGGGTGGGGATTTGCCAGTTTTAACCAGCTTGCTACTTTAGCAGAGCGCATTGAGGAGGCGATCGCAGCGGCTCGATTGGTTGGGGACGAAGAAACCCTTTTAGCTCCAATTGACCCGATTCAGGATAGCTGTCGCTTACGATTAACGGGCAGCGACCCGCGCCACATTCCTCTGGCTCGTAAGAAAGCTTTGTGTAGCCACTACGCTGAGATCTTGCGGAGTGTCGATAGTCGCATTGCCACGACCTCTGTCCGCTATGGCGACAGCACTCAGCGGGTGATCCTGGCCACCTCTGAAGGCGCGATGATTGAGCAGGCCTGGGCAGATATGGAAATGCGATACGCGGCTACTGCTCGGAGTGGTGAAACGGTGCAGACCGGGCGGGAGACGACAGGATCTCGCAATGCCTACGAGGATTTAGAAAATCTAGACGATCAGGTTCGCAGTGCGGCTCAACGAGCCGTTGATGCTTTAGCCCTACCCCCGGTTAAAGGCAACACCTACACGGTTGTGATTGATCCGATTCTGACTGGGTTGTTTGTCCATGAAGCCTTTGGGCACCTGTCTGAGGCAGACATGGCATACGAGAATCCCGACCTGCTGGAAGTCATGACCCTGGGACGACGCTTTGGTCCCGAAGACCTGCAAATTTTTGATGGGGCGGCTCCCGAAGGACACCGGGGCAGTTACTACTACGATGATGAAGGCGTACCTGCTACGACCACTCAGTTGATCCGAGATGGTGTGCTGGTAGGTCGGCTACACTCACGAGAAACCGCAGGCAAACTGGGCGAAACCCCAACCGGAAACGCCCGCTGCCTCAACTACCACTATCCCCCTATCGTGCGGATGACCAACACCTGGATTGAGCGGGGCAAAACTCCGGTTGCTGACCTGTTTGAAGGCATTGAAGAAGGAGTGTATGCCCGCAACTGGATAGGAGGGATGACCAATGGGGAGATGTTTACCTTTACGGCTGGAGAAGCCTGGATGATTCGCAATGGGGCGATCGCTGAACCTGTGCGGGATGTCACTCTCTCTGGCAATGTCTTTACGACGCTTGCCGATATTGAGGCGATCGGGGATGACTTCTTCTGGGATGAGTCGGGCGGTTGCGGTAAAGGCGGACAAAGTGGTTTAGCGGTTGGCTGTGGAGGACCGAGCCTTCGCATTCGTAATGTCGTCGTGGGTGGGGAAACCGAAGAGGATGAGGATTAGAGGGGAATAGGGAATAGGGAGTGGGGAATGGGGGAAAGCAACCATCTCTGCGACGAGTGTTTTCAGGATTTGGTGTAAAACCCCATCCTGTCTTCGCTCTAACCCACCCGCGACTAAAGTGTGGGCTCATGGGATGAAGTCTGCTAAAGCAGACTAGGAGAGGTTCTCAGTCCACTTTAGTGAATTTTGAAAGGTAGCTCGCTATGGATGCGCGGGCGGCTGGGAACGGTAACAGACACACTTTAATTTAACGTCATACCAATTTGAATTGGCTTCGCTGCACATGATTCCGTAAGGGCGTTTCGCGAAACGCCCCTACCCAGTAATCTGACACAATCAAACATTAAATCGGTATCAGAAGCAGGGGATCTAACCTCTTCCTTTTTCCTCTTCTCTCTTCCTTTTTCTTTTTTCTCTCTTCTCTCTTCCTTTTTCCCTCTTATCCTTCATCCTTTATCCTTCTATCTCTTTACATTTCCCCTGCTGGAAACCGCCCTCTCCGTTTACGGGCTTCCATTGCCTTCTCCAGCATCGTCAGCAACCCAGGAGCTTCTTCTTGCAACTTGAGTAATAGCCGTTCTCCCTCCTCAATGTCACCGGGGTCTTGTCCCGTTTCCATGACTTCTTGAAGACGAGGCAGGGCAATTTCATCTACCAGTTGCACCAACCCGTGTAAACAGCGATTAAATTGCTTTTCGGTGAGAATCGAGTCCTCCAGCGGAAACTCAATAATGGCGCGGATCTCACCATCGGTGGGGTCGTATTCCCATTGCAGCATCTTGGTTTCCCAGGAGATGCTCAGCATAGCTTGCAGAATGGCTGATTTATGGGGATGGTCTTTCACGCCAGAGAGCACTCGAGGCGCAAACAATTCAAAAAATTCCCCATCTTCTTCAAGCTGCACCACAATCAAAAAGTCCTCCAGGTTTTCGGCATAGACTCCTGTGAGAATGCGGTTTTCGTCTTCATCAATTTGGTATTTCCAGCCTGCATTATCAAGATAGGTAGCAATCTGTTGCAGTGTTGCGCCCATGAAATCTCCTCGTGATTGACGGTGAAGCATCCATTTCTAAGCAATATCGATCCAAATCAGGGCAGGGTACAGGGGTAGCTCCAACGGGAGACATCGCCTCACATCCCCTCGTCCTAACCGTTTTGACATTGCCATAGCTATAAGATTGGCATAGCTTTGTAGCCAGTATGACAATTCTGATGTTGGTCTACCCATCACTCTTCTACAGAGGAACGGGTAGACATTTGCGATTGAGTCTCGGACTGGGGTCGTGTTAGAGCTAGATTCACCTGGTGAAGTAAAGCTTCCGGAGTGGATGAGTTGTCTAACACCACATTGGCTCGCTTTAATTTTTGGTCAATTGGCATTTGACTGTTAATTCGAGCATGAATTTGCTCTAGATTCAAATGATCACGCTGCATTAGCCGCTCTACCTGGGTTTCGGTAGAGCAAGAGACAACCCAGATTTCATTAACCAGGTCAGTCATGCGTGCCTCAAAGAGTAGGGGAATCACCAATACCGCGATCGCCACTCCCTGTGTTCCCAGTTCTCTCAGCGTTACCTCTATGCGATCGCGCACATAGGGGTGAATGCGCTGTTCTAACCAGAGCCGCTCTGAGGAATTGTTGAACACAATTTCTCCTAATCGAGCGCGATCCAGGGTTTTGTTGGGCAACAGAATGCTTGAGCCGTAACGTTCCACAATCTCTCGATAGACCGCTGAACCCGGTTGTACTGCCTCACGTGCATACAGATCAGCGTCTAAAACAGGTAAATGGTGAATGGTTGCCAGGTGATTAGAAATGGTAGTTTTGCCCATTCCTACGCCACCTGTAATGCCAATAATGCGCTGTGGAAGTTTGCCGAAAGTTTGCCCGTTGTCACTCATAGCCCATGTGTGATCGCTGCCCAGCGTGCGATCGCTTGAGTTAGCCCCTCCAAAGTATACTCCTCTGCCTCCACATCTACGCGCCCTAACCATTGTCGGCAGGCGACTGAGGTCTGAGGCCCAATCGACGCAATGCACACCCCCGGAGGAACCAATCCGATGTCCTGCTGGATCAATTGCCAAAAACACTGCACCGTTTTGGAACTGGCGAAGGTAACGACATCGACTTTATTTTGTTGCAACGCATGTAAGACTTCAGCGGAGATGGTTTGAGCACAGCAGGATTGATAGGCAGCGACTTCGGTCACGATCGCTCCTTTGGCGGTAAACTCCTGCACCAACACCTCGCGTCCACCTGTCTCGACTCGCGGAAACAGGAGCTTTAACCCTGAGAGGCGATCGCCTTCTGGAAACGCTTCTACCAGAGAATCCGCCACAAAATCAGGAGGAATGAAGTCCGGTTCTCGTCCGTGTTGCCGCAATCGTGCTGCGGTTTTTTGCCCCACCACCGCAATTTTGACTCCGGTCAGGGCAGCTTCTGCGGCGTGATTTAATGCCAGTCGCGCAAAAAAAGAATCCACTCCATTTGTAGATGTCAAGACCAGCCAATCGAATTGAGAGAGGTGGGCGATCGCCTCATCCAAGGCTGCCCAACTCGAAGGGGCACCGATCTCCAACGCGGGCATCTCGATCACCGTTGCCCCCTGTTGGATCAGGAGTTGCGTAAATTGACTCGATTGACTCAGCGATCGCGTCACCAGAACTGTTTGATCCGTTAGCGGCTTCACTGGCTCTGTGTCGCTAGGGAGTGGGGAGTGGGGAGTGGGGAGTGGGGATGAATTCATGTTGATAGCGAGTTGTTAAGATGCGATCGTCTAAGGAATAGAAATTAAATAAGATTTCTGAGTAAGAATCTTCCAATCGGGTTTCGGTAGGGGCGTTTCGCGAAATGCCCTTACAGGATTGGGTAAGAGCGGGTTTGCCGTCAAAATTTTTCGATCCCTACTCCCTACTCCCCACTCCCCTTAGATAAGGACGCAATGCTACCACTTCGCCGATGGTAATGACGCAGGGCGAGAGGGATTCTCCGGCAGTCTCCTGGGCGATCGTCTCCAGAGTGCCAGTCCAGATGGTTTGGTGGGGGTGTCCTGCCCAGCGGATTACGGCAATGGGGGTGTGGGGCGATCGCCCATGTTCAATCAGGCGATGGGTCATCATCACCAAATGCTGTCCCCCCATGAGAATCACCAGGGTTTCGATCCCTGCCAGTGCCTCCCAATCGAGGGCATCGGGGTCATGGGCCGTCAGCACGGCAAAACAGCGGCTCATCACGGGATCAGTCAGTGGAATGCCTGCCAGCAGCGGAGCCGCTAACGCCGAAGACACCCCCGGCACCACTTCAAAGTCGCAGTTTGCCGCAATCAAGGCTTGCAATTCCGAGGTTGTGCGCCCAAAGATGAAGGGATCACCGCTCTTGAGCCGAACCACCTGCTTTCCCTGCAAGCAATACTCTACTAGAAGGCGATCGATCTCAGGTTGCTTCATACTGGGTTGCCCACCCCGCTTGCCTACATCCACCAACTCGCAAGTTGTGGGCACTTGCTGCAACAATGCTGAATCTACCAGTGCATCGTAGACCACGACCTCAGCCTGACTGAGTAATTGCTGCCCTCGCACCGTCAGATAAGCCGGATCGCCAGGTCCAGACCCGACTACATATACTTTGCCTGATGAATTGGTCATGTCGAACGCGATGCATGGAAATTGTTCTAGTCAATCCTTGCTTGTTCGGGGTCAATGGTCAATGGGAGTCCTGACAATTCACCATTGACCCCAACATTCGCACCTTAAGTGTTAGCGCATGTGTCTCACGCGACTTTCACATTCATATCCTGCAAGATGCTAGCAGCAGCGGCTTCAGCCGTCTCGCAGGCTCCATTCATGTAGCCCTGAGAACCGAGGGAGCAATGTTCTCCGGCAAACCAGATATTGCCGACGCGCTCGCCCTCCGAACCTGCTAGAGTTGTCCATTGACCCGGCAAATAGCAGGAATACGACCCAAAGGCGTAGGGTTCAGCAGACCACACCGCACGGAGGGCTTGACCCCGTTGCACGCGGCTAATGCCGGGGAATAGAGGCTCCAGATTTGCCGCTAACCTCTGAGCATGGCTTTCCGGGCTACCGCCGCTGAGTCTGACTCCCTCTGTGCCACCCCGCAAGTCAGTGAGCCATCCGCCTGTGCCTTCGGAATAACGGGCACTTTCCCAGGTGTTTTGGAAGTCGAGGTCGGTGTAGATGCTGACGGTCGAACCGTAGCGAGTGCGCCAGATCCGCTCGCGGTAAGGAGTTGCTAGTTTGCTGCTGGTGCCGTAACCCAGTTCGGCGATCGCCTGTCGCTTCACTGGAGGCATCTCCACGCCCAGATCCACAAAGCGCAACACACTAAAGGGAACGGTGAGCAAAATTCGCTCATAGGTGCGCTCAACACTGCTGCTTCCCTGGCGCAGGCTGACGCGATATCGCCCATCTGGCGCAGGACGAATGGACTCTAACGCGACTCCCGTTTCGATCGCCCCATTCAAATTCTGTGCCAACGTACGGGGGATCTGGTCGTTGCCACCCACCACATGCCACCGCTCATCACTGACTCCGTAGGTATCCCACTTGCCCAACTCGGTGCCGATCAGAAACAGCATATTGAGGCAGGATTGGGAGTCGGCATCGCGCCCATATTCCGTGACGTAAGCCACCTTTACGAGTTGGTTGATCACAGGGCTGATGTCAGCCGCATCCAGGTATTCCGTTAGGGAGAGGCGATCGAGTTGAATCGCGTGGGGACTGGGAGCCTGGTAGGTAATGTCGCGCGTTCCCAGCGTTTCCAGGTCTTGAACGATGCGCTGAGCTAGAGGGGCAAACTCCTCAATGATGCGATCGCGACTGACCCGGTTGCCCTGGAAATACAAAATCTCTGGCTCTAGCCCGACATCAGCGGCTTTCAGGTCAGCTAACTCTAAACCCAATTCAGCCGCAAGCGATCGCACTGCCGTATGGCGAGTATCGATGAATTCGCCCCCCAATTCCACAATGCTGCTGGGGCTGTGGGTATCAACTTTGAAGCTGCGTAACCGACCTCCGACGCGCCCGGAGGCTTCCACAATATCAACAGGTACCCCTGCCTGACGCAGACGATAGGCAGCGGTGAGTCCAGAAATTCCTGCCCCGACGACCAACACTTTAGAGTCATTGTTAAAGGTGGCGATCGGCACTCCCAGTCCGGGACGCAACCCCATCAACCCGGCAAACGCCATCCCTGTTTGTAGCACTCGCCGCCGAGAGAAGGTTTGCTGTAAGAGTGGTTCAATGTCTGAAATGGGACGATTGGAACGGTTTGAAATTTGATTTAGTTTGAAAGCGTGACGAAATAAATTAATCAGTGTTGTTCTAGACATAAAAGCTAGTTGAATTCAATTTGGGAGAGATCACCCCATGTTTTGGTTATGAAGCGATCGCCCCTATGTCTCGAATCCCCTTCTACAAATGGGATTGAGAAAACGGTGGCGATCGACACCCCTTTAGAACCGAAGAGTTAAGGGGTTAACGCAAAAGGATGAATGCAATACGACCTGAATCCAAAAGGTTCAGGTTATGTACTCCCAACCCTACGCTAGCTCTTTTCGTGGGGCGAGGGCAACCGAGCGATCGGTGTCTCGTGCAACACCTGATGCTTGGAAGAATTTTCTAACCTGGCGAATGAATTCGCAGCTATTAGGGCAAAGTCCGCCGTCGCGGACTAGGGAATTGAGGGTTTGTCGAACCGACGCAGGTCGGTTTTGTTCCTGTAGCAAGAATTTTCCAACCTGGCGCATGAATTCGCTGGCTATGCTGATGAACTGGCGACTAAAGTCGCGGCTATCAGGGCGAAGTCCGCCGTCGCGGACTAAGAGAATTGAGGTTAAGGAAGTTCCCACGATAAAACGTGCGTTTGTTTGTGGTGATGATCTGCCTGATGTTGAATGTAGGTAGCAACAGAGTTCAAATCTTGTGAATTAACCGTCAATGCCGCGTAGCCTCCCTGCCATTTGAAAAAGGTATTTGGCTTGATTTGATATGCAACGCTGTGGGATGAACTGCCTTTGATTTGTTGAACGAGAGAGGCGATCGCCACAGTTGCAGGAAACCCAACCAGCAGATGCACATGATCCTCAATGCCACCGATCGCAATCACATGACATCCCATCTGCTGACACTCGTAGACCATCACGTTGTAGAGAGGCTCCTGAATATCGAGTGTAATCAGGGGCGATCGATCCCACGTTGCCCAAACGAGATGCACGTACAACTGCGTAAAATTTTGCCTCATGCTTCTATTCTTCCCAGTCCGCGCAGGCGGACTTCGTTCGGGTAGCCGCGAATTTATTCGCCAGGCAATCACAACAAATTTGGTGCGGTTGCAACGACATCTCCATCGACCAGTCCGCGCAGGCGGACTTCGTTCGGGTAGCCGCGAATTCATTCGCCGGGTAGTAGCCCAATTTTGATTGGCAGGCGGTTAAAACCGCGCCTACAGAGGCAAAGTCCGCCTTCGCGGACTACGAACCCTCCTCTGCCTCAATTTGTTGCATCAGCGTCTCACACTCCGCCTTGAGGGGAATGCCCAACTCCCTCGTCAACGCCTAATGCTGGAAATCATGTCCTTCAACTTCTCTGTCAGCCTTGTGCCTTTCTAATCTTCGTCATCTGGTTCATCAGGAAGCATCAGAATTTCATCTTCTATCGATTCCGGAAGGTTCTCAGTATGGACATGAAGGTGAGTAACCGAGCCTACGAGTTCAGCCAGAATGTCGCCTTTTTGATCATCAGTTAATGTGGCTAGCTTTAATTGACTCAGCAGGAAGACCACTTTCTCGCATTCTTCTCCTAGCTCTGTCAAAAGCGTTGACAATGTTGAATTGACCTGTAAGGGCTGTTGAATATTGGAACTCATATTCTTCAACTACGTGGTGATCGTTAAATTGAGATTTTGAGGATTCACTAATTGACGTTTAGAAGCGTTGAGAAATTCAATGCTGACGGGTTCATCGGCTTCGTTATAGCTGATAATCACGCCTCCAGGCTCAGAAATCGCATTCACCGGAAACGTATTGCGGAAGATAAAAATAAGAATGTCTGCTTCTGCATCGTATTTAACGTTCATCCGATTCCTCCTGCCAATATCGTTATTGAGCAGAACCCAGCTGTCCCAGTTCGACGCTGACGGCATCAAAACGGCTATCTCCCGGATGGTATGACAAGATTTCTACACCAATCGGTTCTCCAGTTCTTGAGTCCTTAATCAGGATAACTCCATCCCCCAACTCAGTACTGATTTGCTCTTTGCCGGGACCTTGCCAGAATACAGTCAGTAATTCCGTCTCTGGTTCATAGAAAACTTTTACTTGCGCCATAAAGTCGGTTAAACCTTTAGCAACTCAACGTATAAATTTTCCGCATTGATAGGTGTGTAGTTCAGCCGCTCAAACCCGATGACTTTCCCAGCATGATTTTTGATGAGAATAACTTCTTCTTCAGTTTCCTCTGCGACATGCTCTTGAGTGGGATCGTCAAACCACACCGTTAGAGTTTTACCAACTGCGTCGTAATAAATTTTTAGGCTGTCCATAGGGATGCTCCAATTTTGATGCGGTTAGTGCGATAGGTAGTAATGATAAATCCATCTCCATTCAGGTGCCGAGCAACGACACAGATGAAGTAGGGTGGATCAGGCTTGTAGTAAAGGTATACATCGGGATCACTCTGGCTCTGCCGAATTTCTGAAGGCTCTCGCAAGGTTTGTTGGACAGCCTCTTCTTGCCCTGCCATAGTGGGATGCTTGAAGGTGATTATCTTCTCCCAGTATGCGGGAGTAGTGCGAATGCAGACCCCCAATGGGGTGACAACTTCAAAATAGGGAGACTCGCAATCTTCAGGAGGCATCCCCACCCCCTAAGGACTGCATCAGCGTCTCACACTCTGCCTTGAGGGGAATGCTCAACTCCGTCGCCAACGCCAACGCCTGCTGACAAAACTCTCGCGCCACCTCGATCTTACCCAACGCCTGATGCACCTCTGCTAAATTCTTGAGAGATTCAGCTTCTCCCTCTCGACCACCAATTTCTCGAAAAATCTCCAATGCCGCTCGGTTGTTGGCTAACGATTCTGAATGCTGCTCTAGCTTTAGTTGTGCCGCTCCCATATTGACGAGAGCAGTCCCTTCACCCAGGCGATTACCAATCTCCCATGCAATGGTCAGATATTGCTGATGGTAGTCAATCGCCCGCTCATAGTTTCCCAGACCGTAGTACGCAAGCCCTAGATTACCCAGAGCATTGCCTTCACCCCGGCGATCGCCAATCTCCCGCGCAATGGTCAGGGATTGCTGATAGAGGTCAATCGCCCGCTCATAGTTTCCCAGACCGTGGTACGCAAGTCCCAGATTGCTCAGGCTCATACCTTCCCATTGGCGATCGCCAATCTCCCGACTAATAGCCAAGGCTTGCTGATGGAAGTCGATCGCCCGCTCATAGTTTCCCAGACTGTAGTACGCAAGCCCCAGATTGCCCAGAGCTTTGCTTTCACCAGCGCGATCGCCAATCTCTCGCAAAATGGTTAGACATTGCTGATGGAAGTCGATCGCCCGCTCATAGTTTCCCAGACTGTAGTACGCAAGCCCCAGATTGCCCAGAGCATTGCCTTCACTCTGGCGATCGCCAATCTCCCATGCAATGGTCAGATATTGCTGATGGTAGTCGATCGCCCGCTCATAGTCTCCCAGACTGTGGTACGCATTCCCCAGATTGCCCAGAGCATTGCCTTCACTCTGGCGATCGCTAATCTCCCGCGCAATGGTCAGGTGTTGCTGATGGAAATCGATTGCCCGTTCGTACTGCCCCAGATTGTAGTACGCACCCCCCAGATTGCCTAAGGCTTTTGCTTCGCTGCTTCTATCACCATTACTCCGCGCTAGTTTCAAGCTTTGTTGATGGTACTGAGCGGCGGAAGAATAGTTACCAAGTCCAGAGTACGCAAGTCCAAATCCTCGAGACCAGAGGATATCCCGGTCAGGCAAAGTTTTTCCAACTACCTTCTCATAAAGTCGAATTTCTTCTTTGTAGTATCCCCAGGTTTCTAGCTGCCAGTGGAGTGGTTCTTGTGTAGGCGAGTCGATCTGAATATCTAGAACCGAACAAGCCGTATCCCAATCGGCAATCTCACAATAATGGTCAAATGCCTCCAGGTAACCGCGCACCGTTTCCAAGTTTGGGGCATCAGGGGCAGGAGTGTAAGCCGTCAGCCAGAGGTGAGCCGCTTGACGTTCCGCTGCTTCCCAGATGGCAGTGTCAGTTTTGAGTTGAGCCAGAGCAATCTCCCGAATCAGGTTGTGTTGTTGCACCCACAATTCGCCGTTAATCAGGTCAGTGTCTTCTACCAGGTTGCGCGATTTGAGCACCGTGAGCGCAGTGCTGCTCTCTGAGTCAGGGATGTTAGGCAACATCGCGGGATAAAAGCTTTCTGGCACCGCACGTCGAAACACCGCACCCCGTTGCAACATTTGCCGAGGCAGGTCGGGCAGTTGCTCCAGGGTTTGTCTCACCCACTGCCGCGCCCGCTCTTCCTGGCTCTGGTGCAGCTTTAACCGGGTTTGGGTTTGGCGTTGTTGATAATAGTCGCGCCAATATTTGTCTATATTGCCGTTAAAGGGACGCTTTTGAATATCCCCGGCAATCATTTTGAGGATCAGGGGATGCCCATCAAAGTAGTCGGCGATCGCACAGAGATGATCGCTATCAACGTCAGTTTGTGGGGTCACGCCATAGTGCCGAAACAGGTCGATGCGCTGCGATTTGTCCAGACCGCGCAGGGCGTATTCCTGCCAGAGGTTGTCGAGGCGAAAGGCGCGATCGCCCCAGTCTGTCGGCAATGCCTGAGAGGTGAGAATGAGGCGGGACGCAGAGGTGCGAGTAAGAAATTGCTCCAGGAAGTCTAACCAGGTGGCATCCGCAAAATGAAATTCCCCCTGGTCGTTTTGGCAGAGCAGATATTCCAGGGAGTCGAGTTGCAGCCAGCAGGGTTGCTGCTCCAGGTTTTTGAGCAGATGGGGCAACAGTTGCTCGTCGGGCAATTGTTGGGCGGTGTCGTCTCCCAGTTTTGCCAAAATCGCCAGCGCACCCCTGGTGAAGTCGCTGGAGGATACGCCGCGATCGAGAATCACCTGACTGTAGCGGGTGGAGGGTTGAACAAAATTAACCGCTAACCGTTCGGCAAGGGCAGTTTTGCCGATTCCAGTCATGCCGTGAATCAACACCAGACGGCAACCGTTTTGCAGAATTTGGGTGAGATGGGCGATTTCAGCGTCGCGTCCGGTAAAGGTGGTGGGATTGTAGGTGGAGAAAATTGGATTGGCAGGGACGCGATTAATTGGATTGGCAGGGACGCGATTAATCGCGTCCGTACCTGCGCCGTGAAAATTGATCGCGTCCGTACCGATGGGATGGGCGATCGCGTCCGTACGTGTATTGGTAGCAGAAGGGGAAACGGTGGGTGAATCAGGCGTTTCCCCCAGAGGCTTTTTTGCTTGAAGGGACTCCACCGCACGACGAATCCCTTTGACGACATCCAGAAAGGCTTCGTCCTGGTCATCCCATTTCGTGACAGGTTTGGCATCTTTGGGTACGACCTGCAATTTGCTGAAGAGGCTATCCTGCCAGTCGCAGGGTTTGAGAATGATGGGGATCACTCGTGCGGTGCCTGCGTCGTGGCGTTGAATTGCCCGTTGCATCTCTTTGTCGTAGCAATAGTCTGAAGCCAGAAAACGGGGAGTGATTAACAGCAAAATCACTTCAGCGGCTTCGAGTTGCTGTTTGATCTCGGCGTCCCATTCGGCTCCCGCTTCGATGTCACGGTCTTGCCATGCGCGAATCTTGCCCTGACGCTTCAGGTTTGCCAAATGCACAACAAGTTCATCTTTCAGGTTTTCATCTTTGTGGGAGTAGGAGATGAAGACGCTGAGGGGTTCAGGGTTAGGGGAATTGGGAGTCATGGAAAAGGGCAGAAAGAGTTTGCAGAGACGCGATTAATCGCGTCTGTACGAGGAGGATGATCTCTCAGGAGATTAATTATCTTGGCAGGAATATATTCGCCAGTATAGTGGGTTGCCATTCAATCCCCGGCTTCCTTTAAGGAATGACAGAGATTTCTGCTCTCACCCAAAGAAGCCCGGAGTCTAGAGGTTCAAGCCAGAAGCCGTTCTGCCGCCGTTAGCGAACCAGACGATCGCCCCCGACTGTGGTTTCAAAGCGGTGTCCACCCGTGTTGACGCGCAAGGTGCCCTGTTTCCAGCCCAGTGAAATGAGGTCTCCTTCGGTTGGACGATACAGGTCATAGTGAGATGCCCAATCGTAGCGATCGCCATTGCGAGTCACGGTAGGCAAGTCATTTTCCCGGTTGTAGGTTAGCTCTAATGTTTCCCTAGTGCTGTTGGTGTAAGTCACGTTTCCTTGATTGAGGGCACTCAAATTGAGGCGACTGCGGTTTTTAATCGATCGCTTAAAGTCGGCATAACTGCGATGAGATTGAGGTTCTCCCACTTCTAAGACAAACCCGGCATAGCCATTGCCCTGTGCTCTAGATTTCAACCCCTGCTCGTTGGGATAGTCTTCCTGCTGGTCTTCATTGGGTTCGACCGATTGATAGGGCTGAAGGTTAATCGGATGCAGGGCTAACCAGGTGTCCTCCAGTTGAAAGAACCAGATATCACTGTCAATTTCGGTCTGAGCCGTTTTGGGAAGTTGAAAGGCAAAGGGTTGACCCACCGCAGGGCTGAGCCAGATCAGGGAGTTGCGGAATTGCCCAATCTGATCGCCTTCGCGTTTGCCAGACTCAACCCACTCATCGCCAGTATTGACCACAAAGCAATCAACACCGCGATCGCTGTTGTCTGCCATGAGCCTGAATGAACCAACATCCCCATCAGCAAAGGAGGAGACGACGCTGCCCATCTGGTAGGTATGCCCCAAAAACAGTGTCTCCCAATAAACGGGGGCATCCTCACCGCCGGGTTTCCAGTTCTCGTAGGTGGGTTTGGTATTGATCAATTCCACCGGGCGATCGAACTGTTTATGAGCTAACGCCATGACTGCCAGTGGCGGACGATAGGCACTGGTGATGGCATGAATGATGTCTCGTTCTGGCGATTCGTTGGGGGCAGGCGTGTCACCAAAATAAATCCAGAAGAAACGGGCGGCGTCTGCTTGCAGCACTACATTTCCGCCACCATCATCTCGTTTGCTGGGTGCGCCCCAACCGCCGTGATAATACTTCAATGCAGCGGAAGCCGAGAGCCAATCGAGAGCCGCTTTACCCAGGCGTTTTACCTCTGGATCTTTGGCAAAGTCATAGAGATTGAGATACGCCGCAAAGGTATGTCCATGATAGGTTTCTGAATCCCACTCGCCCATGCCGATGTTGTAGAGTGCCCAGACATAGCGTTGTAGCTTTTCTTTGTAGCGATCGCGTGTGGCTTCATTGCCCGTTTCTTCTGCCATTAGATAAACGGCGACCTCTCGCATGGCTCGCAGGTTGTCTGTGTTGCGGCGATCGACCCAATAGCCCCGTCGTTGCACGGTCCACTCGTTGCCTTCGCCACTACCCTCGCCATAGAGCGGGTGGGGACGAGTAGTGGGGTCTTCGGCTGTCCAGCGTTTTGCCCCTGCAAACATGCGTTCCCGGTAATCGGGATCGAGCCACTGCCCAAAGAAGAAATATTTGCGAATTTGTCCCTTCAGCGTAAAGGAGAAGTAGTAGTCAATTCCTTCGGTGTGTTCGTGCTCCTCTCCCTGGTTGTCCTCACTTTGCAAAAATTCCAACGCCTGTTCGCGGTTCCCTGCTAAAAAGTCATACATCGCAAAGGGATACGATCGCTTCTCGTTCTCTCCGTGTGTATTGCCGTAGCCCCGGTTAGCAAAGTGTTGAATGACTTGATTTGCCCGTTGCCAGAAGCCCTCCTCCAATTCAGGAGTCCACTCGTTGCGCAGGGCAGGGTCGATGGGCAATGGCTCCACCCGAATCAAACCCGCTGGATCGGTGAAGATGCCCGCTTGCCCACCCGTCGAATCAACAGCGGCGATCGCCTGGTTTGGGGTATCGCTCTGTTGGACTTCCGGTGTTGGACGGGCAGACGAGGTGGGAAAGGGAGGCCCGCTTGCCAAATTGCATCCGACAACGGCAACCATCATCAAAACTGCGAGGAGCAGATAGCGCAGGGATGGGAATTGGGGCATCGTCCTGGTGTGGCTAAACTGCCCCTATCTTGGCTCAAGGGATAAGCCTCTGCCCAGAGGCTAGTCTGGTTTGATGCCGCTCAACACCCCAAAGCGAATTAAACCCCGTTGATAGCCCCGTTGCATCAAGCCCAGAGACAGTGCCGCTTGAATCGTCGTCCAACCCGATTGCAGCAAACCAAATATTGCTCTTGGAGTAATGGCAGAGTCGATCACAACATTCCAGAAGGGGGCGACAGCCGTTGACCAGTCATCGGTGCGAATGTTTTGCAGCGACAGTTGGTGGGCGATCGCCTCATACTCTGGCAGCGAAATGACGTAGGGCAGGCAGTAGACCCGATAAATGTCAGCCAGATGTTGCTGCTCATCGGCAGTGAGTGGTGCGGCCGGAGGCGTTGTCGGGCGATGACACCAGGTTGCTATTAACAGCAGCCCTCCAGGCTTCAAGACGCGATCGCACTCCGCTAAAAACTTCACTTTATCGGGCATGTGTTCGCCACTCTCCAGCGACCAAATCAGGTCAAAGGACTGATCTGGAAAGGGCATCTCCAGCGCATCTGCCACTTGAAATCGGGTACGTTGGCTCAATCCGGCAGCTTGTGCCCGTTCCGTGGCGCGTTGGGCTTGCACCGGGCTGAGGGTGATGCCCGTGACATCGGCGTTGAACCGATCAGCTAAATAAAGGGAACTGCCCCCAATGCCACAGCCCACATCGAGAATGCGGCTTGCCTGTTGCACTCCACCCCATGCCAGCAATTCCTCAATCAGGTCGATCTGCGCCTGTCGTCGCTCTTTGCGATCGCGCCCATCAACTCCGTAATATCCGTGGTGCATATGCTCACCCCAGATCTGTTCCCATAGCCCGGATGAGGCATCGTAAAAGTCGCGGATCTGTTGCTGTAGGGTTGATGTCATGCGGTTAAAAAAGACTGCGATACGTCATCTTTGAGTTTACCGGGGAGTGGGAGGGTGGAGGAGTCGGAAAGCTCCCCTGGAATCCGGGTTTGACCCATTGCCATTGTCCTAAGGATCGTGAATTAAATAACCTGAAAAACGGCAACCCCCTGTACGGGCGCGGCATTCGGCAGAGGGTTCTGAAACGATGGCAAAGGCTTTTGACCGAATGCCACCCCCCTACGCCAGGAATTACACCTCAATAAATTCGCGATCCTAAGGGGATTTCCAGGAAACAAAATACCTGTAAGGGCGTTTCGCGAAACGCCCCTACCAAAAAAACGACGGGTAGATTCTTTCTCAGAAATCTTCCAGGACTTACGCAGTTAGATCCCCCAAACCCCCTTAGAAGGGGGCTTCCGGAATTCCCCCTTTTTAAGGGGGGCTAGGGGGGATCGAAGTTTTAGGCCTCAAGTGCGTAAGTCCTATCTCCTAAGCTTGCTGGCTAAATAACGTCAATTCGGGTTAAACACCTGGCGAATCAATTCGTGGCTATGGGAGCGAAGTCCGCCTGCACGGACTACAGAAGGTCAAGGTTTGCCGAACTGATGCAGGTCGGTTTTGCGCTTGTAGCGCGGTTTTAACCGCCAAGATCCTTATCCCAAACTCAGGTTAAATATCTAACCCTTTTACTCTCTACTGAATGAACCCTTTCTCCTTTAGCATGGGATCTCAGTTCCTCACATTTCTTGCCCATGTTAGTCATCGGTTTAATTAGTGGTACGTCGGTAGATGGGATTGATGCTGCTCTGGTCAGGCTCTCTGGCACAACGACCGATCTGCGCGTGGAGTTGGTGGCGGGTGCAACCTATCCCTATCCGCCAGAGTTGCGATCGCGCATTGTGTCCGTGATTGCCGACGGATCCCTCTCCATGGCAGAGTTTGCTGCGCTGGATGATGCGATCGCAGAACAATTCGCTCAAGCTGCGATCGCCATTCAGCAAGGGCACCCAACCGCTGAACTGATCGGCTCTCATGGGCAAACGGTCTATCATCGACCTCCCGCGACAAGCCGCTATGCCGATAACGTGGTGGAGACGCTGGGCTACAGCCTGCAACTGGGACGGGGAGAGGCGATCGCCCATCGCACCGGGATCACCACCGTCAGCAATTTTCGGGTGGCTGACATTGCTGCTGGTGGGCAGGGTGCTCCACTGGTGTCTGCGCTAGATAAGTGGGTGTTAGGACATGACACGCTCGATCGGTGTGTGCAAAATATCGGCGGTATCGGCAACGTCACTTACTTGCCTGCCCGCAATGCACCCCAGTCGGCTGTTCAAACTCCCTCAATCCTGGGTTGGGACACCGGACCGGGAAACACGCTATTGGATCTGGCAGTGCAACATCTCTCCAACGGAGCGCAGACCTACGATCAGGATGGAGCCTGGGCAGCCAGCGGCATCCCCTGTCAACCGCTCGTGCAGCAATGGTTGCAGCAAGACTTCTTCCAAATACCACCTCCTAAATCGACAGGACGAGAACTGTTTAGCCTCGATTACTTCCATCAATGCCTGCGTGATGCAGCGAGTTACAACCTTTCTCCGGCGGATATTCTGGCAACTCTGACGGAGTTAACAGCGGCTTCAATTGCTCAAAGCTATTATCAATTTTTGCCGAAGTTGCCCGATCAGGTCTTGATTTGTGGGGGCGGCAGTCATAATCTCTATTTGAAACAGCGAATACAAGCTAATCTGGAGTTAATTCCTGTCTGCACAACCGATGATGTGGGCTTGAATGCAGACTTTAAAGAAGCGATCGCCTTTGCAGTGTTGGCATATTGGCGGATGCAGGACATTCCCGGTAATCTCCCGGAGGTGACTGGGGCAAAGAAAGCGGTAACTCTAGGGGAAATTCACCTGGTGCAACAAAGCCTGCGTGGTAACATGAATTGCCATTCAGGACAGCACGAACACCACCCAGGACAAACGTACGAGGATTAGTACTGTGTCTCACACTTTTTTGCTGGAAGCAGGACGTTGGACACTTCAAGGAAGCTGGCTCGACCGGGATGCAATGCCAATTGCGGTCAAAGGGGCAATTTTAATTGCCTGGAGTCGTGACAATTGGTACACCATGGTGACAAAGCTGATGTTTCCTGGCACCGAGCGGGAAGAAATTGCCTTCCAATATCGGGGTCGCTTTAATGGAGGCGAACGACAATATACCTTTGTGCTGCAACATAGCCAACTGGGGCGGGTGGAAGGCGAAGGCTGGATTGCTCCCGAATCTATTGTGCAACGCTACTGGGTACTGGGCGATCGCCAACGTCGAAGTGGCTTTGAAACTCTGCACCAGTTGGGTGAGAACAAATATTGCCTGTCCAGCAGTGTGATGTCAGGGCACTATCTCAGCAGCACCATGGAAGCCCTGGTGGAACGCCAGGCAGACTAGGGACAACCCATTCTGGATTTTAGATCTCGGATTTTAGATTGAAGTCAGAATCCAAAATCTAAAATCCGTCATCTATAGCCATAGCCACATTCGATGCGGCGGAGGCGAGTCAGGCAGCCTCCCCAGAATTAGGGCTTGAGCCGTTGCCGTTGTCTTAAGCTTTCTGACCAAAGCTATAAAATATTGCAATCGCTCAGGTTCCGCTAGCCTCCTGAGGATTGGTTGTTTCCCCTGCAAAAAAGATCGTCAAACGATACGAGAGAGAATGGTTCCACAAATCAATAAAGTCTCGCACATGATACGGTAAGACTTTTTCATTCGTTGCAAGGTTGATATCATCCGTGTCATAAAAGTGAAATCGTTCTAGAGGTTCCTGTTTTGAGGGTTCCAGAATATTTGCTTTGTAATTGCCCTGCTCATCTAAGTCTGAAAAGCAATAAACCTGATAATAATTGCCACCCGAAATCTCTCGATATTGCAGCAAAGCATAGACATCAACTGGAGGGGCAGGTAGGTTTAAAGGCAGTGCTAATCGCTGTTGAAACGGCAGTAATGGATGACGCATACTGCTGCGAATACCGTAGTAACCAACCTTATCAACCTGGAGTGGATATTTGCGAAATCGGGGTTGGATAAACGTTCGCATGAAGGTAGGAATATCCATATTCTCTTCGGTGTAAGCTCCGATCACACAAACTTGGAGATCGTATGCCGGAACATTTCCTAAGTTATAAAGTTCTAACTTGACATTATTTGCCTGAAAATCAGGCTTCATATCGCAGTGAATATGAGGAACAGTTGATAGTCTTAACTGTTTTTCAATGAGGTTTCTATACAGGTTATTTTCTTGACGCAGTTCCTTCAAGATGTTGTAAGTGAACCAGGCATAAAACCCGGTTGTCACTAACAAAATAATGCTGGCTATTAGCAGAAATGATTCCATTTCAAAATCCAAATTGTATGGGACGAAATTATCAGTGTTTCAATTTTAGGACGATTAGCTAATGCCTGCTTTAAGTAAAAAAGAACACGTTTTTACAAAAGTTTCAGTGCGAGATTGAGGAAATGTCCTGTGGAATGAAGCGATCGCCAATGCAGATTTGCAAAGAATGGATGCCATGACCCACTAGAATTTGGAGAAGACGTTTGAAAACGGTATGACAGAAAAGATCCTGAATTTTGAGAGCTACGTCGAACAAATGGCACTCGTGCTGGATTTGCCGATCGCTCCAGAGTATAAGCCCGGTGTTGTCGATAATGTCGCCCGAACTGCCGCGATCGCCCAACTCGTGCTCGATTTTCCGTTACCTGACGTTGAAGTTGCCCCTACCTTTCGCCCCGATTTTGAACCATGACGCTAGAGTTTGATCAAGCAGATGCCACCGCGATCGCCACGGCAGTTCGATCGGGTGAAGTCAGTGCTGAAAGTATTGTTCGCGCCTCTCTCGACCGAATTGCGACTGACGACAAAGCTCTTAACAGCTTTACTGATGTGTTGGCAGAGCAGGCGATCGCAGATGCGGTCAGGGTAGATGGGGCGATCGCCGCAGGGCAGGAGGTTGGTCCTCTGGCAGGAGTTCCCTTTGCGGTCAAAAACCTGTTTGATGTGGCAGGTTTGCCCACTCTGGCAGGCTCCAAGATCAATCGAGAACACCCCCCTGCAACCCAGGATGCAACTGTCGTGGCTGCCCTCAAACGGGCAGGGGCGGTGCTGGTGGGCGCACTCAACATGGATGAGTATGCCTACGGATTTGTGACGGAAAACAGCCACTACGGTCCCACGCACAACCCCCACGACTTGAGTCGCATTGCCGGAGGCTCCTCAGGGGGATCTGCCGCTGCGGTTGCTGGAGGGTTGGTGCCGCTCAGCTTGGGGTCAGATACCAACGGGTCAATTCGAGTGCCTGCTTCTCTCTGCGGCATTTTAGGGTTAAAGCCGACCTATGGGCGGTTGTCTCGTGCGGGGGTCTGCCTGTTTGTCGGCAGTTTAGATCACGTTGGCCCTTTTGCCCGATCAGTGCGCGATCTGGCATTGTCCTTTGATGTGATGCAGGGGGCTGATCCCCTTGATCCGATCTGCACAACTCGCTCTCCCGACTTCTGCTTGCCCCAACTCCATCAGGGCATTGAGGGACTCAGGATTGCGATCGCCGATGATTACTTTGCGAAAGGCGCACAACCAGAGGTATGGGCAGCCGTTGAAAAGGTGGCTCAAGCTCTGGGAGCAACGCAGCGAGTCACGCTGCCAGAAGCGCATCGAGCACGAGCCGCAGCCTATGTGATCACCACCTGTGAGGGGAGCAATCTGCACTTTGACAATCTCAAAGCCCGACCGCAGGATTTTGACCCTGCAACCCGCGATCGCTTTTTAGCGGGAGCTATGGTGCCGACGACCTGGTATTTGCAAGCGCAGCGGTTTCGTCGCTGGTTCCGCGATCGCGTCCGGGAAGTATTTCAAACGGTTGATTTGATTCTGGCACCGACAACGCCCTGTCCGTCTCCGTTGATTGGTCAACAAACGATTGTGATCGATGGGGTTGAAGTGCTCAATCGCCCAAACCTGGGGCTATTTACTCAACCGTTGTCCTTCATTGGCTTGCCGATTGTGTCTGTGCCGATTCAACAAGCGGGTGGCTTGCCCCTGGGAGTGCAGATTATCGCCGCTCCTTATAATGAGGCGTTGGTTTTGCGGGCAGCCCAGGTGTTGGAGGAAAAAGGTGTGATCTCTGCGCCTGTGGTTCGACCAAGAGAAGGTGGGGAATAGAGAGTGGAGGAGTAGAGGGGTAAGGTTATCGCTGATCACATCACCTGTGGCGATCGCCAAAACCATGACGACATTGAATTGGAGTCCTGCCGAGAGAGACGCGATTCATCGCGTCTGCTCTTCTAGCCCTGTATGCCTCTACTCCATTGGGTAGAGGCATCCTACTAAGTTGAAGTGGTAATGTGTACGCACAATCCAGCCAGTCGCTGGATCACCTTCCGGGAGGAGTGAATGGGCGGAGTTGTTGCTTGGATTTTATTAGGCTTTGTTGCAGGTGCGGTTGCGAAACTAATTTACCCCGGCAAGCAGGGGGGTGGCATTTGGGCAACGACTGGATTAGGCATTTTGGGCGCGATTTTGGGAGGCTACTTAGGAAAAGCCTTGCTCGGAATTGCGGTCGGTGGGACTGTTGGTGCTTTCACCATTCCCAGCATTGCCCTCGCGGTCATCGGTGCGATTACGCTGATCTTCTTCTGGGGCTTGCTGACTCGTCGCCCTGCTTAAACGGCTTTTGGGTTATTTCTTCTGCCAGGATTGCCAGGTAACAGCGATCGCGGCTCCGGCTCCGGCAACCAGACCCCCACTCATGCCTTCAACAACCTTAATGGTTGGGTCTTGTGTCAAGCATTCATTAGAAGGGGTTTCAGCCGTCAGACATTGTTGCATTTCAGCATGACTGGCTGTACCTCCAAGCACGACTCCAAGAATGCTACAAATTCCAACGAACAAGAACAAACGCTGGGAGTGATTATTGGCTGAAGGGTTTTTTCTACTCATATTTTTCTGTCCGGAGATAGATGTGAGTTTGCTTGGTCACACCCTTGATGATCCCGATTATTGTACCCAAGGTTTGTAACGAACTTGCCATTGTGAGCTGCCAAATTTGTTTAGTCTGGTAGGTCGGAGTAAGATTGGTGCCAGATGACAGCAGCAAAGAGAGTATGGAGCGCAAATTAGTTTCGACGGGCACCCCGTGGGAGGCGATCGCAGGCTATTCACGAGTGGTGCGGGTGGGTCCATTTGTCTATGTTTCAGGCACTACCGCTGCCGATACTAATGGGCAAATTCAACATCCTGGCGATGTGTACGGGCAGGCGACCTATATTTATCGCAAGATTGAGGCTTCTCTACAATCCGTTGGGGCGACGTTAAAGGATGTGGTGCGAACTCGCGTTTACCTCACCAACATGGATGAGTGGCAACAGAGCACTCGCGCACACCATGACTTTTTTAGCGAAATTCGTCCAGCCAATACGCTAGTAGAGGTGAGTCGTCTGGCGACAGCCGATATGTTAGTAGAAATTGAAGTGGATGCTGTGATTGCAAATGCAGGATTGAGCGAATGAAGACAGCCGATTGGATTGTGGTAGGAGGGGGTTTTGCCGGAGCAGCGTTAGGATATGAGTTAGCCAGGGCTGGGTTTTCGGTCGTGCTGCTAGAACAGCAGGCAGTGCCACAGAACGCGACACGCTATAGCTATGGCGGCATCGCCTACTGGTCAGCGACGACAGACCTGACGCGGCTAATCTGTCAGGAAGCCATGGAGTTATATCGCAACCTGTCTGCTGAGTTGGAGGCGGATATTCAGTTTCGAGAGTTAGACCTGGTGCTGACCATCGACTCGGATGCTGATCCAGCCGCGCTCGCAGCAGCATATGCAGGTTGTGCCATTCCCCCGGTGTTGATTTCGGCTGAAGCGGCTTGTGAACTGGAGCCATTGTTAGACCCTGGTGCGATCGCGGCTGCGCTGCATGGTCGCCATGGGCATGTAGAGCCAGAGTTGATCACCAAAGCCTATGTGCAGGGAATGCTGCGTTTGGGAGGTGCGATCGACACGGCTGAGGTAACGGGATTTATCAAAACAGGCGATCGTGTAACTGGGGTCGTCACCTCTGAGGGTTCCTATGCTGCTGCCAATGTTGTAGTGAGTGCGGGTGGTCTGAGTCGATCGCTGTTGCAAGCAGTCAACATCCCGGTGCGGTGTTGCTTTACCCAAGCCGAATTAGTGGAGACTCCACCACTGGAGATACAACTGCGAACCATTGTCATGGCAGCGGAGTTGAAGCGGTTTCAGCTAGAGGCGATCGCCGGGCAACCAGACATTGATTCGCTGTGGGACACACCTGGACACGAAATTGCTCCACCGATTTTGGATGCGGGAGCGATCCAGTTTTGCGATGGGCGTGTGCGAATGGGGCAGATTAGCCGTGTGTTGACCGACCCCTATGCCATAGCAGATGCAGCCCAAAGTGAGTTAGAGATTCGCACGCAAGTTGGGCGCATTCTGCCGAAGCTGCAACATGTGCCGGGAGCCTGGGGGCATTGTCTGGTCGCATTTACAGGGGATCATCTACCGCTGATTGGGGCACTACCCTCCGTTGAAGGGGTTCATATTTTTTCGGGATTTAGCAGCCCCTTTGCTGTCTTGCCACCGCTAGCCCGTCGTTATGCTCGCTTTCTGGCGGGACAGGCGGATGATATTATGGCTCAATTCTCACCGACTCGGTTTGCTTAAGGTTGTTCTTTAAGTCATGTTCCGAGGTAGGAGCGTGGGGGCTGTGTGTCCCTAACTGGGGAATGGTTTCCCTTGCTGCTCCTCAGACGGTGGGGGCACTTTATCGTCTTTATCTCAGCCATTACGTGTGACCGATCAAGCCTTCGATTCACCTACGCCAAATCAGGCTCAATTGCCCTGGCAGGAGGCGTTTCGCTTTGCCACGGTGATGTGGTTATCCAGTCGTTTGGTGATCTTGCTGTGTTTGTTGGTGATTGCTCCAGCATTACCGACTCCAGAGGGGGGAGAAGCGGCGATCGCCAGTTGGGAAATCTTTTCACGTTGGGACAGTCGTATCTACGACACGATCGTGACCTTTGGCTACCAGTTTCAAAATGATGGTGAGGGGTACAACGTCGCTTTTTTTCCGTTGTTTCCCCTCCTGATCAAAGTAGCCATGGAACTCGGTTTGCCCTTTGAGGTGGCAGGCACTCTGATCAATAATGTTGCCTTTTGGGGTGCGCTGGTTATCCTTTACTGCTGGGTGCGGGAGGAGCATCATCAGGCGATCGCACGTTGGGCAACCGCTGCTTTAGCCTGGTGTCCGTTTTCGCTGTTTGGCACGGTGATCTACACCGAAGGCTTGTTTCTGCTGTGCAGTACGTTGGCGTTGCGATCCTTTGAGAAGCAACTGTATGGCTGGGCAGCGTTTTGGGGTGCATTGACCACTGCCATTCGTCCACCGGGAGTTGCTCTGATCCCCACGTTTTTGTGGGTGGCTTGGCGCGAACGACGAACTGCGATCGCCTATATCACTGCCATTGCTAGCAGTATGGGATTGCTGCTTTATACGCTCTATTGCGGGGTGCGGTTTGGGCAACCATTCGCCTTTGTCCTTGCTCAGCGAGGGTGGCAATCGGATGATCAGGCGTTTCATGGGGCAGTATGGCTCAGCCGTTTCATGGAGGTTCTAATTGGACCTGCTAACCAGGATGAAGGCAGAATCGTTGATCCCTGGTATCCGATCGCGTTGCTGATTTTGTTGGCTCTGGCAGTCGTGCTCTGGAGAACACGCCATCGACTTGGCTCGCCCAAAACGGGATATGGATTTTGCCTGGTGGCATTGGCTCTGTGGTTGCTTGGAGGCTCCATTCTGGTCAATCTGGTCATGGTATTTGGCGGAGCTTACTTGCTGTGGCACACCCGGCGTGATTTGGGTCGAGTGGCACTGACCTATGGTGTTTTTAGCTGGTTGATCATCCTCAGCACCGGCAGAACCACTTCGGCGGAACGCTATGCTTTTGGAGTGGTGACGTTGGCGATCGCGCTGGGGCTGTTGCTCAGTCGTTATCCTCGTTGGGGCTATGCCACGATGGTCTTTTTTGGCATTCTCATGGGAAGCCTTTCGGTGCGATTTGCTCAGGGGCTATGGGCGGGATGAGAGGGAAGAAGGAAGAGAGAAGAGAGAAGAGAGAAGAGAGAAGAAAGAAGAGAGAAAAAGGAAAGGATAAAGGATAAAGGATGAAGGATGAAGGATAAAGGATGAGGGATAAGGGATGAAGGAGAAGGGATAAAGGGCGATCGCGTAGGCTGTCATGAGTGCGGCATAACGCACTATAGATGTACTCAAGATGTACCCATGCTGATTGATTAATGACCTATGCTGATTTGATTCCTGAGACGGACGTAACCCCTCAGATCTGACTGAATACTAGAAATAAAGCCATTTCCAGACTTTATTGAAGTGTTTATTTATGTCAGTTGATCAACCTTCTAGCAATCCAAATCCTCCGTTTGTGACGCCAAACCCAGACGAGCTTCAATCGAGGGATGACCAAGCAGCAGTGCGTGAGCGGCTTGAGCAACAGCAAGGAACTGAAACCCAGCCCGATCATCCCTCAGCCGATGATTATGCGGTGGATAATAACGCGGATGAGGATCGTACCCTTGAAAATCGGATGGGTAACACTGGGTTAGGGTTACCCGTTCCACCGCCTGCGGACTGAATCTCTTCAGAACCTCTATTCGTAAGGGCAAAGCATTCGGGTAGCAGAGCTAGAAGTTCTGCTTGGAGGTTTCGCCTCTATGGCGTTTAATTGGTCAATTGCAACACCTCCTGGTAGAACGCATCCGGCTCGTTGGGTAAGTGATGCATCGCGTGTAGGGTGCAGTTTTGTAGGGTGTAAGCCTGAGTCACGCTCACCTGACTGAGAAACTCCAGGTCATGGGAGATGATCCACATCGCCCCTTCAAACCGATTTAATCCTGTAACCATCTGTTGTACGGTGTCCCAATCCAAATTATTGGTTGGCTCATCCAGCACTAACAGGTCAATCGTTGAGATGCTGATCAGGGCGATCGCCAGTCGTGCCAGTTCACCTCCACTGAGCACCGCAGCAGGTTTGTGGATGGCATCTTCAAAGAACAAGAAGTGCCCCAATTGTTGCCGCAATACCTGATAGTCCAGGTCAGGATTGGCAGATCGCATGTTCTCTAACAGAGTCTGGTGACGATCGATAAGAGCGTAGGACTGGTCGAGATAAACCACCCGCATCGGGTTAGCCGTTTGTACCCATTCACCGACTAATCGAGCGGATGTGTTCCCCGTCTCTGTCCCCAGAATTGCCTGAATCAAGCTGGATTTTCCAGAGCCGTTTGCTCCCAGAATAGCGAGGCGATCGCCTGTTTTGAGAGTGAGTGTCGCCGATTCGATCAGGCAACGGTCTTCGCGCAAAAGCCGAGTGTTTTGCAACTCAACTAATGTTCTGCGTTTGGGACTGGCTTCTCGGAGCACAACTTGCGTCGCCTTTGGAACAAATTGTTTAGTCGCTTCGACAGCCTGGGTTGCTTGAGCCACTGCCGCTTGATGCTTGAGTTTTGTAGCTCCTGCATTCGATGAGGCACGGTTGGCATAATAGTCGCGTGCCATTTTGCCCATACCACTGGCGATCGCGTGTCGATGTCCGTCTCGCTGTGAACGTGTGGCGCGGGTGAGTTCAGCTTGCAAAGCTGCTTTTGCCTGTTTTAGCTCCTTTTGAGCGGTTTCATGAGTTCTAATGGCGGCCTGGCGATCGCTCTCCTTCTTCGTCTGGTAAAACGTGTGATTGCCACCGTAAACCTTTAACTCGGTTGGGGTCAGTTCCCAGATGGTATTGACCACCTGATCTAAAAAGAATGGCTTGTGGGAGACGATAACAAACGCCTCTGGAAAGGTCTGCAACTGCGTTTGCAGTTGGTGTAATGCCCAAAAATCGAGGTGATTTGTGGGTTCGTCTAACAGCAATACATCGGGTTGTTGAGCCAGCGCGATCGCCAACATTAGACGAGTGAACTCACCGCCACTCAAGTTGTTGATGGATTGCTCCAAATCGAGCACTGTATCGAACCGTTCCTCTAGCCACTGAGTAACAACCCACCACTCTTCGATCGCGTTACTCAGAAATCCCAGCACCGTTTGTGGGGCGATCGCACGCTGCACCTGGCTAATTTGGGGTAGATAGTGAATCGTGCCTGTACTCGTGATCGTTCCTGATGTGGGTTGCAGTTGTCGCGCCAATAGTTTGAGTAATGTGGACTTACCGACTCCATTGACACCGACTAGACCAATGCGATCGCCTGGTTGAATGTTGAGGGAAAGATCATGAAATAGCGTTTTTGTAGCAGACAATTCATATGCCAAACAACTGGCATGTAAGACCGATTTTTGTTGCATGATGGCTCTGTCCTGATAACTTCATCAGCCCTGTTGTGGCGTTGGACTGGAACGCAATTCAGGAAGTCGCTAACGATGAAATCTGCTCCTTCTCCATGCAGGAATGAAGAGTGGAAGTTGGGTTAGCGACGCGCCGTGAGCTTCATGCGAGTGATGGAATAATCGTAGACAATACACTTTGAATGTCTTCAAAGATGCGGCAGTGGGACATCCTCCATTTGGGTGAACCCATGTCCTGGGTGAAGCGTCTCATCTCGTACCAATCTAAAGAATTTTGTTGGCAAATCAAGGCTGAGAGGGGCTTTGTCAGACATTCCTCGTGCGCGATCGCTCAAAACTGTGTAGCCTTGAAAAGGGAATTTAGATCGGGGAGCCATGCTGCAATTTCAACCGATTGGCTTTGGACAGCGCGATATTGAAACCTCATTGGGCGCAATGGTCTACTACACACCTGTTGCTACTCCCTGGGATGTGGATGAACAGCGACCCACCATGATTTTTCTCCACAGCCTCGGCGGAGGTTCCTCAGCCTATGAATGGTCAAAAGTGTATCCTGCGTTTGCGTCAGATTATCGAGTCATCGCGCCTGACTTAATCGGTTGGGGACAGTCAGATCACCCTGCTAAAGAGTACCGCCCTGAAGCCTACTTCACGGTGATTACTGAGTTAATTGAGCAAAGTGCCAGTGCCCCGGTGATCGTCTGTGCCTCTTCTCTCACCGCAGGGTTGGTGATTCGCCTTGCAATTCAACGTCCCGACCTGTTTCAACGATTATTGTTAGTAAGTCCCTCTGGTTACAACGAGTTTGGCTTAGACTACGGCAGGAACATTGCGGCTCAACTGGCAGGAACTCCCGTGATCGATCGCCTGTTGTACACATTAGGGGCGGCTAACGAATTGGCGGTGCGGAATTTTTTGCAACAATTTTTGTTTGCTGAGCGATCGCGCCTGACGAATGAAATCGTAGAAGCATACCTCGCTTCCGCACTACAACCCAATGCGGAATATGCTGCACTGGCATCTCTGCGCGGTGATCTGTGTTTTGATTTGTCGCTCTACATCGACCGCTTGAAAACCCCGACTGCCTTCTTTTGGGGCGAAGCTGCCCGATTTAGTTCTGTGGAGATTGGTAAACGGTTGGGACAGATTAACCCAACGGCAATTGAGGCACTTTATGCGATCGCTAACACAGGAGTTTTACCTCATTTGGAAACCCCTGAAGTTGTCATTGGTTTGATGTGGAGCTATTTGTATAAGATGTGAGAAACAAAACAAATCAATGTATTTCGGAAATGATTAGTGTAAGGCTCTACTATCTCTACTGAGGAGTTTGTCACACAAATATCGATCCTCTTCTTTGACGCTAGAATTGTTCTTCAAATAATCCTTTAACCAATCGCAGGATTGAGATAATAAATCGTTCAATGTTTGTTCGGACAAGTACTTGGAATATAAAGGGTTATCCTCTTTAGTTTTTTCTTGCTCTTGAATTTGCCAAATCCGGACTGTTTTATCTGTACTTCCACTAAACAATAAGCTTCCATCTGGATGGAAACATAAACTTGTGATGCCAGCAGTATGTCCCTTAAATGTTCTTGTTTCATCATTATCCAGTCGCCATAGCTTAATAGTTTTATCTAAACTTGCTGTCGCGACAGTATTCTGATTTGGGCTAAAACAACCAGCTAATACTTCGTTCGTATGTTCATCAAATACCTTAATCAGGTTGCCCTCTAAATCCCAAATTTTACAAATATTATCCGCACCAACTGAACCCAGTTGATTACAACCTAGATTGAAAAATATGTTATGAATCTCGGAACTATGAGCTTTCCAACTTCTCAATGGAGAACCGTCTAAGTTCCAGAGCTTAATGCTGCCATCGAAACCAGTAGATGCAAAGAAATGACCCTTGGGGCTAAAACGAACACTGGTGACTCTACCTGAGTAACCTTGTAAAGTTCTAATTAACTTACCTTCAGTTGTCCAAATATTTATTGTCTTATCGCTACTGCCGGATATAAGAAATTGCCCATCCGAACTGAAGCTAATACTATTAACATCATTTGTATGTCCTTGAAAAGTATTAATCAAAGTGCCATCTAATTGCCATAATTTGATTTTTGCATCTGCACTGGCTGAAGCTAAAATTTGACCGTTGGGATGAAAACAGATACTCGTTGTTCTGGGACTGTAAGTTTTAAAGCTTCTAATACAGATTCCATTCAACTGCCATAATCTAATTACTCTATCAGTGCCACTAGAGGCAAGAATCTGTGTGCTGGATACATCGATACAACTAATTCCTGCACTGTGAGCTTCTAAGATGCGCTTCTCTTGACCGACATACCACAACTTTACAGTACGGTCCGCACTAGCTGATGCCAAAACTTGCCCATCCGAGCTAAAACTTAGGCTTGTTACCCAATTTCTGTGTCCTCGAAATGTTTGAATAAGTTTACCGTTGAAATCCCAAAGTTTTACAGTATTATCAACACTAGCAGATGCAATAGTCATCCCATCTGAACTAAACTTGACGCACGTTACCCAGCCTTGATGTCCTTTCAATGCCCTAAACTCTCTATTATTAGTCCATAGTCGAACTGTATTATCAGCACTTGCTGAAGCGAGGAGTTTACCATCCGGGCTCATACTAACATCAGTTACCCAGGATTGATGAGCATTAATTTGCCTCAGTAGTGTACCATCAAGGCTCCAAAAACAAACTGTTTTATCTGCACTTCCAGAGATAAGAGTCTGACCATCTGGATGAAAGCAAATGCTACTAATCCACTCCTGATGCCCTTCTAAAACTTTGAGTAAGTTACCATGAAGTCCCCATAACTTTATAGTGGTGTCTGCACTAGCTGATGCTAATGTATGACCATCAGGACTGAAGCTTAAATCAGTAATTTTAGTTTCATGTCCTTGAAAGCTCTTAAACCTTTTACCGTTTAACAACCAAAAGCTGATTAATCCATTTGTAGTCCCTGATACAAGAGTCTGACAATCTGGACTAAAACAAATACAAGTAACATTCTCATCTTTTAGAGTTTTAATTAAAGCACCATCAGTACGCCAAATCTTTATTGCTCCATCAGCATCAGCTGTGGCGAGGACTCGGTTATCTAAACTAAAGCAAACATCGATTACATCGTGGTGATGTCCTTCAAAACGGTTTCGCTCTTGCATGCTAGCGAGGATGTGCTGAAACTTTAGAAAAACTCGATGCATGAGGGTTTCAGGTACTTTAGCTTCATACGCTTGTTTAGTAGCTTTGACGATAGAAACTAGAGCTCCAAGTTGGTCACGAGCAAGAATAAGAGCTTCAGATAGAGCATTTAAAGCTTCTACCTCAGCAATTTCCGCGCGTTTACGTTCTCGTTGAGCTTCTTCGTATAGCTCTTTCCAACGTTGAGCTTCTTGTCGTTCAAATTGTTGGCTTGCGATAATAAATTGAGCTTGAAGCTCGGTTGGTCTTGGATCTTTGTTAGCTCCTTGTGCAAGCCATTCCTCTGCATCTTCCAAATCACTTCCACGTAAGGAAAGGCTTGTGTCTCGTTCCTTCCTATCCCATTCATTTGCACGTAATAGCAAACGAGTATGAGCACGCACGTATTCCAAATCCAGATCCATCGCTTTGATTAATTTCTGCAAGCTCGTCTCAAAGTCGTCCTGCTCACGAAAGAAAATCCAGTTAAGAGCACTTAGAGCTGGAGGGATAGCTTTGGCATCAGCTTCACACCGCACGATTGGTAGAAGGCGTTTGTTGTGCTTAACTGCGTGTGCAATTTCTAAGCCACATACTTCTGACGTAACTGAATTTGGGCTAATAATAAATGCAAATGTATCAGCTGCTTCGACAGCTCCATAAATCTCTGTCAGCCAATCCGCACTAGGTGGAATATCTTGCCAATCAATCCAAGGGTCTCTATCTAAGCGAACAAGTGCCTCATAAAGTGCTTTAACAAAAGCAGTATCTTTGCGAGAGTAAGATATGAAGATGCCGACCATGTTAGTTATACTTCAAGAAGTTATTTTGATGTATTAATGCAAGAATACAGGCAAATTCAATGCAGAGTTGATTTTTGCAAAGGTTTATTGCTGAATAGTGATTTTAACGCTTCATAACCTCATTATCCTTTCTCGATAACCTCCCTGTACTAGGATTATTGAGGCTTTCATCCCTTCTTGGTGAATGCTGTTGTATTGCAGTGCCAACAGACTCTTTAGCTTGCACTTTGTCAAATTAACTTCACCTGAAAGCATCTATCATGACTCTCGGAAAATTTTTTGTTGTTGGTCTACCCGATACTCAAAAGTACAGCGAAAGCAATCCTCAACTCTTTAATGCTCAAACCGAGTGGATTGCTGCGCATCAAGCTGCTCTCAACATTCAGTTTGTCTCTCATTATGGAGATGTCGTTGAAAACGGTACGAATGCTGCATCCACGACCGAATACGCTAGAGCGGTCGCTGCTCTCGATATTCTACGACAAGCTAATGTTCCTCATGGGATTACTGAAGGCAATCACGACTCGTTACCCTTTGGTGTACGAATACCGGGCATTTATAACTATGACAACCGTAATTTCGTCGCCAATTTTGGGCCCCAATGGTATCAGGGTAAAAATTGGTATGGAGGGTCTTCTCCTTCTGGAACTAGCAGCTATCACTTCTTTAACGGAGGTGGGCGAACCTTTTTATCACTGCACATTGGGTTAGAAACCCCTCATGCTGAACTGGCATGGGCACAGGGAGTGATTAATCAGCACCGTGATAAACCTGTCATGGTGACAACGCATCGTTATATTCAAGATTCAGATGAGTATGAATTGAGTGAGCCAACCTACTTGTTTACTCGTCAATTTGAGTCAGGACGCATTCCCAATGCCTGGTATACAACCACTCCAGAGATTCTATATAACCCCAATGGTGTGTATGCAGAGGATTTCTTTAATCACTTTGTTGCAGCGAACCGTAATATTTTCTTAGTAAACTCTGGTCATGATGCCGAAGAGTTTAATCAGACAAGTGTGAACCGATTTGGTTTGCCTGTCCATGAGGTGATGGCAGATTTCACAGATCAACCCAATGGTGGTAATGGCTTTTTGCGGTTGATGGAGTTTGATACGGGAGGCGATCGCATCAACGTCACGAGCTATTCCCCTGTGTTAAACCAGTATTTGACGGATGCCGATAGCCAATTTAGCTTAACCGTTGACTTTGACCAGTATCGAGCGGTTAACCCAACAGTCTACTTCCAAAATGGAGTGAGTGGCTATCAGGGAACACAGGATACCTGGATTAGTGAGGCTTCCAGAGGTTCCAGCTATGGCAACGGGAGTGGTTTGATCGTGGATGATGATGTAAACAATAGTGTTTTTAGCGATCGCCAGGGACAAGCTCTGTTGCGGTTTGACAATATCATTGGTGATGCGGCTCTGGGTAGAATTCCGCGTGGTGCAATCATTGTTCGTGCCAACCTCAAGCTCACTGTCAAAGATGATATTGATAACCCACTGTATGATCCTGATTTTCGCCTGTACTTCATGCGGCGATCCTGGAGTGAAAGCTCAACCTGGGATTCACTCAGCAGCGGACTTAACGTTAACAGCGACTATGATGAGTTAATTAACACCTTCTCTGGTGATAATGACCCCAATGGGTTGACTGTGCGAAATCTCAACGTCACTCGTGCTGTGCAGCGTTGGGCAAATGGTGAAGCAAATTACGGGTTGGGAATTATCTCTGAGCGTATTAGTGGTAACGATGATGGAATTGAGCTTTACTCATCGGAAGCGAGTGAGATTATGTTCCGTCCTGTACTCGAAGTGGAATATACCCTCGGAAGTGCAGTACGCACTACTGTTACAGCAGTTAATAGCCTAATGCCAGCTACAACGTCGGTCAGTATTGCTCCTATATCCACTCTTGTTTGATGACACTATCCGTGCCTTTGCATGAAACACAGCTATGGCAAAACAAAGTTGTGTTTCATGCTTTTCTTCAGCTTTTGAAGTAGGTTTAATAAACTAGTAGATCTTCAACGCCCTGTTCTCTTAAAACACCTTCAGCTTGTTGAATTTCGTTCTCAGTGCCTTCTAACGTTACGACATAATTTCCTTATTGCAGGCGATCGCTATACACACCTGCCTGTGTATCGGGTACTCCATATTCAATTAACGCTTTCACCAAATTGTTAGATGAAATTGCAGCTGCTCCTGTACTGGCAACCCCTGCGGCTAGAGCAGCACCCAGGCTACCAGCAGCTAAAATTACACCCAATCCAGGTAGGGCTAAACTCGTCAACCCCAACATGACAAAGCCTGTTGCACTCATGGCAGTGACATCTTCGACCATGCCCGTTGTGCTGCGAACTTTTTTATCCCCAATCTCAGTGCTAACCTCTTGTCCGCTGATTTCCTCACCTGACTTATCAACATCTCGTGCAATTAAAGAGATGTGCTCTTTTGGAAAACCAGAATCATTGAGTTGATTTAAAGCGGCTTCAGTACTGTCGCGATCGGGAAACACGCCGATCGCTCTTTTCTGTTGAGTGGCTACCATAATTTTTCTTCCTTTAAGGTGCTTGGCAAACGCCAGAAACACGTTTATTTCAATGTCTTCACACCGCCATTTTTATGATTCCTGCCTAACAATCCATCACCCTGAAGAAAGAGCCTCACGGCAAAAAGCCAGAGTTTACTCAGAAACTCCGGCTTTTAGAGCGGGTAGTGCCCTGGAGGGAGGGAAGAATTGTGGGTGGTGTTCCAAACCTGTTGATAACCTCTGTAAGACCCCCTATAGTCCCCCTTGGTAAGAGGGACGGCGACAGCCGGGGGTTAGAAGCAACAGATCTGAAACACTACCAATTCACGTTAACTAACACACGGTTGTTGACTGGAGAGGTTTGCTATTGCCAAATCTGTGCAGTAAGAGAGATATCGAATGTGGCTACAGCTATAAATCCACAATCCTGAGTACAACTCGTCATAAATAAAGGTGGAATGGGGTGCAGGGGTGGAACCCCTGGCTGGGGGCACAGCCCACACCCCTGGTTTTATTTCCAAACCCTATCTGTGAATAATATAGCAGTCCTATCTGATTTGTGAAAAAGGTGATTTGTGAAAGTGCCCGCCCATCGGGCGGGCACTTTCACAAATCATTTAGGGTTGCTATAGTACTTAGAAACGAGATGCCGTGAGTGTTACATCTGCATGTCGCCAGGCTTCCTCAAACTGCGCTCGAATGGCTTGGGCTTCGTCGGTTCTACCTTGTGCTTGCACACTCTGAGCTAACCCATACAGCGACCAGCCATTGTTGGGATAGGTGGCGAGATCATCCCGGTAGGTCTGCTCCGCTTCGGCATAGCGTCCCGCTTGTAGCAATACGTTACCCAACGACTGCCGCACAGGAGAATACCAGGGTGAGGGTTCGTCGTAGCGGAGGGCATCCTCCAGGTCTACCCCCTGTTGCAAGTGGGCGATCGCCTGTTCGTAGTTGCCCTGTTTAGCCGCGATTTCACCTGCTAACACCTCCGTGGCAATCTCCAGGAGATGGCGAGTGGTGTTGATGTCCCAGATAGTGACTCCTTCTAAGGCAGGGCTAGCGGCGATCGCTCGCAGTCCTTCCAGTTCTTGAGCCGCAAGCGAGAGTTGACCTTTTGCAGCGTATGCCATACCCCGCGCAAAGTACCAGACCCCCGTTGGATAGACCAGATCTGCCGCAGGGGCAGGCTCCGAAAGGATCTCATCCCACATGCCAAACTTGACCTGCGTGTAGAGGGGAATCATGGAATAGTGTTGCAGTGTGCCATACCCTGGCTCTCGAATTAAGGATTGATCCGCCAATTTTGCCGTAGCTTCAGCGGCTTCAAGTGCCACATCCTGTTGACCTGCCATGACTGCTGCAAACCACATAAAGTGCTGGTTATGTGGCATATAAGCGATGGTATACAAGCCTTCTGGGTTGTGTTGGTGGACATAGCGAGCATCCGCTGCTGCCGCTTGTTGATTGGCAATCACCGCATCCTGGTAGCGTCCGACCCGAATGTAAATGTGTCCCGGCATATGCAACAAGTGAGCTGTATTGATATTGAGCGCGCGCAGGCGATCGGCTGCCTCAACCGCCAGTTCGGGACGCTCTGCCTCAACCGCATGGATGTAGAGATGTAATGCCCCCGCATGGTTGGGGTGGTTTGCCAACACTGATTCCAGTGTGGAGATGATCTCCGCTCCTTCGGGTTTAGGTTCGCCGTTTTCTTGCCAATAGTCCCAGGGGGTCGTGTCCATTAACGCTTCTGCGAATAGGGTTTGGGCATCCGGATCATCAGGATACTGGTGTGCTACCTGCCGCATGGCAGCGACATAAGCCTGGTTGAGTGCTGAACGATCTGCATCGGGGTCTGGGCTATAACGTTGTGCCATGGCGGTGATGTAAGCCTGCTCCTGAGGACTGGCGTACTCCCTCAGGGCGATCGCCTTTTGAATCGCTTCCCAGGCAGTGGGAATGGCTCCCTCTTCCATAGCGGCGTTGATGTTTGGACCTAACACATACGCCATGCCCCAGTAACACATCGCACAGGTAGGGTCGAGTTCGGCGGCTTTTTCAAAAGAGCGAAATGCCTCAGCATGATTGAACCCGTAAGCTAACATTAAACCCTGATCAAAGTAGCGTTGAGTCAACACATTGCGAGTTGAGATGGGATGCCGATAATTTCCCAAGTTGTTAAACAAGGGAACAACAGCGTATTCAGTGGCATGTTCAGTTTGAGTTGTTTGATCAGCGTGATCGTGAGCGATCGCCACTTGGGATGGAGTGATTGAAGTGTCAACAACACCGAACGTTAAGAGCAATGTTGTCACAAACAAAAGTGAACGAAACGTGTATGGAAACATCTTGGTAACCTTTGAGAAAAGAAGAATAAATCGGGTTAAACGCTTGTGCAAACCTACGCCAACGAAAGTCCGGGCGAACAAGAAAACTGGACTGAGATACAGCAGTTCTCCATGATGTATAGCTATCGCCACTTCATCTAGAGCAGAGGGATGTGGGGGCTGCGCCTTCAGCCAGGGGTTCCACCCCTGCCTAACCCCAAGTGGCTACGGCTATATGAAATGAAAGCTGAAGTGAAGGAGATAAGGCGTTGCTGAAGCCAGATATGATTCTCGATAACTGATCATCGTTGTAGAGGCGTTTCGCGAAATGTCCCTACAAAATGCATAGATTGGATCAGCAACACCAGAAATTAAATCCCTTATCTATTCACGACTCAAATCAGAACGTTACAGCAGCACTCTGTTGGGATGAGTGCATTGATTGAGAGACACGGGTAGAGTGACAGAGCTTATTGTTATAAGGCTTCACCTCTCCCGGTCACCATTCACACGAGAACGGCATTGAGAACCACCTGAGCCGCTAGTCGTCCAGTTTGTGCTGCGCCATTCATAAAGCCATAGAATTCGTCGCTAAACTGTTCTCCGGCAAAAACAAGATTGCCCACTGCTACATTCTGGCTCTCTTCTGGGTCATCTGACTCGATATAGCGAAACTCACTGAATTCCGTGTATTGTCCCGGCTTAAAGGTCGTGTAACCCCCTCCAATGAGTCTGTCTTGAGTCCAACGAGTGCGCAAAAAGCGATTCGTGGATGCTGCTGCAATTCCCGGTATGAGTGGATCGATCTGGCTAACAAATCGTTTGCCCTGCCAATCAATAAGTCCAGTACGAGTCGCGGCTACCTCATCGCCTCCCAAATAGAAAGTCAGCACGCCTTCGGGGCGATCGCCCTGCCGATCAGTGTCATCCCAGGTTGCCGAAAAGCCCAAATCACTCCAGGCTTCACCCGCAAAGCCGTTTTCCTGTCGCCAGATCTTGTTGTGAAAGCCTGCAAACAACTTTTCGTTAGAGCCGAGATTGACTTCCTGAATACAGCGTCTCAGGGTTGCTGGCAAATTCACTTGCAGATTCACCTGCCGCAACAGCGGAAAAGGAATTGCCAGGATGACATAGTCCGCGCTGACTGTTGAGCCATTGCCGAAGGTCAAACGGAAACCGGAACCATTGGATTGTAGCCGGGTCAGTCGCTTCTGGGTTTGAATTTGCCCTGATAGCGCATCAGCAAGCCCCTCAATGATTTTGCTATTGCCCCCTTCGACTAAAAATGCCTCATCACTGCTGAGCAGGGTTGCATCCTCATCCTCCACACTGGGAAGGTTAAACAGCAGTTGCAGAGCAGACGACTCCTCTGGCTCAACTCCATATTCTGTGCGAATGGTCAGTTCAATCAGGGTGCGGATGAAAGGGACAGTGAGCTTATCAGATTTGACAAACCGTCGGCGTGTCCAACGGCGGCGACTGCGGGGGGGATCGTCTGGGTCGTGTTGCCGATTAAGCCCCTGTGCTTTTTGTAGCGCACGAGTTAACAGGCGAAATAAAGGAGTATGCGCCATAGGTTCTCCAGTGTCGGAAGAAATGGGAAAACGAGATTAAAAGAAATTGTGTCTGCAACTAAATTAATAAAAAGTGCGCTTCAAAACCGCTTTAAAACTGCTCCAGGTTTTTTGACGGCTTGTACTTCCCCCAGTCACCCACCCTCAAATCAAAATGTGAGGCAGACGAGACTCGTCATTAGACCCGTAAACAGTGATGATTTGTTAAAAATCTTTAGCATTCTGCAAAAAGTTCTCATTTCGCAGTAGATTCTGTTCTGACGACTCTTTTAGATAGGAAGTTTTGGTTATGGCAGCCTCGTTCTTGCCTTCGATTTTTGTACCTATCATCGGATGGGTTTTCCCCGCTGTAACAATGGCGTTGTTGTTCATCTACATTGAGCGGGAAGACGCAGACGGTATCTAAATTTCCTCGCGAATCTTGATCTTTTTTACCCTGGAATCATTACGTAGGCGTTACAAAGAATTTTGGAGATAACCAAGCATGACACTGGATGTAGTCAAACCCGCAGATGACCCACAAATTGGCAATCTCGCTACTCCCATTAATTCCTCTCCTTTCACAAAAGCCTTGATTAACAATCTGCCCGCTTATCGAGCGGGTCTTTCTGCTCAACGGCGTGGATTAGAAATCGGAATGGCTCACGGTTACCTGCTGTTTGGACCTTTCGCTTTCACAAGTCAGTTCCGCAATTCGGCTGTGTCCGATATCGTTGGTCTGATTGAAGCCGTCATCTTAGTGGTAATTCTGACCATTTGCCTCTCCCTCTATGGTGGCGTTGGTGTTCAAAAGCCAATCGCGACCATCACGACCCCCAATCCTCCCGAATCCCTCAGCACATCCGAAGGCTGGAGCGAGTTCGCTGGAAGCTTTTTGGTCGGTGGCATCGGTGGAGCAGCGTTTGCTTACATTGTTTACGAAATCGTTAAATCCGGTGTGTTTGAGACTTTCGGCAACTTGCTGTAGTCTATCCGATTGTTGGTTTTTATATCCGTTCAAGTAGGCACCGGAAGCGTGATTGTCATGCTTCCGGTTTTTGTGTGTGGGTGAGCCTCCTCAGGGTTAGCGATGGATGAACCCGCAGAGGGAGGTTCTTTTTGGCTGGTCTGTAGACACTGGATGCAGTTTCGATGCGATCGCCAAGACCTGGATAGCCCACCCACACTGCCCAATCCCCCATGGCTTTAACCCAATACTGTGCGATCGCCCCATCCAGTACTCCTATCCACCCGCGAAGATGCCCTTCGCGCAGCCCATGAGGTGACGTAATGGCTCCGATCGATGGCTTAACTCAAATTTCGGATGTCATTTGGGAGATTCCCGTCTCTTACAAAGCGGGAATGCGAGTCCCTGCTCGGCTCTATGGCACTGAGAAATTGATTCGTGAATTGGATGATGCTGTCTACGACCAGATCACCAACGTTGCCACTCTTCCCGGCATCACCAAATATGCCCTGTGTATGCCCGATGGTCACTTTGGTTATGGCTTTCCCATTGGGGGTGTGGCGGCGATGGATGTCGATCAGGGCGGTGTGATTTCCCCGGGTGGTATTGGGTTTGACATCAACTGTGGGATGCGTCTGGTGACGACAAACCTGGAATACAAAGAGGTCAAACCGCACATCAAAAAATTGGTAGACAAGCTGTATGAGCGGGTTCCGGCAGGTGTTGGCAGTAGTGGATTTGTCAAACTCACCCGCAACGAGTTTCGCAAGGTGGCGGAGCAGGGGGCGCAGTGGTGCATTCACAATGGCTTTGGCTGGGAAGAAGACCTGGAACTGATGGAGGAACAGGGTTGCCTCAAGGGAGCCGATGCCAGCAAGATCAGTGAGAAGGCGATCGATCGCGGCGTTCACCAGATCGGCACTCTGGGGTCGGGCAACCATTACCTAGAAATTCAGGTTGCCAAACGGGAAAACATTTTTGATAAGGCTCTGGCGAAGGCGATGGGTATCACCCATCCCGATCAGGTGGTGGTGATGTTTCACTGTGGCAGTCGCGGGTTTGGGCATCAGGTCGCGACAGATTACCTGCAAAGCTTTCTCAAGGTGATGGAGAGCAAATACGGCATCAAAATTCTCGATCGCGAATTAGCCTGTGCCCCGTTTCACTCCCCTGAAGGGCAGGCATACTTCTCTGCAATGCAATGTGGCATCAACATGTCGTTTGCCAATCGACAGGTGATTTTGCACCGCATTCGTGAAGTGTTCTCCGAGGTGTTTGGGCGATCGCCTGAAGATCTGGGAATGCACATGGTCTATGACGTGGCGCACAACACCGCCAAGCTAGAGACGCATGTTGTGGATGGCAAGGAGCGATCGCTGCTGGTTCACCGCAAAGGGGCAACCCGTGCCTTTGGACCCGGAATGCCCGACCTGCCCTTCCGCTATCAGGAGATGGGACAACCCGTCATTATCGGTGGCAGTATGGAAACGGGGTCTTATCTGCTCACAGGTGTAGCCACTGGTGACCAAACCTTCTTTAGCACCGCCCATGGCAGCGGACGTACCATGAGTCGCACCAAAGCCCGCAAAACGTGGCAGGGGCAGCAACTGCAAAAGGAGATGCAATAACGGGGCATCTATGTTCGCAGTACTTCAAACACAGGACTGGCAGAAGAGGCGGGAGGAGCCTACAAAGACGTGGATGAGGTGATTGAAGCGGCAGAACTGGCAGGTATCAGTCAACGAGTGGCGCGATTAACGCCGATCGGCAATGTGAAGGGATAGTTTGAATGGGGGAAGCGACGCAATTCATCGCGTTTGTAGAGATTAGAGGAGTGAGGTATGGCAGGACGGACGCCAATTACTGTAATTACAGGACCACTGGGAAGCGGCAAGACGACGCTATTACGGCATATTCTGACTGTTATGCCCCGGAAGATCGCAATTTTGATGAATGAGTTTGGGGAGATTGCGATCGACACGAAGATTCTCCAGGGCAAGAATGTGGAGATGGCTGACTTGGGCGGGGGTTGTGTCTGTTGCTCGTTGTTAGGCGAATTTGAAGCGGCTGTAGATGAGATCATTACCACGGTTGATCCGGACTACCTGGTGGTGGAAACAACAGGGGTCGCAGAACCGGATGCGCTGGTATTCGACATTCAAGAGAGTTTGCCCCAAGTGCGGTTGGATGGTGTGATTACCGTCATGGATGCCGATGGTATGGTGAAGTATCCCCAAGTTGGACACACCAGTCGTATTCAAATTGAAGCAGCGGATATTTTGTTGCTTAACAAAGCGGATCTCGTTTCCGATAGTGAATTGGCAACCATAACCGACAAACTGCATACCCTGAATGAAGTCACCTCCATCATTCCCACCGTTCGCTGCCAAATTGACCCCGATTTGCTCTTTGGTATTGGTCGAGAGCGATCGCAACCTGCCCCGCATCACCACCATCAACCAGAATTTGAATCCTTCAGCTACACGTCTCAAGCCGTTTTCGATCGCCCCCGTTTTGCCGAATTCGCTGATTCTCTCAGCCCTGATGTCTATCGTGCCAAAGGATTTGTGCAATTTCCCGAAGGAACACACCTGTTTAACTTCGTCGCTGGTCGTTGGGATTTAGAACCCTTTGAGCCTGCTCCAACTAAACTCGTTTTCATCGGCAAACAGATCACTCAGCAACAAACTCAGATTTGCGATCGCCTCCAATCTTGCGAATTAAGCAAGAGACATTAGCAATAGGTAACCTGTTAACCGTGGTTGAAATGGGACATTAACTTTTCCCCGTATCCTGTAGCCTTTCCTTCACACCTCACACTCCATTCCCAACTCCAATGCCCTACGAATTTCTGGAAGACATCGCCACGGCTGACATCGCCTTTCGTTCCTGGGGAGATGATTTAGAGGAAGTGTTTAGAGCCGCAGGAGATGCGGTGATCAACACGATGATTGATAATTTGGAGGCGATCGCCCTGACAGAAACTCGTACCTTTCAACTCGAAAATGATGAACTTGATCTACTGCTATTTAACTTTCTGCAAGAGTTCGTTTATTACAAAGATAGTGAGTTGCTATTACTGAGAGCACAACAAGTTGAGATTGATAAACAAGAAGCTCTTTATCATCTAACAGCCATCACTCAAGGAGAATTATTGGATCGCGATCGCCATCACCAGCGAGTTGACGTTAAAGCGGTTACACTACATCAGTTTCAACTCAAAAAAATAGATAACGGATGGATGGCACAGGTTATTCTTGATATTTAATCGGCGTTGCTGAAATGACAAATGATACGTAAATTCCCAACGTGAGCGAGACGCTCACCCTATCGGGATCATCACAAGGGAGTGCGAGCATCTTGCTCGCGATTTCATATCCTCAATCAGCAACGCCATTTAATCCTGGTACAGCTTCATTGATACATCCCAAATCCAACATCTAAAATCCAAAATCCAAAATCCAAAATCCAACATCTAAAATCCAAAATCCAAAATCCAAATGCTATACATTGACGGTTCCTATGGAGAAGGGGGAGGGCAAATCCTTCGGACAAGTCTGAGTTTAGCGGCGATGACCGGGCAACCGATTCGCATCGATCGCATTCGAGCAGGGCGAGAAAAGCCAGGATTAGCTATTCAGCATTTAACCGGGGTTCGGGCGGCTGCAACGCTGTGTCAGGCAGAAGTAATGGGCGATCGCGTGGGTTCCACTCAGTTAGAATTCATTCCGCGTCAACCTGTACAAGCGGGACAGTATACCTTTGATGTGGCGCAAACGCTCGGAACTGGATCAGCCGGAGCCGTCACCCTGATTTTGCAAACCGTTTTGCTGCCTCTGGCAGTAATATCGGGTGAGTCAACGGTCATTTTGAGGGGAGGCACCTTCGTTGCCTGGAGTCCACCCGCACCCTATATTGAGCAGGTGTACCTTCCAGTGCTGCAACAGATGGGAGTGCAGGCAACGCTGAAGCTGGCTGCGTGGGGTTGGTATCCCCGTGGTGGGGGTGAGTTAATTTTGCAAGTCAGGGGGAACGGTAGTGGTGTTGGTTCGCTCCGCTCTATTCAATTGTTAGAACGGGGAACCTTACGCCAGATCCAGGGAGTGGCGATCGCAACTGAATTGCCCTCCCACATCCCTCAACGAATGGCGAGTCGAGCCGAAAATCTGTTAGCCGAAGCGCAACTCAAAGCCCAGGTGCAACCACGACGCGAACGCGGAGTTGGAGCCGGAACAGGCATTTTTTTGATGGCTGAGTATGACCATAGCCGCACAGGCTTTGGGGCAGTCGGGAAACTCGGACTCCCTGCTGAAGAAGTCGCTGCGATCGCCACCCAAGAGCTTTTAGAATTTCACAACCACGGTGCGCCTGTCGATGTCCATTTGGCGGATCAACTGCTGTTGCCTGCTGCTCTCGCTACCACACCCAGCCAATATCGAGTCGCTGAAGTCAGTACCCACTTAACGACCAATGCCTGGGTGATTGAACAGTTTGGGCTGGCAAAAGTTGCGATCGATGAGGCAACTCACCTGGTCACGGTCAGTCCTGTATCGCAATCACTTTCACAGAGGTGAACTCCTTCATAGGTCAGCTTTGCGCTTGTAGCTGCGGCTTCAATCATCAAAATCTTTATCTCAAACTCAGGTTAACCCAATTCCTGCGATTGGGAACACTCCTATTGGAGCCAGAGTGATCTGAGCTAGATGCAATGAATTTAGGAGCGATCGCCCATGGTTGTATAGCGATCGCCAAAACCATTAGGACATTGAATTTGAGCCCTGCTGAGAGAGACGCGATTAATCGCGTCTGTCCTGTTGAGTGCCTTGTCTTAACTGAGGTGACTACAGCTATATCAACAGGATTGTCAGAATTTCGAGAATGGATGGGAGCAAGAGGTTCTAAATACAGCATTTTTGCCGTAGAATCTCCCGTTGAGCAGGTTGCAGAAACGTTGTCACACCTGTTTCGAGTTGAAACCTGGATGCAACATGTCAGCACCGGAACATTAGCGGAGTTGCAGGGTGTGCCTATTGTTCAATTCAAAAATAGTCCTTGGGCAGTGGTGTATTGGAATTTGAAGCGATCCATTAACCTCAAACGGGACTGTCGCCAAATCTCCCAAAAAATTGCAGGGAAGGTGATTCAACTGTGGGAAGCAGATGAGTCTGGATGGATTGAGTGGATGGTTTGGCAGAATAATGACGATCGCGAAAGAGCAGAGCGAATGTATCACAATGACAGTGTTTACTTTGAGTCTTTTCTGCGCAAACGTTTAAACTTTAAGGGTCTTGAGCCAACCGCTCTGCGAGAACAGCTTCTCACCTCAGTCAACGACTTACTAACGGAACAGGGCGTTTACATCCCGTCGCTCGACCTCAATCTGGTTGATGCAAATATTGAGCGAGTTGATGTACTCGTTGTGCCTGCTCAACCCCTGGGAATGTGGGATTTTCAGACCGAAGTTCATGAAGGTCATCCAGAGTATGCCATCTTTGCGGTAAAAGCCCCAATCGAGCAGGTATCTGAGGCAGTTGCAACCTATGTCAAGGCAAAGGAGCGGCGACAAAACGTTAGGGAGGAAACTCCCGATCTCCGGCTTTTTCAGGGAGCCGAAGATCCAGAGCGTTTATTCGATCGCACCAAGACAGCGCAAGAGCTGAGCGATCGCCGTATGACCGTTTTCCAGGGCGATCGCCAGTGCTGTTTTGCCTTCCTCATTGCGAATGTTGAGATCGGCATTTGCTCGGATGAGAGCCTGTACAACGTCCAATCTGCCAAAGACTAACGCTTTCATGAGAGGTGTGTAGTTGCCTGTGCCGCTGATATTCGGATCTGCACCCGCCGAGATGAGCAACTCGACAACTTGCAAATGTCCCCAATAAGCAGCCTCAGAGAGGGCTGTTTCACCCTTATGGGTAGTAGCATTCGCATTCGCGCCTGCCGCTAACAACAGTTGTACGACGGTTGTCACTCCTTTAGCCGCCGCATAGATGAGAGCTGTCCAGCCACCCTTCGACTCAGCAGCATCTATATTGACCCCCGCTTGAATCAAGTCTCTAACCACCTCGACATTGCCATCAAACGCTGCCGATCGCAGCATGTCCTCGCGGGCTGCATGGCTCACCGGGTCACGCTTATCCTGACCAGCCGAGGTGATCAGTTTGGTAATCTCCTGATTTGCATAGGTGGCATGTTCAAAGGGTGTTCAATCCCAGCTTTTTTTGTGGGGATCGGCTCCGTATTCCAACAGCACTCGCACCACCTCGACGCAATTCTGCTGAACCGCCAGAAATAATGCCGTTTCACCCCGTTTATCCTGGGCATCTACGGTTGCGCCCGCCTCCAACAATAGCCGGACAATATTGGCGTGACCTGCCTCAGCCGCATACATCAACGGAGTTTTGCCCAACTTTTTACCGGGGCGATCGCTTAAGTTCGTCTCGGCTCCTGCCTCTACCAGTATTCGCACAGCTTCCAAATGTCCCCGTTCTGCGGCAAACATCAAAGCCGTTTTATAGCGAGGGTTGCGGCGTTCCTGCAATTCCACAGCGTTGGGGCTGACGCCTGCCTGTAATGCCGATCGCAAATCCTCTAAATTTCCCTGTTTAGCAGCCCCTAACAAAAAAGCGTCTGTGAATTGGGGGCTATCCTCTAGAGCCTGGTTACCAGCCTGCTCCAGTAATCGCACGATCGCTGTAAAGCCCTGTTGAATGGCAATATCTCGCGCAGTCCGTCCTTGTTTATCGGCGATCGCCACGTCTGCTCCTGCATCTAACAATGCCTGCACAATACCTGTATGCCCATTGTCGGTTGCATACAAAAGAGCGGTTTTTTGGTCTGAACTTTGCGCGATCGCATCTGCTACACCCTTCAACAGGTCAGGAATAAATCCTTTTGCCGGATCTGCGATCGCATTCACATCTGCCCCGTTTGCCAGCAAGATTGTGGCAATGTCCAGGTAGCCCTTCTCGGCAGCTAGCATTAACGCTGTTCTTCCTTGAAAATCACAGGTATTCGGGTTGGCTCCTGCTGCAACTAACGTCTGCACAATGGTTGTCATCCGAGAGAGTAAGCCTGCCCCATCTCCCGCTAACCCCCAGCTAGACAACGCCTGATTCATTTGAGGCGCAGAAAAGACAGCAAGCAGTGGAGACACCCCATCTTTTCTGGATTGGTTAGCGTCTGCACCCGCCGTTAACAGAGTATGAACGACAGCATCATATCCATGTAGACATGCATTGACTAAAGCTGTGTCACCGCCTCGATTGGTGCCATTCACGTCGCAACCTGCATTCAACAGAAGCTGAATAATTTCTGGCGTGTTAGTTTTCGACGCAGCCTCTACCAGTGGATTAAAGCCAGTGGCAAATGTGATTTCTGCGCCTGCATCCAGCAGGATTTGCAACATCTCGACATTGCCCTTGTCGATCGCCTTCTTTAAGGGACGAAAACCTGGATCATTCCAGTTCAAATCGGCTCCAGCATCCGCCAAAATTTTGACAATCTCCAACATCTCTTGGTCAGCTGCAAACTGCATTGCATCAAAGGTAAAGAAACGTTGAATGCGAACATTAACATCGGCTCCAGCCGCAACCAGTTCCCGAACCAGATCAACTCGCTCTGCCAGGACGGCTGCCATCAGCAGAGTGGGTTGATTGGGGTGTCGAGTTTGTGCCTCCGCTTCTACTAGCTTCTGGAACAGAGATTTGTTGCCCAATTGAGCAGCGTGCGACAGCCTGTCAAATAGGTCAGTAGGATTGGTATCGAATCTGCTTGGGTTGGCATCCGTAACGACTGCCTGAGCAAGCATTCCAATGATTTCTCCTAATTGCTGCATGATGGATTGTGTGTCACCATCGCAGTTACTCAAGTTAGTCAGACCAAGCAGTTCTTGCAAAGACGTTATTTCAGTTTCAGAATCTAGATCACCAGAAGGCATGGCTAACTTACCATTCGACATTTCATCCTACTGTCGGCATTGGTGAAATAGGCTCGGTATTAGTTCTGAATTCTCAGTAGTCCCACTCCCTGAGGATCTGGAATTATACTTCGGTTGCGTGTATCTCTAACCGAATGCTTTATGGCTATCCTGCAATGAATAAAGTTCGCGAAAACAGTAGACAATTTAATACTACAAGTGTAGTATTTAAATGAGATTTGTAATACAACTACGATAGCCTTCCATGATACGCACCCTTCCTGCTACCTTACGCACCGCTATGCAACGCCGACTCCGTTGGAGTTCGGGCAGAGCATCGGTGCGGTTTGCGTGTGAGGGGTTGTTTGTCTTTGAGGCCGTGTTTGCTGTTAAGGGAGTGTATCGACCCAGCCATAAATCCGTCCGTGAAGGCATCTTTACAGCCATTGCTGAATGGCTCAATTCAGATCATTTGACCGAGAGCGGGAGGTGCAGGGTAACCCTGGCACCGACATAGGGAAAAGCATATCAACTTCCCCAACCCCCGCTCCTGAAATGACAGAGGCGGGGGTTATTTTTTGAGGAGTGAAACCAATGCAAGCTCAAATACAGCATCAGCAGACCCAACAACCACCAATCCTGCAAAAACAGGTCGTGGTGTTTTCAAAGAACTACTTACCTCTGGCGCGGATCAACATCAAACGAGCCGTGGTGTTGCTGGTCACAGGACAGGCAGAGTCACTGGAATTTGGTAGCACTCAGCAATGGGAAGTGCGATCGCCCAGTGTCGTTCTCCAAATCCCGGAGCACATTCGCTTAACGAGTGGCAATCCTGAACGGCATTGGAAAGCACCTCCCGTCAATCGTCGCGAAGTCTTTCGTCGTGACAACCACACCTGCCAGTATTGCGGTAGCACCAAGCATCTGACCCTCGATCACGTTATTCCCCGCTCCAAAGGTGGAACCCATACCTGGGACAACGTTGTGGCAGCGTGTGCAACGTGCAACTCACTGAAGGGCGATCGCCTCTTACACGAAACCGGAATGGTGCTCAAAACCAAACCCAAAGCACCGCTCCATCCAGCGATTGCATTTGCTGAACAGTTTTGGAAAGAGCAAAACAAGCTTGAGGACTGAGTGTGGAGTGCTGAGCCAGTAGTCAATGGCTAATGGCTCGGCGACTTCCCATACCCCCCAATCCCTTGACTAAAGGAGAGACTGAGGATGTTAAAGCTGAACTACACCGAAGTTGGACTGTATATGGAATGGGTCGTAACTTCATTGGAGATGGCGATCGCGCAACGGGTTATCCTGGCGATGCGGTTGGGGCAAGCCCTCTCGGTGGAACCGGGTCGTGCCTCCTTTTTGCTACCTGCTGATATTCCTGAATTGGGGCATTTAGAAATCATGTTGCATCAGGAGTGCAGCGGAAATGTCATGATTACTCCCGTGAATGATCAGTTTGTGGAAGTGAGTCTGAGCGGAAGCTGGGTTGCCGACAGCAAGGAATCCCATGAGGGTATGTTCCTCGCTGTGATGAGTGATGGGGTTGAGTGCTTCATTTACAAGCTCTGGCAGATGAGCGAAGCGCACATTTCCTCATTGGTTTGATCTGGAATCCGGGTCAATCATCTCCTTGATGCAGCCCTCATCCCCAACCCATAGCCTACTGTGTACACAGATTTCTAAATTAACGTCAGTTCGGTTTAAGAGCCCGGCGAATGAATTCGCGGCTATTAGAGCGAAGTCCGCCGGCGCGGACTCCGGAAAATCAAGGTTTGAAGAACCGACGCAGGTCAGTTTTGCTCTTATAGCGGCGGTTTTAACCACCGAAATTCTTATCCCGAATTCACGTTATCCCGATTTAATGTTTGATTGTGGCAGATCACTGGGTAGGGGCGTTTCGCGAAACGCCCTTACGGAATCATGTGCAGCGAAGCCAATTCAAATTGGTATTAAATTAGGCGCATGGTTGTTTCAAGCGTGTGAAAACCAGGCTTTGGGGGGGTTCTCCCAACCCCAAAGTGCAAGTTTTACCATTTGAATCGGTATCAGGTGCCCCATCCCTGGTTACGCGATCGCCCGTTGATAAAACTGGGTCATCTCCGCAAACCATTGCTGCCGCGAAGCCTCCCAGGTATAGAACATGTGCCCACCCTGAAAATGTTGAATCGTCAGATTGGGGCGAACGTCTGGGTCAAGCTTCATCAGATCGGCGAGATGGTTAGAAGCAAAGTAAGGTGTGACCAGATCAAACAGTCCGTGGGTGATGTAAACCTGCATGTAGGGGTTCAGCGTCATCCCCACCCGTAGATCATCCACTGCACCAATAAAACCCTGTTTCAACCCACCTTTGAGTTCAAATTTCCAGGCTTTGAAGGTTTCAAAATTGAGTAGATGGTAGGTCAAATTGGTTTCAACGCCTAATGTGCCGCGCAAATGGCTATTGATGCCCCCTGTGAACAGCCGATCTAACCCATCCAGTGTTGGATCGGTGCCCTCATAGAGGGGGCGATCGGGAAAGGGATCGATCGCTGTAATAGAGGCATCATACAAACCCACAATACGCTGGCGATCGCGCAGCAACTCTCTTGCAAATCCCTCAATCCCAATCCGTCCACCCTGCCGAGCGACAAACTCCACTGGCAACCCGATTAAATCTGCAATCTGTTGGTAGACCTGCTGTTGTTCATCCTCTGAAACAGATTCGCCCATTGCTAGAAACGGAATAAGCGTTTTGCGGGCAAACAACTCAGCCTCCGCGAGATGGGTCTGCAAAGTCTCACCGACACGTTGAGCGCGATTATGATGCACTGCCGCTCCAGCCATTGACGGCAGGACAGCAGCCCAGGCAGTCACGTTGTAATCAGTCCCCTCTAACAAGCTGAACTCCAGCACGGGGGAAATGATAATCGCACCGGACAAGCCTACCCCATAGTTTTGTTGGAGTTTACGCGCCAGTTTTGCCACTCGAAACCCACCATAACTTTCGCCTGCAATGAAGATGGGAGACAACCAGCGATTGTGTTTTGAGAGAAAGGTCTGGATGAACTCTGCCAGAGCATTTAAGTCCCGTTCTACTTCCCAAAATTCCGTTTCTTTTTCCTCTGGTTTGTCAGCTTTTGCTTTCTCATCGGCTTTAGCCTCCTCCTTATCCAGGGTGACTGCCCGACTAAAGCCTGTTCCCACCGGGTCAATAAACACCAGATCGGAAAAACTCAACCAACTCTCAGCATTGTCTACAACCTTTACCGGGGGTTGGGGCAACGTGCCCTGCTGTCCAAATGCGACCCGCTTGGGTCCCAATGCGCCCATGTGCAAATAAGCAGAAGCAGCACCCGGTCCACCATTAAACACAAACGTCAGAGGACGGGGTGTCGTGCTCTGATGGTCGGCGAAATACGCCACATGAAAGATTTCGGCAATGGCTTTCTCACGCTCATACAATGGTTGCCATTCAGCGATCGCTTTGTAGCGAATCTCCCCACTGGATAGCGGTAGACTGTGCTCTGTGATGCTGGACTTGCGCGTTGTCGATGGGGTGGAATCGGACATAATTATGGCTTGAACCCTGGCGTAATCTTTTCATTAAACGGCAAAAGTTGCCGATCAAAAAACACTGTTAGTATGATCTTCTTTTTAAGTCACTCATGATTTTTCACATCACATCGCGATCGCACTGGCAACAGGCTCAATCCATTGGGGAATATCGGGCTGACAGCTTAACGACAGAAGGATTCATCCATTGCTCTAAAGCCGAACAAGTCATTTGGGTTGCCAATCAGTTTTATCGCAATAGCCCAGATTTAGTGTTGTTGCACATTGATCCAAGCAAACTCACGGCTGAATTACGCTACGACGCGATCGAGACGGGCGAGGAGTTTCCACATTTGTATGGCGCACTCAACCTGGATGCGGTCACTCAGGTCATTGACTTTTCACCCCAACCCGATGGCACTTTCTCTGAACTATCGTAACTTTGCTTTATGCGCCCCTGTCCCCTGTTTCTGACGTTAGCCATTCTGCTGTTGCCGCTTCCGGGTTTAGCGCAGTCTCAACGTCATGCCACAGAAATAGAAATCGAGAGAATGGTGTTAGAAATGCGTCAGGGGATTCCCAAGCTGATGCAGAGTGGGTATTACAGCGATCGCCGCAGTCCTGAAGAGTATCAACAACAGGCAGCATTTGTCGAAACCTGGTCTGAAATAGATGGTGCAATTGCTCCATTTTTAGGAGACTGGTCAGCCATGGAAGAAAACTTGCTGATCTATCCTCTCCCGGCTCCAGGAGAGGTTTGCATCATCGACAGTCGTTTAGACGAGTCCGATTTCTATCAGGGCAGAGTCGTGAATGGCAACTTGTACACCGACACAAATCTAATATTCGTTCTTGATAGTGGCTTTCTGGTCAACATATCGGTTTATGACGATCAGGCGTACCATTACGAATACGCGAATCCCCGTCCTGTCGAGAATCCGACAACGTCCACTTACTACAGGGAATATCACCCGCAGATTGTCGTACAGTTTCAACAAGCAGGATGTCTGGTCAAGGTGCCAGAGTAAGGAATGGGAATTAAAGTAAGTTCGATGGTTGGTAGGGGCGGGTTTTGCCATCAAATTCATTGCAGGGCAGAGATGAGTTTGCTAAACCCGCCCGTACAGTTTGCGGATTTATCAAATCCACGATCCTGAGGGAAAATCTATCAGTCGTTTCATGGCATACGCAATCCGGGAAAGGCTGTGTAGTATTTGTAGTATGAGACAAGAATTTAACCCAGACGGCAGGCTATGGATGAAAAACGACAGGTCAACGTTAGTAAGTACCTGAGCAAACATTTGCGGCACACACCAGAAGCCCTTGGGCTGACGCTTGCTCCAGGAGGTTGGGTTGATGTGGATGAATTGTTGTCAGCCTGCGCCGCGCGTCAGTTTCCCATAACTCGTGCGGAGTTGGAAGCAGTCGTCGCTAACAGTGATAAGCAGCGATTCTCGTTTGATGAGACAAAGACGCGCATTCGTGCCAATCAAGGGCACAGTGTCGAGGTAGATTTGCAACTGGAGCCGCAAACTCCGCCAGACGTGTTGTATCACGGCACAGGAGAGAAATCAGTTCCGTTGATTGTGCGATCGGGATTGGTCAAAATGTCACGTCATCATGTGCATTTATCGCGAGATGTAGAAACGGCTCATAAAGTTGGGATGCGGCATGGTCGTCCTGTGATTTTTGAAGTGGATAGTGCAGCCATGCAACAAGCGGGGTTTGTCTTTTACTGCTCAGCAAATGGAGTCTGGTTAGTGGATGAAGTTCCAGCGCAATATTTAAAAGTTCTCGAAACTCAAACCTAAAATCTATTTCTTCTTTCTGCTTCAGGGAAGCTACTATGCAGCTACATCGATTTGATAGCGTTCAGGAATTTTGGCAACAGGTTCAAGCCTATTTGGTGCAGTATGAGGCGGAACATAATGCACTGCTGGGCATTGTGCAAACGCTGTTGCATTTTCCAGAGCGATATCCTGAACCGCCTTATCTGGCAACGGTTCAAGTAAATGATGAGATTGTGGCGATCGCCCTCCGCACTCCTCCAGGTCACCTTCTGCTGTCTAAAGCCCAGGATTCAGATGCTTTAAAGCTGATTGCCCAGGATGTGCAATACGATCCATTGTCAGGGGTTAGCAGTTTGGTCGCCGAGGCAGACGCATTCGTAAAAATGTGGCAAACGCTAACGGGGCAAGCCTGTCACTGTGAGATGGAGTCGAGAATTTATCAGTTAACCCAGGTAAAACCCGTGGGCAGAGCGAGTGGATCGCTCAGGTTGGCGACTGAGGGCGATCGCCCGTTGTTATTGGACTGGTTCACTGCGTTTAATGTGGCAATTGACGGGGTTGTTCCCAACGACATCGAACGCAGAGTGGATGTTGAGTTAAAGCGGCAGAGCACCTATCTCTGGGAAAACGAGACTCCCGTTGCGATGGTGGGTGGCAGACCGTTTTCACCGACCGCAGCCCGAATTGCGCCTGTCTATACCCCACCCAAACATCGCCGCAAAGGATACGCGACCGCCTGTGTTGCGGCTGTTAGCCAAATGCTGTTGGATCAGGGCTGTAAATCCTGTTTTTTGTTTACAGATTTAGCCAATCCCACCTCAAATCGTATCTATCAGCAAATTGGTTATCGTCCTGTGTGTGATTGGCACGAATATGCCTTCATCCACTAGAACGCATAGCGGATGTTGCAATAGGGCAGGCGTTCTCGGATCAACTCACATAGACCATCCACCAACGTCCCCTTAAAACCTCGCTTATAGCGCACATTCCTGCCCCCCGTCTGCGAGAACTTTGTCTCCTGCAACTCTGGTCGCCACAACAACTTCTCAGCCTGGGGATGCCAGCCCAGGTTGACTTCATGGAGGCGATCGTTGTGCGTCAGAAAAATTACCTCTGCCTGCAACTGCTCCTTGGCTTTGTTAGAGAGCGTGTCGTCAATCTGCTCAAACAACTGCTCGTACTCTGGCAACCAGTCGTCGTAGTAAATCACAGGCGCAAAGTTGACGTGAACCTCATACCCAGCCTCAACAAAGTCGTTAATGGCTGCAATGCGATCGCCAACACTGGAGGTGCGAATATCAACCACTGAAGCTTTGGATTGAGGCATCAGGCTAAAGCGAATGCGGGTTTTGCCCTGCGGGTCGTAACTCAGCAACTCGCGCTTCACTCGCTTAGTGGCAAAGGTCGCCTTCGCATTAGGAATGTCACGAAATAGCGTAATGATGTCCTTCACGTTGTCAGAAATCGCTGCATCGACGGAACAATCGCTATTCTCGCCAATCTCATAAACCCAATACTGCGGATCAACTTGATTTGGCTCTGGCTTATTGCCCTGTTTAGCAGCGTGACGCTTGATGTAGCGAGTGATCTGCTCGATATTGACAAACGTGGTGATGGGATTCGCAAATCCCTTGCGACGAGCCACATAGCAATAACCGCAAGCCATCGCACACCCATTTGCGTGAGACGGTGCGACAAAATCAGAACTGCGATCGTTGGGGCGAGCTTGCAGCGACTTCTTCACACCGAGCACGAGCACAGTGCGCTTGATGCGGTTCCAATCTTCAACGGCTCCCTCGTTGCCGTGTAGCTCAGGAATGTTCCAGTGAGAATCAACTTCAATCAACTGAGCATTGGGGTAGTTGGCAAGAATGCTCTGAGCACGCGGATAGTCGAGAACGGCAGGTTCGTAATAGATCTCTTTGATGTTCAATAAACGGTTAAAGTCGTCTGACTGGACGGAATTAGGTTGAAGTGTTGGAGTCGTCAAAACAGCAGCACCTGAATTGCTAGAACACTTCAGGATAGCGGCAATTGAGCGATCGCCTGGTCAAGAGAACCGATCATCCAGCGATCGGCTTACCGCTCAAGCAATCCCTTTTTTCCTTGCTTGCCACGCCAGGTCAAACTGTTTTGATTGAGTTGTTCTAGATAAGAGTCTGATTGGGTCATGATGGCGTTGGCTAGGGCGATCGCTTCTTCTAACTGCTCCTCAGTCAATTGTTTGTATGCTGCTTCTCGTGTGCGTTCCAACACGTCATACCAACAACAACCAAACAAATTATCCAAAATAATGCGTTGAAAGCAGTGGTTCTCACGAATTGGGAAGTGGCGAGAGGTCGCCAGATTCGGTAAGACGTGATTTGTCAACTCAAGATACTGATGGCGGAGTTGGGTCAGACGATCCATGGCGTGTGGGAGTTAAAAAACAATGCATGGTAGGTTTGATGACGTCAGCGCGATCGCTTGTGCAAGTCACCAGAATGACAATCCTCAAATGGGTTCAGTGAGATAATTGCCTCTTCTGATCGTGACAGAAGATAACCATGAGCATGACTCGCCGATTCAAGAGTGCTGATTTTTTTCAACCTGCCGATGGAGAACCGATTCGATCGGTTGTCACGGAATCTGTCAATGCTACTGTTGTTGCCTGGTACGTTAAGCCAGGGCAATCGATCCTGCCGCACATTCACCCTTCTGGACAGGACACCTGGACGATCTTGAGCGGAGTAGGTGACTATTATCTCGACCAGACAGGCACAACAATGGCGATCGCCGCTGGAGATATTGTGGTTGCCCCTACGGGGTGCGTTCATGGTGTAACCAATAGGGGCGATGAGCCATTCGTATTTATCTCTGTTGTTTCCCCAGCAGAGGCAGGGTATGAGCCTATACCCCTGGAAAATAGCTTTGGTCAGAAAGCTTAAGGCAAAGGCAATGACTCAAACACGAATTTGGTAGTGTTTCAGATCTGTTGCTACTAACCCCCGGCTGTCGCCGTCCCCCTTGGTAAGGGGGACTACAGGGGGTCTTACAGAGGTTATCAACAGGTTTGGAACATCACCCCCCCCTTATGTCCTAATGCATATGCGTAGGCTATACCAATTTGAATTGGCTTCGCTGCACAGGATTCCGTAAGGGCGTTTCGCAAAACGCCCCTACCCAGTGATCTGCCACAATCAAACATTAAATCGGCATTAGCTACGGCTATAGCCGCGTCAATGGTCACGGGTTTGTGACGTTGGGTTGACTGCCAACCGTTGGCGATAAAGATCAATGATTTTGTGGGTTACTTCTGCGATCGTCATTCCATCTGTGACAATTTCAATCGCATCTGCTGCTTTTTGCAACGGGGAGATCGCACGGGTACTGTCTTTGCGATCGCGCTCAAAGATGCTTCGTTCCAGTTCTTCCAGGTCGATTTCAAGTTGTCCCTGATTTTTCAAATCTAACTGCCGTCGGCGTGCCCGTTCCTGTACCGATGCGGTCAAGAAAATTTTGAGTTCGGCATCTGGGAAAACGTGAGTGCCAATATCGCGCCCATCCATGACGACACCCCCCTTGCGCCCATACTCCTGTTGACGCTTGACCAAGGCTTGTCGCACCGCCGCTTGAGCCGCGATCGCAGACACTTGAGCCGTAACTTCGGGGCTACGGATGACCTGCGTGACATCCTGACCGTTGATCCAGACCCTCGGCTTAAGTAGTGATGTGTGCATGTGAATCGGCTCTGCGGAAGAGTCCTCTTCGGGATTCTCCAACACGATGTCGCATTGACTAACTAATTCCGCGATCGCTGGTTCATCATCGATTGCCACTCCCGACTGCAAGACCAGCCAGGTGACAGCACGGTACATCGCTCCCGTATCGAGATAGAGTAACCCTAGTTTTTGTGCGACCTGTCGCACCACAGTTGACTTTCCCGCACCAGCAGGTCCATCAATGGCAATAATAGGTTGGCGATTTCGCAGAATTATATTGTCGATCAAGCGGGTATTACCCACATAGGCCGCGATCGCCAGCAAACCCACTTCCTCAACCGTCGCTAGTGGCATCATCGTCTCAGGATGCACCAACTCGACGTATTCCACTCGCACATCGGGGGTTGTCGCCAACTCTGCCTTGACTGCGGCAAGCAAGTCATCACTGTGGGCGTTACCCCGACAAAATAGCTCTTCTGCCTGTTGCAGAGCGCGGCTCAATACCGTTGCTTGCGATCGCTGCTGTTCACTTAAGTAACGATTGCGAGAACTTAACGCTAACCCATCGGGTTCACGCACAATGGGACAGGGGATAATTTCTACAGACAAGTTCAAATCCTTCACCACTCGTTGCAAAATTGCTAGTTGTTGAGCGTCCTTTTGCCCAAAATAGGCGCGATTGGGCTGCACCAGATGGAATAGCTTCGTGACTACGGTAGCAACCCCTTCAAAGTGCCCTGGACGAAAATGACCACACAATCTCGACATCATATCAACAGGTGGAATCACTTGTGTCAATGTCTGTTTGTTTACAGAATTTGCAGGCGCAAAATCGACCGTTCCATACAGTTCCTCTGCGCTAGGTGCAAAAATGACATCCACTCCTGCCTGTTCACAAATAACCTGGTCAGACTCTAGCGTTCGGGGATATTTTTGAAAATCTTCGTTGGGTCCAAATTGCAGCGGGTTAACGAAAATGCTGACAACGACCACATCTGTCTCACGACGCGCCCGTCGAATCAGGCTGAGATGCCCCTCGTGCAACGCGCCCATGGTTGGTACCAAACCCACAGTCACCGGAACAGATGGAAAGGTGATGCCCTCCCCAGAGGAACGGCTTTGCATCGCGCCCCCCCTGTTCTCGTCTTTTGCCTGCCACCCTGGCTTTACCAGATTGAGATAGCAGCGTAAACCAGCAACTGTCCTAAACAGGCGCACTCCAGTTTCCTCAATAAATCATCCCCCGTCTAGTAGTGTACTGAATCCCGATAGACCCTGCTTGCGTCGAGGAGGGTATAGGGCGTGAGGGGTAAGGCATAGGGGAAATATAGCCGTAGCGACTTGGGTTAGGACAGGGTGCAGGGGTAGAACCGCTGACCGGGGCACAGCCCGCACACCCTTTCTAACCTGAATCAAGTGGCGATAGCTGTAAAAGGATAAAAGATGAGAGTTGAAAAAGAAGCCTGAAGTATCAGGATGATCCTTCAAAACCTCGCTGTTTATCCTTCAGCCTTGAGCTTGTATCGTCTTTTTTCCTTTAGCCCCTTCTTTTTTCCCTCTTCCCTCTTCTATCTTCTCCCTTATCCTTCATCCTTCCCCACTCCTTGCTCCCTCGCTTCCTCCTCTCCTGTGCCATCTCCCCACTGACCAGATTCCTCTGCTGCCAGGGGCAAACGTCGAGCCGCTACCTCATACGGAGATGTAGGCACCAGTTCTAATTGGCGAGGCTGACGATGGGGTTGAGGGGGAGTGCGGCGGCGACGAGAGACGTTTTCCTCCGTAGTTTCCTCAGCAATGACTTCGTAGAGAATGGCGGTTTTGTTGGCTTGTCCTTTTCGCAAAACTCGCCCCAAGCGTTGAATGTATTCGCGGGTTGAGCCAGTTCCCGATAGCAAAATAGCAACACTGGCAGCAGGCACATCTACCCCCTCGTTCAGCACATGGGACGCAACGAGGGTTTTGTAGGTGCCCTCCCGAAACTTTTGCAAAATGTCGTGGCGTTCTTTGACGGGGGTTTGATGGGTGATCGCGGGGATCAGGAAGTCCTGTGAGATGCGATACACGGTGGCATTGTCATTCGTAAAAATCAGAGTTTGCTCTGGATAGTGTTGTGTCAGCAAATCGGCTAAAACCCGCAATTTGCCTGCTGTGCCCAAAGCGATCGCCCGTGCCTCCCGATGAGCTAACATGGCGCGTCGTCCTGCTTGTGATTGAGCACTCGCCTGGACAAAGCGTTGCCATCCTTCCAGTGTGCCCAGCCACAAATTGGATTTTTCTAAAAACTGGTTGCGCGTTTGAATCAGGTGATCGTAGCGATCGCGCTCTTCCTGTGACAGGGTGACCTTGACCTGAACGATGTCGTGGGGTGCCAGGGCTTTTCCTGCCAGATCCTCAGCGGTGCGATAATACACCACCGATCCCAACAGGGTATCGAGATCGGCGTGTCTGCCATCAGCACGGTCGGGCGTTGCGGTTAAACCCAGACGATAGGGGGCGATCGCGTACTCTGCAATTACTCGATTGAAATCACTGGGCAAGTGGTGACACTCATCACAAATCAATAACCCATAGCGATTTCCCAACGTTTCAGCATGAATCGCAGCACTATCATAAGTGGCTACCAGAATGGCGGTGCGATCCTTAGAGCCACCCCCCAGCAAGCCCACGTCTGCATCCGGAAATGCGGCTAACAGGTGAGCATACCACTGATGCATCAAATCCAATGTGGGAACCGTAATCAGGGCATTTCGAGGGGTAACCTGCATCGCCATCTGTGCCAGGTAGGTCTTTCCAGCAGCGGTGGGCAACACCACCACTCCCCGGCGTCCCGCTTGAGTCCAGGCAGCGAGTGCCTCTTGTTGATGAGGATAGGGTTCGCGCTCTAAGGCAGTTTTTAGGGCGATCGCCTCAAACCCTTTTGCCTCATCGGTAAACGCGATTCCTTCGGCTTGCAACGTCTCTACCAATTCCCGGTAATGCATTGCTGGAATGCGGAACCGCTCCACGCGGTCATCCCAGGTAGCATAATCCATCCACCCTTTTCCTTTGGGGGGCGGATGAAGGATCAGCGTGCCCCGATCAAACCGCAGCGTGGGGGTACGAGCCATTGCACCTCTGAGCGTACGTACTACTTCTGTATTGTAGGAAAGAAGAGTGTCAGTGGAGTGTAAGTAAGCGAGTAGTCAATGGTCAATGGTCAATCGTTGATGGTCAATAGTCAATTGACGATTAACGATTGACCAGTATCGCTCTACGCCAAGTGTCGCTGTACAACGGCCACGAGGGCATCACACCAATGTTGAGTCAATTCGGCAGAGGCGGCTTCAACCATGACCCGAATCACAGGTTCTGTCCCAGAGGCACGGACTAAGATTCGCCCCTGATTCCCCATTGCCGCTTCGGCTTCGGCGATCGCTTGTTGTACGGGTTCGCAGCTTTGCCAGTTGAGGCGGCGATCGCGGTCTTCAACACGCACATTTCGCAGCAATTGTGGGTAGGTCTGAAAGCTGTTTTGCATCATGTCTGCCAGGGTTGTGCCCGATTGCTGCACTAGAGCCGCCAGATGCAGAGCCGTCAGCACCCCATCCCCCGAAACGCTGTAGTGGCGACAGAGGATGTGTCCAGATTGCTCACCGCCGAGCACACAACCTCGCTGCACCATTTCAGCGTGGACGTACTGATCTCCAACGGCAGTGCGAACCAAAGTACCGCCCTGCTGCTCCCAGGCTCGCTCAAAGCCAAGGTTGGACATGACCGTGGCAATGATCGTGTTGTGGGGCAGCAGATTAGCGCGTTGCAATGCCTGACCCCAGAAGTAAAGGATGTAATCTCCATCCACAACGCGCCCCGTACCATCGACTGCGAGGACGCGATCGGCATCGCCATCAAAGGCAAAACCCATGTCAGCTTTGTGTTCCAAAACAGCCGCTTTTAAGGGTTCCAGATGGGTTGAACCACACTTAACATTGATGCGATCGCCATCAGGGCGGTTGTGCAGTGCAATCACCTCTGCCCCCAACGCCTTAAACACTTGAGGAGCTAGGTGGGCTGCTGCGCCCCAGGCTAAATCCAGCACGATCCGCAAACCGTGCAGACTAACGTGAGGCAAGGATGCCTGAAGTGATTCAGCGTAGGTGGAGACAAGTTCGGGGCGATCGCAGTGTTGCCCTAGGTGAACAGGTGTCAGGCTCGGCTCCCAGGTGCCTTCTCCTCGCACGGCTGCTTCGATTTGAGCCTGGAGCTTGCTCGACAGCTTTGTACCAGTCGTTCCAAAGAACTTGATGCCGTTGTCCTCAGGAGGATTATGACTGGCGGAGATCATGACCCCACCGATCGCCTCACTGATACTGGTGAGATAAGCGACGGCCGGCGTTGGGCACAACCCCAAATTCCAGACTTCAACCCCTGCCGCTGTCAACCCATCTGACAACGCCGCTGCCAACATATCACTGGAGTTGCGGGAGTCTTGTCCAACAATAACGGGTCCAGATGAGACAACCGATTGTTGCAACACTTGCCCAGCCCAAAACCCGATTCGTCGTGTCAGGGGTGCTGTCAGCAAGTCTCCAACTCGCCCACGAATGCCATCCGTGCCAAACAACTTGCTAGAGGGAAGGGCGATCGCCTGGGTTACTTCCGCGATAATCGCACTCACTCGTTCATCAGTTGTAGGGATCGAGGGTTTGGGTGACAAGACATCATCCAGGGATACAGAGGATAAAACCATGCTTAAAATTCACTCCACACATCACACTCACAGTGGAGCATAGCATCTTCGCTCCGCAAGTCTACATACTTCATCAGACAGATGAGACTCACCGGATCAGGAAAAAGCCTTAAAGTTCAACCCCTACTCAATAAAAATTAACTTTGGTGTTAAGCAGCGTTGCAGCACCGACACAGGTCGGTTTTGTCTGCACTCCAGTTCTTGTGCCTCCTACTCATCCCTCATCCCTCATCCTTCATCCTTCATCCTTCATCCTTTATCCCTCATCCTTCATCCCTCATCCTTCATCCTTCATCCTTCATCCTTTATCCTTCATCCTTCATCCCTCATCCTTTCCCTTTCACACGCCCACCACTTCAAGTAATTCGTGGATCGCCTCCACCGTTAACCCCTGCTGAAGGTAGTGTGGATTATCTGGTAGATACGGAGCTTGCAGGCGATCGATCGCCACAATGTGTGCATCATCAGAGAGCATCGGCACGTCCGGATCGTAAGCCGTTGGGCGAATTAAGGAACTGGAGAAGCCCTTAAAAATCAGAATTTGGTCTAGCTCTCCGTCGATTTCAACAGTGACCAACAGCACCTCTTGCGGGCGTTTGATGGTGTACTGCTCTAGTCTGTAACCCAATTGGCTCATTGTTCGATGGCGATGCGACCTTGTTTAGCTAGCCGAACAAAAACAAAGTAACCCAGATAGAGGACATAAATAACCAGGGCTACGATGCCAAAGAAGCCCAGGAATGGGGGGGTCAAGTTACGGTGAAAAAACTCTCTAAAGAGAAATGGTGGTTCCTGCCACACCTGACAGAAAGGTTGGTTCAACGCGGTGGTAGACAGCGCACATTGCAAAATGGGCAACATGGCGATCGCCCCCAGGGCGCAATAGAGACTTGCTGCCCAACGCCAGGAGGTTAAAACCAGTTTTAGGAGGCTTTTGGGCTGGTCTTCAATCTCTTCGTTGAGGTCAACCCAAAACCACAGACCAATGGGAATCAGAATTCGTGCCATTAAGCCAGTAATGAACCCGACGGGAATGCTGGCAATGAGCAAATAGACTGTAATCGCCAACAGGCTCGACACCCGCCAATAAATCACAAGAAGCCGCTGCATCGCCTCTAACTGCCGGACCAGAACCCACACCGACAGCACCAACGGCACGACTACCAAAAATAGAAGTGCCAGACGATAATCCATCCAAACCAGCGATCGCAACAACTCCTGGGACATATTTTTCAAACTGGAAGTAGCATTTCTAATGCTAATCCACTTTGTCCGTTATGAGTTGCATCCAGGGACAACGGGGTTAGTGGTCTATTGTTATCGGCGATTCCTCATCTGACGGATGACAAATGCTCTCTTCTCCACTCCCCATGATTCACGTCATGGGCAAATCATTGGTGATAGCTAGTTGCTTCAACGCGGTTTCTAAGTCCTGAGTCAGGTGTTGGGCGTTTTGCTTCGCGATGCCCTGGTTGTAGTGTGCGGCTTGTAGGGGGGCACCAATTTGAATGGATATTGTGCTACGCCACGCTACGTAGGGATCGCTGTAACGCAAGCTGATTGGAACGATTTGAACGCCTAATCCAGGTTGGCTTGTCTCAGCTTGCAAGGCAAGTCGAGCTAATCCAGGTTTGAGCGGATGCACTTCAGTATCTCGGAAAATGCCGCCTTCCGGGAAAATCACCATCATCTGGCGGTTTTGCAAAATCTCGACACCATGCCGCAGACTGGCGATCGCAGGTTGTTTGGGATTGACCGGAAACCCACCTAAACGGCGAATAAACCATCCTTGAATCCCTTGGACTTCGCTAGAAGATACCATAAACCGCAAATCGCGCCCAGTGACTCCCCGTCCTGCAACCCACCCTAGAATTAGCGCATCCCAACGAGAGCGATGGGTTGGAGCTAGAATCACGGGTCCATCAGTTGGTAGATTCTCTTGCCCAGAGACTTTAATCTGCTTAAAGAAATTTGGGAGGACTAATCCACCGACTAAGGGATAGGCTAACGGAGTTAACCAGGGAGAAAAACGCGAGTCAATTGGGTCAACCTGCCGGGATATCGGCACCAGGGTTTCAGCGGAATGTTTGAGATAGTTAAACGAAACCATAGTTATCGACTAAAAAACCAGCTACGAACCCTTCAAAGCGTTTTAAGCCTTGACTAAATACACCATAAATTGTTTCACAGGTGATACCTTCCGTCGCTGGGACAGTTCCATGTCTGTCCCGGCATAACTAAAGGGAGAAATTTTCAGCGGTGACGAATATTAATGATCTACCATATCAGCGCGTAGGAATTGTCAAGTCTACTCATTTGGAGTGCCAATGCCATCCATCCCTTTACGACGGCGTTGGGCAAACCAGGCTTGCAATTGCTGCCGACAGGGTGCCTCTAAAATGCCTCCCCAGACTGGCAAGCGATGGTTAGAACAGGCACTATCTGGCAGGTTGAGCACCGTCCGAACTGCACCACTTTTGGGATCGTCTACCCCATAGACCAGAGTCCCTAAGCGGGCTTGAATGATCGCCCCGGCACACATAGGACAGGGTTCTAAAGTCACGTAAAGTGTACAGTCGTTTAAGTGCCAGCTTTGTAGCGATCGCCCCGCTGCTCGGAGTGCCAGAATCTCAGCATGTGCCGTGGGATCATGATCCCGTTCTCGGCGATTTTCGCCTTCAGCAATTAATTCCCCCGTGGCTCCAACGATGACGGCTCCAACGGGCACCTCACCCGCCTGACCCGCTGTCTCTGCCAGGGCGATCGCCCGCTCCATCCAGTGGCGGTGTACCAAATAGTCGGGGTGTTGCCACATTGCTCTGTTTCACCTGCTAAAAGTCAATCTATCAACAAAATCTATTCATACGGAAGCTCTAACCCTTAGAGTTATAGATAACAGAATTGTGTTGTTGCAATGATCTGATAACCACCTGTTGATTGCATTGCAAGTTGCCCTTCATTGTGTGGCGAAGAGTGTTCATTAAAAGCCTAACTGCTTATGCATCAAAGGTTTTAGAGATGCCTCATCAGGAGGAGCAGTCTCCTGTTTCGGCACGTTACAAGGTGTGGCGCAAGAGGTTTTTGCGGCGGCGATTGCGGCTATCTATTCATCTGGCACTAATTGCCTATCTCACCTTCATCACGCTAGAACTGATCCTCATCAGTCTTGGGGTTAGCCCTCGCCACCCCACCTGGCTATTGATGGCGGGTGCGACGGAAGTTGGCTTATTGATCTCCCTCGTGCTGCTGCGGCTCCCGGTGGGGCAGCGATCCCCAGAATGGGTTTTCTTAGCGTGCTCGTGGTCGATTACCTTGATTGAGCAAGTATGGGCAACCTTACGAGGCGTTGCTTTCCCGGGAGTGTTTGCCTGGACGCTTGTATTTCTAGCGCAAGCCACCCTGATGCCTGTGCGCTGGCAACTACATATGGTGTCCCAGATAGGAGTTTTGCTCTACTACTTCACCGTCAACACCATTTTGGGTTTGCCCGAAGAAAAACCGGGAGTGTGGGATTCATCGCTGTGGCTCTATCTCTTCTGGTTTTGTTGCATTTGCAATCTGTCCATCTTTTTATATGAGCAGTTGCAACAAGCAGAATTTCATGCTCGACAGGAACTAGAAGAGGAGCAGAAAAAATCGGAACGGTTGCTGCTCAACATTTTGCCAGAGGCAGTGGCGCGTCAGTTGAAGCAGGAACATCGGACGATCGCCGAGAGTTTTGCTGAGGCAACGGTGTTATTCGCCGATATTGTCGGCTTTACAGAGCTATCGAGCAATGTTCCACCCCAAGAGATGGTGACGCTGCTGAACCAGATTTTCTCAAAGTTTGATCGCCTCGCAGAACATCACGGTTTAGAAAAGATTAAAACCATTGGCGATTCTTATATGGTGGTGGGTGGCTTACCGATCGAGCGTGAAGATCACGTTGAGGCGATCGCTGAGATGGCACTGGATATGTTGGAGGCGATCGCAGAGTTCAACAGCACCCGATCCCGCCCGTTTAACATCCGCGTTGGCATTAACACAGGTCCCGTTGTGGCGGGGGTCATTGGGGTGAAGAAGTTTATCTATGATCTCTGGGGCGATACGGTCAATGTCGCGAGCCGAATGGAATCACAGGGGCTACCCGGACGCATCCAGGTCACCTCAGCGATATATGAGCGGCTCAAACATCGCTATGAATTTCAACCCAGAGGGGACATTTACGTCAAAGGCAAAGGCGAAATGATGGTGTATCTGTTGATGGCGCGAAAGCAAGCAGAGAGTGAGGGAAAGGCGAGAGATGAAGGATGAGCGAATCAGATAAAGCCTCATTAGGAGCCGAGGCGTTGCTGAATAGAGGGATGATTATTTTGACACAGACGTGAGCGAGACGCTCACACTCCTTGCAGGTGAATCGTTTAGACCAGTGCGAGCATCCTGCTCGTGACTCATTCATGCCAAGATCAGCAACGCCCATGAAGACCTCTTTTCTCCTGCGCTACTCTGAGTAAAGGACTCCCATCACCCCCAAAGGCGATCGCCGTGTCGAATTTTTTTGTCAGAGAAATCGTTCCTGTCCCTCAGCCCACCATAGAGGTACTCGAAATCCACAAAACCTCCTATGAGTTTTATGAGGAGGTGCGTTATCGGCAAGCCCTTGAGGAATATTGCCAGTGGTATTATGCGGTAGCAGAAGAAAATCGCCGCGACCTGCAAAAGATGCGGCAAGAAATCAACTTGATGAGTTGGTTTTGGCGGACAAAAACCAAGCAGTGACCGATTGAGCCTGAGTTCGGAATCAGGAGTTTGGCGGTGAAACCGTAGACTTTGGCGTAAGCTCAGTCGAATGCTACCTTGAACAACACCTCAAATGGACGGGGTGCTTAGCTCTCTAACACTTCCAATTCATTCTCCCGGAGGTGCGCTCTAAACTTAGGCGTAAATTTAACCTGGACTGGTAAATTTGCGCTGATAGGCTTTCCTTGCCATTCACTCACAATCGCAATAACTTCTCCCTCTTGACCTTTGATATCAAACGGCTCATTGCGGTGTTCGGGATGATGATAAATGGTAATCGATTCTTTAACACGAACGCGATCGCCAACTTTCATAGCGTTTTGGGGTTCTCTCTAGCAACTGGACCGTTAAGTAATGCAACATTCCTGAAAAGAATGCTCTCATTATCTTTGCATATCATGATCCCCTCTTTATCTGAAAATCCAATGACATCGCTAGTAGGTAACGGCTAGGCTATCTGATAGAAGTTCAGGTGTGAGGCTTTCAGCCTCAGAAACCCTATGTCACAAGAACTGGCGATCGCAACTCGTGGGCTAACCAAACAATTTGACCGTCACATTGCCGTGAATGATGTGGACTTACACGTTCAATCGGGGGAGGTCTTTGGGTTAATTGGACCCAATGGAGCAGGCAAAACCACTCTGATTCGGATGCTGGCGATGGCTGAGCAACCCACCATGGGGGAAATCTACATCAATGGTGAACAGGTCTTTCGAGACAGAGCGAACACTCATGTCAAAGGCTATCTGGGCTTTTTGCCCGATGATTTTCCTCTCTACGAAGACCTCACAATCTGGGATTATCTTGATTATTTTGCGCGGCTCTACCGTTTAGAAGGTGTGCACCGAACGCGGCGACTCCACGAGGTGCTGGAAATGGTGCAACTGAGCCACAAGCGCAATGATGCGATCGCCACTTTATCGCGTGGCATGAAACAACGTCTTAGCCTTGCCCGCACCATCATTCACGAACCCGTTGTGTTGTTGCTGGATGAACCCGTGTCAGGGCTAGACCCGATCGCCCGAATGCAGTTCCGCGACATCATCAAAACCTTACGAGAAGTGGGCATGACAATTCTCATCTCGTCCCATGTGTTAAGCGATCTGGCAGAACTCTGTACCTCCGTTGGCATTATGGAACTGGGCTATCTGGTCGAGAATACCTCGCTGCAAGAGCTTTATCGCCGTTTCAGCCGTCAACAAATTGTCATGTCTACCCTGGGAAGTCTGGATGCCTTGCAAGCCGAACTACAACAGTGCTCTTACATTGATGACATTGAGGTTATTCCAGCGACCTCCAGCCTCAAAGTGCATTTCTCAGGCACCCCCGAAACTATCGCAGACCTGATGCGATCGCTCATTTATGCAGGCATTCCCCTCACCGAATTTCACTGCACTCAGGAAGACTTAGAGAGCATTTTCTTAAAGTTAGGTCACAAACAAACGTCATAAAACTAACAAAGATAAAGGATGAAGGATAAAGGCTAAAAGATCTTATACGGTTCATCCTGATTCGCTGTTTTCATCCTTTATCGTTTATCCTTCATCCTGTTCTGGAGAACCTCCCATGCTATCCAATTGGATCAACCACGCCAGCGATTGGAATCCACAACTGTCTAGAGAACTGAAGAGTCGCTTTAAAGCCAGGAATGTGTTGATGGCGATCGCCATTTCTGTTCTCGTTCAGCTTGGTATCATTATCTTTTTCTACAACCAGTTGCCTGCCGAGCACGGCTTTTCAAGCTATTGCGTCAGCGACTCCAGATGCCCCAAAGACGCAAATGGCAATTTTTTAGTGGATTGGGCAGCGTGGTGGGCAGACATGATCCAGGTTCTGCACTGGCTCTTGATGTATGGGTTGATTGTGTCAGGGGTATTTCTGTTAACCGCAGACCTCTACCAGGAGGAGCATCGGGGGACTTTAAACTTTATCCGCCTCAGCCCTCAATCCGCCTGGACAATTTTGTCAGGCAAATTGTTAGGGGTTCCCAGCTTGCTCTATGTTGCAGTAGTAGCCGCTGTGCCTTTCCATATCGTTGTTGCCACTGCCGTCAACCTGCCGCTCTGGATAGTGCTGAGTTTTTATGTTGTGCTAGCGGGGGGAGCTTTCCTTGGCTACAGTGCAGCATTGCTCAATGCGTTTTTGAGTAAGCTTCCAGGGCGTGTCGTTGGTGAGCATTTAGGCACTATCTATGCCCTGATCATCAGTGGGTTTACAGCACTCTTCCTCGTGCCACTCTACATGCTGTGGAATGGGTACATCACCTGGGCTCCCTACGTGCACTTCTTCTTAGGGGATGATGCGGTGACAGACGCTTCAACTTACAACTCATTCATTCCCCATGCATTTCTACTGATGAATCTGGCGATTTGTAGTTACTGGATCTGGCAGGCACTCCATCGCTGTTTTCATCAGCCTGGAGCAACCATCATCAGCAAAAAGCAAAGCTATGGCTTAACCCTCTACGTCGAGATTCTGATTATTGGTTTTGCTCTCTTCCTCAGTAGCAAAGAGCAGGTTAACCAGCTTTTTTCAACCATCGGAGCCATTGCTGTTCTCAATGTTGCCGTGTTTTTATGCCTGATTGCGCTGCTCTCTATTTCTCGCCAGAATCTCGTGGATTGGGCACGATATCGCCATTTTGAGCGAGAGGCGATCGCCTCTGAGGTAGAGTCTCCTCAACGACAGAGGTCATGGTTACGCAAACGGTTGCCCGATCGCGCCCTCCTGTGGGATCTGGTGTTGGGTGAACGCAGTCCAGCTATTGTGGCGATCGCCCTGAATTTGCTGATTTTTGGTATCGCGTTGCTGTTTGTAATGGGGTTGGGGTTGAATAGCTGGCGAGCATTTAGCTATGCCTTTGCAGGGGCCATCATCACTGGCAACCTGATCATTTTGTATGCAACCTTGCTCCAAATTGCCTTGCTCTTTAAACCATCTAATCGACCCTTTGGAGTCGTTGCCCTTGTAGGAACAGCCATGCTTGCTCCTTTCATAGGGATTTTGGGATTCAGCTTTGATTTACCTGTCCTGGCACAATTCCTGTTGCTCTTTACGCCTGTTCCCTGGTCAGTCCTCAGTCTGTCTGAAGGGTTCTCCATGTCCCTCATTGGGACAGCCATTCTGGGACAGTGGTTGGCGATCGCAATGGCTAATATCCAACTGGCACGACAACTCAAGCAACTGGGTCAGTCTTCAACCAGAGCATTGTTAACGGAATAGGGGTAAGCCGCTACGATTGATCTGCGCCGTTTGTTTGACACTTCATGCTGAACCTTTATCCTCCCATCGAGCCTTACTCCGTTGAGATGTTGCCCGTGTCTGACCTGCATACCCTTTATGTGGAGCAGTCGGGCAATCCAGATGGTAAACCCATCGTGTTTTTGCATGGAGGACCCGGCGGCGGCAGCGACCCCCTATTTCGCCGTTTCTTTGATCCCCAACGCTGGCGGATCGTCATCTTCGACCAGCGAGGCTGTGGACGTAGTAAGCCCCATGCCGAGTTACGAGAAAACACCACCTGGAATCTGGTGCACGATATTGAGACGATTCGGACTCACCTGGGCATTTCTCAATGGGTCGTCTTTGGTGGCAGTTGGGGCAGCACCCTCGCCCTTGCCTACAGTCAGACCTACCCGGAGCGGTGCAAAGGTCTGATTTTGCGGGGTATTTTTATGCTGCGGCAAAAGGAATTGCTCTGGTTTTATCAAGAGGGAGCCAGCAACCTCTTCCCTGATGCCTGGGAACCATATCTGGAACTGATTCCGCCGGAAGAACGGCACGATTTGATAGGAGCCTACTACAAACGCCTCACAAGTGCAGACGCAGAGACACGGGCGATCGCTGCTCGTGCCTGGTCAATTTGGGAAGCCAGCACCAGCAAACTGATCCCAGACGTCAACTTGCAGCAAAAGTTTGGTGAGCAGCACTTTGCTGAGGCATTTGCCCGAATCGAATGCCACTATTTTGTCAACCGTGGTTTTATGGAACCTGAAGATCAACTGTTGAAGAATGTCGATCGCATTCGTCACATCCCCGCTGTGATCGTGCAGGGACGCTACGATGTGGTTTGCCCCATGATCTCTGCCTGGGAGCTACACAAAGTCTGGCCAGAAGCAGAGTTTATTGTTGTGCCTGATGCGGGGCACTCCATGACAGAACCCGGTATTGGCAATGCTTTGATGGAGGCGAGCGATCGCTTTGTTGCGTTGTAATCCGAATCCTGGCAGCTATCCCGCGATCTTAGACGAGGAGATAATTTGGGGTTGCTTTTGGTAGATATCAGGAGATGGCAAAACATCCCGTGGAGATTGCTCATCCAACGAAACCATAGAAGATGGTGCCAGATCCGATCTGGCTGCTGTTTCAAGGGAGTCATCAGCATCGCAAGTCGGATGAATGGGAATCTCAATCCAAAACTCTGTGCCTTTCTGAGGTTCTGAGACACATTTCAAAGAGCCACCGTGCCGTTCTACAACGATTTGGTAGCTGATTGAAAGCCCCAGACCTGTTCCTTTGCCAACAGGTTTTGTCGTAAAAAATGGGTCAAAAATGCGTTCCTTTACCTCAGCCGGAATGCCAGGACCATTATCTGTGATGTGAATCAACGCTGAGGCACAGGTTTTATTTTCAAAGCGGCGATTGAGCACCTCTGTGCGAATGCAGATGCGGCCCGGTTTTGTTGGCTCATCCTCTTCGATCGCGGCGGTATTAGCCTGCTCCAGAGCATCGATCGCATTGCTCAAGATATTCATAAAGACCTGATTGAGTTGCCCGGCATAGCACTCAACAGGGGGCACATTGCCATAGGACTTGATGACCTCAATCCCAAATCCGTCATTCGTTGCTTTAAGACGATGCTGCAAAATCAGCAAGGTGTTATCGATTCCCTGATGAATGTCAACGGGTTTCTTTTCAGCTTCATCTAAGCGAGAGAAATTGCGCAACGACAGCACAATCTGCCGAATGCGATCGGCACCCACTTTCATCGAAGACAGGATTTTAGGTAAGTCTTCAGACAAGAAGTTGAGATCAATCGATTCGGCGCAGTCATAGATCTCATCGTGGGGATAGGGATAGTGCTTCTGATAAAGCTTGAGCAGGTCAAACAAGTCCTGCATGTAGCGACTGACGTAGGTGATATTGCCATAGACAAAACTCACCGGATTGTTAATCTCGTGAGCAACACCCGCCACCATTTGCCCCAGGCTGGACATTTTCTCGGTTTGAATCAGTTGAGTCTGGGTCTGCTGTAATTCCTCAACCAGTTGCCGAAATCGTCGATTACTTTGATTCAGAGCTTTTTCAACCCGCTTCTGTCGAGTAATCGTGCGTTCTAACCGATTGACGTTAGCACGGAGTTCTAGTTGGGTAATGACCTGTCGCCCCAACACCTGGAGGGCTTCGATCTGACCTGGCAAAAGCTTACGTGGAATTCGATCAAGGGTGCAAAGGGTGCCGATTGCATATCCATCAGGGGTGATCAGCGGAGTTCCTGCATAGAACCGCACATAGGGGTTCGCCACCACCAGTGCGTTAGCGACAAAGCGATCGTCCTCAGAGGCATCGGGGACAACTAAAATTTCATGAGGCTTTTGAATGGCATAGTCGGAAAAGCCATTTTTGCGAGGGGTTTCCACCCCATCCCATCCCACCTTTGACTTGAACCAAATCCGATGGATATCAACCAGGCTAATTAAAGCGATGGGGGTACCACAGATGTGAGCCGCCAGGGTGGTCAAATCATCGAAAGCAGCTTCTGGCAGAGTATCCAGAATGCGATATCTCCGCAATGCTCTCAGTCGCTTGGTTTCGTAGGTGGATTTGTTAGTCATTACCGAATCATTATCCCCTGAGAAGGATTTGCTCAGCATCGTAGCAAAATGCCACCCTGAAGTCAGTGAAGCTTGAACAAAAGATAAAAGCCTTCTTTAAAAGTATGACAAACTTGCACCTATGACCACATTTTAACCTAAGTAATTCTACAGAAAATAATCTGGATATATACAGACTCTACTATTCGTCAAAGCTACGGATTATCGACCTTGTAGAAACTACTTATTTTGCCTGCTGAAGTGCAGAAAATGAACCCAAAAGTAAGGTCGTTCTGCATCCGTAATCTCCACAGGATTTATGTTATGGGGAATTATAATCATCCCAAACCGCTTATCTTGTGATTCATTTAGAACGGCTATATAGCAATCTTAAATGGGTTGTGGGAGGCGTATCCCTCAGAGATGCGGCTCTCGAACCCACTCATCTAATAACTGATTTAGGGCAGCTATATAGCAACCCTAAATGATTTGTGAAAGTGCCCGCCCATTGGGCAGGCACTTTCACAAATCACCTTTTTCACAAATCAGATAGGACTGCTATAGATGGGGTTTGTATTAGAAAAAGAAACACTTGTGAGTTGACAGAAATCCTTAACACATCAACGGCACTCTGGGCAATTTATTTTCGAATTCTGAATTGAAATCGTTAAAAACTCGTAGAAAACTTCGCACCTAACAATAGAGTTCTGTAGATATCAGGTTGATTGCTTTTTGACTTCATTGCTTACTGAAGACTGAACAGGTCGATATTAAATGCATGGAGTAGAAGCAATGAGAGATCGAGTTGGTAATACATCAAGACAAGCGAGCACCTTGCGATTAGGAACTACAGTGAGTGAGGCTATTGGGGGTCAAGATCAAAACGATTTTTATCGATTTGTGCTGACTGGTGCCAATCAGCTCACCGTGAACTTAAAACGGGCGAGCAACCCTGTCGCAATTGAGCTAGCCCAGGATCGTAACGGTAATGGTCAAATTGAGCGCACCGAAATCCTTAGGCGATCGCGTTCCTCTGGGGCAACTGCTTCCCTGCATCTACCAAACTTAGAGGCTGGTACTTTCTTTTTACGGGTTTCTACCCGGTCAACCGGAGAAACGGGCTACCGCCTGAGTGCGATCGCTCAACCGTTAATGGGTTCTACAGCTAGCCAGACCACCGACACCCTTAACTCAACCTCCCCCACGTTTGTGGAGCGAGTGGTTAGTTTGACCAATGCCTTTCGTCAACAATTTGGGCTACAACCGTTGACCCTTAACAGTAAGCTCAATACCGCTGCCCAAACCCACAGCCAAAACATGGCAGTTCAGGACTTCTTTTCTCACACCGGAGCCGATGGCTCTCAACCCTGGGATCGGATGACCAGAGCGGGGTATCGCTGGTCACGAGCGGCTGAAAATATCGCCGCAGGGCAGCAGACTCCTGAGGCGGTCGTGGATGCCTGGATGAATAGCCCTGGACATCGAGCCAACATTTTGAATGCCAACTTCCGGGAAATTGGGGTGGGCTATTACGAGTTGACGAATGATACAGGGAATGTGAATTACGGGCGTTATTGGACTCAGAACTTTGGAACAGCTGTGTGAATGAGGAGTAGGAAGAGGCGCGATTTATCGCGTCTGGAAGGGGATGGGGAGTAGGAAGAGGCACGATTTATCGCGTCTGGAAGGGGATGGGGAGTAGGAAGAGGCGCGATTTATCGCGTCTGGAAGGGAGTGAGGAATAGGAAGAGGCGCGATTTATCGCGTCTGGAAGGGAATGGGGGTAGAGAAGAATCCAGGGTGCCCATAATTTAGGGGCAATTCGGTCTAAGAGCTCGGCGAATGAATTCGCAGCTACTAGAGCGAAGTCCACCGACGCGGACTCCGGAAAAGGCAGGATTTGACGAACCGACGCAGGTTGGTTTTGCTCCGATAGCGGTGGTTAAAACCGCCGAAATCCTGATCCCGAATTCACATTGATTTGGGGTCAGTGGGAGCGTCTCGCTCCCGTATTTCTCAGATTTCAGAAATCTGGTCGAGGCGATCGCGCACTCTACTCCGCTATTCCTCCAACCCTCTACCCTCTCATTTCCTACCTGTCCTTCTTTCCTAATCGTCTTGGTAACGGTAAGATAAAAGGCTGGTTTAACATTCTCGATCGTCTGTGACGCTGCGGCTTACCCCTGACCACTTACAGCAAATTCAAGCGCACGCTGAAGGCACTTATCCTGACGAGTGCTGTGGTTTGTTGTTGGGGCGAGGGGTTCCGGATGAGCCGGATATGCGTGCAATCGTTGAGGTGTGGCAAACCCAAAACGCCTGGAGCGATGAGGTTGCTCGTGAGTTGTCTGGGTCTGTTCATGATGACTTACCGTTGAGCAAATCTCGCCGCTATTGGATTGATCCCAAAGAGATGTTGGTGGGTCAACGCTATGCCCGCGATCGCCACCTCACAATTATTGGTATCTATCACTCCCACATCGATCATCCGGCTGTGCCGTCGGAGTGCGATCGGGTGTTGGCGTGGTCAGATTACTCGTATCTGATTGTTTCTGTGCGTCAGGGCTGTGCCCAAAATTTACTATCCTGGAGGTTAGACCCATCTCACCAGTTTCAACCTGAAACGATTCTCAACAGCCACTAGCCCTACCCCCTCACCTCTAGGGCAGTTCTTCTAGAGCTGATTGATGTTACGCATCCTGACTCAATTACCTTTGAAAATTGCCATGCTAGATCCCAATCTGGATGAAATCCAGCTCAGTCGAGAAGAATATGAACGTTATTCCCGTCACCTCATTTTGCCGGAGGTCGGGCTAGAAGGGCAAAAACGCCTCAAAGCGGCGAGTGTCCTTTGTATTGGTACGGGCGGGTTAGGCTCACCGTTGTTGCTGTATTTAGCCGCCGCAGGCATCGGGCGGATTGGTATTGTTGACTTTGACGTAGTGGATAGTTCCAACCTCCAGCGTCAGGTGATTCACGGCACCTCCTGGGTCGGCAAACCCAAAATTCACTCCGCGAAAGATCGGATTCTAGAAATCAACCCCAATTGTCAGGTTGATCTGTATGAAACGCGGCTTAGCTCTGAGAATGCGCTAGATATTGTCAGACCCTACGACGTTGTAGTGGATGGCACCGATAACTTCCCTACCCGTTATCTGGTGAACGATGCTTGTGTGCTGCTGGACAAGCCCAATGTCTACGGTTCCATCTTTCGGTTTGAAGGGCAGGCGACCGTGTTTAACTACGAGGGTGGACCCAACTACCGTGACCTGTATCCCGAACCCCCACCACCTGGACTGGTGCCCTCCTGCGCTGAGGGCGGTGTGTTAGGGATTCTGCCGGGGCTGATTGGTGTAGTTCAAGCGACTGAAACCGTCAAAATCATCCTCCGTCAAGGGACTACTCTGAGTGGTCGCCTGTTGCTCTATAACTCCCTGAATATGACCTTCAGGGAACTCAAGCTGCGTCCCAATCCAGTTCGTCCTGTGATTGACAAGCTGATTGACTATGAAGAGTTCTGTGGCATCCCTCAAGCTAAAGCACAAGAAGAACAACAAAAGGCAGGTATGGCAGAAATTTCGGTGAAGGATCTGAAGCAACTGCTCGACAGCGGTGCTGATGACTTTGTTCTGTTGGATGTTCGCAATCCTCACGAATATGAGATTGCTAAGATTCCGGGGGCAGTCTTGATTCCCCTTTCTGAAATCGAGAATGGGGACGGAGTGACCAAGGTCAAAGAACTGGTCAATGGACATCGGTTGATTGTTCACTGTAAGTCGGGTGTTCGCTCTGCTAAAGCTCTGGCTGCTTTAAAAGAGGCAGGTGTCGAGGGCAGCAATGTTGTGGGTGGTATTCTTGCCTGGAGTCGTGAAGTCGATCCGTCGGTTCCTGAATACTAGTGTTGCGAACACAAAGTTCTGCAATGTAGGGGATTTGAGGGCTTCGCCCCAAGAAGGGGTGGAACCCCTTCACCCCTTTCAAAACTTATTTTTTGCTGTACTAGGGTCTAGATAGGATGGGTCAATGGTCAATGGTTCATGCTTAATTGACAATGAACCACTGACCATTGACGATTGACAGCAGATGACTACCCCTCGTCAGGTAATACGCCTATGACCCCTTCTCCGCCTCGACCCCTAATTTTGTGGAAACAGGTGTTGGGTTTGACGGCAGTGCAGGGGGCGATCGCCCTGATGTGGGTTGTCTACGGAGCATACCTACCCCAGTTGCTGGCGCAGTTTGGGTTGCCTATTGAAGCTGCGATCGCCCTCGTAGCCATTGAGAATGGTCTGGCGGTAGTGATTGAGCCGATTATGGGGGGCATCTCCGACCGATCCCTGAGATGGATCGGCTCTCGTTTTCCGGCGATCGCTGTTGGAGTGATTGCTGCTGCCACCTTGTTTATCGTGATTCCGTTGATTGGGCTGTTTGGCAATCTCGCATCCATAACCCGGTTAGGTGTGGTTGGGGTGTTGGTCACTTGGTCAGTGGCAATGACAATTTTTCACAGCCCGGTTCTGTCGCTGTTGCGAAACTACTCCAGTGTTCCGCAGTTGCCCATTGCGAACAGTCTGCTCATGCTGACCTCTGGGTTAATTGGAACTGCTCGCCCGATCGCCAACCAATCCATTCTCAGTCTGGGTCCAGTTACCACCTTTACGATCGGTTCCATTGTCTTGTTGGGGGCAACAACAGTACTCCGAGCGGTTGATCCCCCTCGCGTGCCTACGGTCGCTAGTGTTCGCGAAGCCCCTCGCTTAGCGGTTTCTGCTGTGGTTTTGGCGGCGGGGTTAGGTGCTTCAATTGGCTGGGGCACCCATTTTGTCATGGATACTTTTGTCAAAGTATTTCAATCCCGGTTACCCGACGCCGATGTTGGAGCCGTCATGTTTTGGGTGGCGGTGGGGTTAGCGGTGTTAGCCATCCCTGCTGGATTGGTAGCGAGTCAGGTAGGCAATCGTCACCTCGTCTTCTTGAGCCTGATTTTGGCGATCGTTTTCCTGCAATTGATGGTTTTTTCCTCAGCGCAACTGATATTAGCAGTATGCATTGTGGGTTTAGTTGTAGCCCTGAGTTTGGTGACGAATGGAGTTTTTCCGCTGGTGTTGTCGCTGGTGCCACCTTCGAGAGCGGGGCTAATCACGGGCATGTATTTAGGTGGCGGAGCCGCTGCGACTTCCCTCTTTGGTGTTTTCTTTAATCCGTTGCAGCAGTTAAATGTGGCACAGGCGGCATTGTTAGCAGCGATCGCCTTTTTTCTCGCAACACTTTGCGTCTTTGCTACAGGACAGGCGAAGAGTGAAGAATGAAGAGTGAAGGATGAGGGATGAAGGATGAGGGATGAAGGATGAGGGATGAGGGATGAAGGATGAGGGATATAAGAATGAAGGATGAAGGATGAGGGATATAAGGATGAGGGATGAAGGATGAGAGATGAAGGATGAGGGATGAAGGATGAAGGATAAAAGGTAGGAAGAGAGAAATAAACTTGTTTGCCCTCTCATCTGCTACTTCCCACTCCCCACTCCTCACTCCCTATTCCAAGTAAAATTGGGGAGATTATGAGCACAGGATGGTAGAGCGTGCTGGCAGCAGTACTGTACGGACAGGAAGATTTGCGGTTAGAGCAGGTAGAGGAACCGACTCCGGGCGTGGGCGAGATTGTGATTCGGGTGAAGGCAGCAACCACCTGCGGCACTGATCTCAAAGTATGGCGACGGGGTGGACATGCCAAGATGCTGAAACCTCCAACGCTGTTTGGACATGAGGCAGCGGGGCAAATTGTGGCGTTGGGTGAGGGAGTCACCGGATGGCGAGTGGGCGATCGCGTCGTTGCCAATAATTCAGCTCCCTGTATGACCTGTTTCTTCTGCCAAAAGCAGGAATTCTCCCTCTGCACCAATCTCAGCTTTAACAATGGTACCTTTGCCGAGTTTCTCAAGATTCCTGCTCCGATTGTGCAGCACAACCTGTTGCCAATCCCGGAGGGTCTACCGGATGCGATCGCTGCCATGACAGAACCCCTCGCCTGTGTGCTGCATGGCGTAGCCCGCTCGAATGTGAAACCGGGCGATCGCGTTGTGGTGATTGGGGATGGGGCGATTGGGCTGATGATGGTGGGGGCGTTGGCGATTGGTTATGGTCAGCCATCTGGCTTCAGCGGCAAGCCCAGTGCCATTCTCCTGTTTGGTGGTAATGCTCAACGGCTCCAGGTGGGAGAGGCGTTTGGCGCGACCCACACCTTCAATCACCGCCAAGTTGAGAATCTGCCTCAAACAGTGCGCGACCTGACCGACGGTTGGGGTGCAGATGTCGTGATTGAGGCAACGGGATCACCAACAGTCTGGGAAACGGCGATCGCCTGTGCTCGTCCGGGAGCCACGGTCAATCTGTTTGGCGGATGTCCCCGTGACACCACCATCACCGTCAGCACGGAACAACTTCACTACAGTGAGTTGACCCTGAAGGGCGTGTTTCATAGCACCCCCCATTACGTGCGAGATGCGTTAGCGTTGTTAGCAAGTCGCGCCCTGCCCTTTGAGCAGTTGATCAGCGATCACCAACCGCTCAAAGCCTTAGAGCAAGTGTTCTATGACATGCGCGATCGCAAAGTGATCAAGGTAGCGATGACTCCATGAGCCGTTATTTTCGGGTGTTGCAGTTATTTTGGGGAACGGCGATCGCAGCGGAGTTAGAATACCGCCTCAACTTTCTGATTGCCACACTGAGCAGTATCTGTAGCCTTGCAGGCAGCTTATTTGGGCTGTTTCTCTTCTATCAAGGCGATTACACCTTTGAGAATTGGAGTTGGGAAGAGGCGTTAATCGTGCTGGGCATTTTTACCATCCTGCAAGGATTCTCAGCTATTTTTCTGGCTCCCAACCTGAATCAAATTGTCAAACATGTCCAGCAGGGTACCCTCGATTTCGTGCTCCTGAAGCCGATCAGTTCTCAATTTTGGCTATCCACTCGAACTGTTTCACCCTGGGGCTTACCGGATCTGGCTTTTGGGCTGATTCTCATTGGTTATGCGGGGGGACGGTTGCAGTTGGCTCCAACTGCTTATCTCCTGGGAATCTTGCCCCTCAGCTTGGGGCTATTGAGCCTCTATAGCCTGTGGTTTATGTTAGGAGCCACCAGCATCTGGTTTGTCAAAATCTACAACGTCACCGAGGTGCTGCGAGGTTTGATCGAAGCTGGACGCTTTCCCATCGTGGCGTATCCCGCTGCCTACCGTTTCTTTTTTACCTTTGTGATCCCCGTTGCCTTCCTCACCACCATTCCCGCTGAAACCCTGCTCCAGCGAGGAGATGCAACCTGGGTGGTCGGTGCGGCTGTACTGGCGATCGCTCTCTTTTATGTCTCACGCCTGTTCTGGAATTTTGCCCTGCGGTTCTATACCAGTGCGTCAAGCTAGAACATACTCAATGGTTAGTTGTCCATCGTCAATGGTTAGTTGTCCATCGTCAATGGTTAGTTGTCCATCGTCAATTGTCAGTTGTCCATGCCCATTGACCATCAACCATTAGCTATTGACTATTGACTATTGACTATTGACCATTAACCATTGACTATTGACCATCAACCATTAGCTATTGACTATTGACTATTGACTATTGACTATTGACTATTGACTATTGACTATTGACTATTGACCATCAACCATCAACCCAACCTCAATTTTCATTCTTTCTTGGAAAAGTTGGCAGATCCACTGCCGCCAGCGAGGATAGCTTCTTAGTCGGTCGCAACGGGTATACCAGGGGAGAAGGCGTACTCGACTGAGCAGCCAAGATCGCCGGATCTTTAGACGCGCTTGCATGAGCCGCAATTTTGGCAGCGATCGCACTCATGGGCAACTTCAGGGTAGAGGGTTGCTGCGCAGGGATCGCGGCTGGAGGAATCTGCTGCGTCAAGTCAGGAGATGCAGAAGGCTGTTGTGGTGGAATTGCCGCCGGAGGAATCTTTTGCTGAGCTAAGTCAGAATCGGTCAACGAGTCAGTCAATTCATCCAGCACCGATTTGATGGAATCAGCCTCATGGGTGGTGAAGCTCTCAAAGTTTTGAGCCGCACTTGCTTTGACTACATCATCGGTAGACACTTCAATCAAACGCGCCAGATCTTGCCAGAGCGACAGTTCCGCATCCGTTGGAGCGTCTGACTTGCCACTCAAAAAGTCATCGATCACCGATTGCAACTCGTCTAAGCCTGCTTGAATGGCTTCGGGTGACAGGTCGGTCAAAGGCTGCACTGCTGCATTCAACAAAGCTGCCTCGATCGCTTCATCGCTCATATCAGCAGCATCGTCTGTGGGCAAAATGGACTGATCCGTCGTACTTTGCCCCTCAGGAGATCTGCCTGATGCTCCGATAACCGGAGGGTTGTTGTCATCAGACAGGTTTGGTTCAGCTAGTGGAATGTCTACGGGACTGTTCACCAAAGCCTCTAACTTTCCTGTCAGCGATCCCGAGTCAGCTGACCAGGGTTGAATCCGTTGCGCCTTAGGCAGAAAAGATTGGGGTGCCAGACGTTGAGCCTCATATCCTGCTTGGAAGACGGCGGCGGCTCCAGCGTCTGCCCCCGATTCATAGCTGGGGGGTGGCACTTCTAAGCACTTCTCCAACGCCGCTTTGTATTGCAGGGTATATCGCTGCTGACGGTGAAGTCGCGCATACAAGTCCCGGCAGGTATTTTCGCTCTGGGTTAAGGCATGAGTCTGTTCGTTGTATTGCTGCTGCAACAGGGCACAGTTGCGCTCTAGTTGAGCCACGCGCTCCTGGCTATTCTCTAATTGGGTAGTCAGCGTTTCTACTAGGATCTGCTGGCGTTGTTGGGTTTGGGTCGTAAACTCCAATTGATGGGTAAGCTGAGTTACCTGTTCATAGGCGGTGGCTAACTGCTCCTGAGCAGTGGCTAACTCTTCCTGAGTAGTGACCAATTGCCCTTGAGTGGTCGCTAACTGCTCTTGAGTCACAACTAGCTCGTGAGGATCCGCTAAGACCTGTTCTTGCGATCGCGCAATTTCAGCCTGCAACGCTGTTTCGCTCCGATCCAACGCATCCTCTAACTGGGACACGCGATCGATCAGAGCACTGTTGCACTGATTTAACTCTTGAATCAAGCTCATCAGATCGGCAACGTTGACCCCTGGCTGAGCAGTAGAGGGTTGCGCGAGAGGTTCAATCAGCGGTGGCACCTGTGAAGGGGGTATTTGAGAAGGCAATACCTGCGAGGGTGGCACCTGCGAAGGGGGTATTTGAGGAGGCAACCCGTTCGAGGGCGGCACCTGGGAAGGAGGTATCTGGGCAGGTTGATTGGCAGATGCTGTCACAGCAGGTTGAGATGGAGAAGCCTGAGCAACCGTGGGTGCTGGCTTCGGACGACCCCAATTGGGTAGGGCGATCGCGGGGACTGCCGCCTTGGGGCGTTCGGGCTTGGGGGGCAGGTCGGTATACAGAGACTGGCGATCGATCGCATCCGCACTAATTGCATTAGGAAAGTTCACCGTCTGCCAATCATTCCACTCTTCGGATGGGGTAGCATCCGGCACATCGGCAGATGGCTTAACGGCGGTGTCTTGCTCTTGGGGGTCTGGTTCTGAAGCGCGAGGAACGGAAAAATCTGCCCAATCGGCAAACCACGCAGGCGACGCTGAATCAGTTGAGCCTGTTTTTGCTGAATTATGTTCAGAAGGGGTCGCTTCACTCATGGCTTTATCTCGAAAGGGTAAAAATCTCTGAAACAGATCGATCTGCCAGTCGATCAATTGCACACATCACTACACTTTCTATTTTGCAAATCCACATCCCAATTAACAGGAAGTTTTGGAATGAATGATGCTCTATAACTGAGCGTAGTACAAAATTATTTAACAATCGATGCCTTAATTTAGTAACACAAAAAACGGATTTCACCACATATTTTGCAGTGAAAATTGACGTTTTTAAAGTGAGTCCGGTAAGCGTGTTTCGCAGATGCCCCCAAGGGCAGATTGATGTCTAGCCAACCTTCAGTCGTTTGACGTTAATACCAATTCAAGGAATAGCCGCCACCGATAAGCCATGGGGAGATTCCGCAAAGCACTCTGAGTCAGCTCCTAAACTTGAGTCCGGTACTAAACCTGAGTTTGGGATAAAGCTTCTGACAGTTGCAACCGCAGACCCCAGCTGAGACTCACCCCCAAGTCTACAGTTTGAACAAAACTGAGGATCAGCGCGGGGTTAGAGCGGTGGCTAATACCTGTTGATGCATTAATGCTCGGTCTACCAGTGAGTGAATTTGCTCGTTCAATAATGGATCGCCATTGGCATATTGCTCTAACCAGATCTGGCTGATCTGAGTTGAGTCAGTTGGCATCTGGTCTAGTGTCCAACCCGGTAATTGGATTTCCTCCATTAACTGGGTGACTTTGGGGTCATAGCTCAGGGCAAAGCATCGACATCCTGCTGCCGCTGCCATGATCAACGCATGAAGCCGCATGGCGATCGCCATCTCAACGCCATTAAATACGCCCATCAACTGCTGTGGGTTACTCAGGGTGAGAATCTTGCTGACATTGGGCAACTGCGCGTGAATCTGCTGGGCGATCGCCATGTCCTGAGCAGGCTGAAATGGGATCAACAGCACAAAGGCTTGAGTAGCTGTTTGAAATGACACGAGGGCACGGGTTAACGCCTCTAACCGAGTGGGAGTTAACTGCGGATGGGTTCGCAATGACACTGCCACACGCGGAGCTGGAAAGTTCCATAATCCCGGTACAGGCTCTGGTTGCAGTGCCCATACTGGATCGGGAGCCAATGTAAAGGGGATGTTCCACCGTGACAGGAGGGCAGCAGAGGCGCGATCGCGTACACTCACCGCCGTACACTTTGAGAAGGTTTGACGAGCCAGCCAGCGAGTCGTCGGACGGTGCAAGGGACCAATACCCTGTCCCCAGGCAATTGTCTTTAGCCCAAACCACTGTGCCAGTTTCATCAACCCCCCGTAATAAAACGGATTGAGGGCACTCGTGGCATCTTGCATCAAGCTGCCTCCGCCCCAGATAAAAGCATCCGATCGCCGCAGTGCCTGCAACACCGCTCCAATTGACATGCGATCGCACGCCTCGACCCCATAATCCTGTTTGGTCTGCGCAGGATTGCCCGACAACACTAATGGGGTGACGTGGCTGGGCAAAAGCTGCAACAACGATGCCAACAACGCTTCATCTCCGCCATTGCCCTTGCCATAATAGCCACACAAAACCGCCCGCATTTGTTTCATACTTGAGTGATGATGCTTGAGACTTGCTAAATAGCTCTTGTATTTGAAGTGAGTCTCGCATTTAACGGACACGAAGTGAACTGAAACTTTAGAATCGGATGTTTAAGACAAACCTATGACTGCTCTGTCCATTCCAACCTGGGTGATTCATATTTCAAGCGTGCTAGAGTGGGTCGTTGCGATCTGGCTCATCTGGACTTACGCGAATGTCAGCGGCAATCGAGCCTGGCAATCACTGGCGATCGCTATGTTACCCGCGCTAGTGAGTGCGATGTGTGCCTGTACCTGGCATTTCTTCGATAACGCTACCAATCTGGAATGGCTTGCAACCCTACAAGCTGCCATGACCCTGATCGGTAACATCACCCTCTGCATCGCAGGCTGGTGGATTTGGCAACAAGCGCGAGTCAAGCGAGTAGATAATACGCCAGTTAACGCTAGTTCCCTTAAGCAACTCTAAATGCTACACACTCTTTCTGCCTTACCGCCTGCCCTTGCACTGCTGGCATCTAAAGAAACCCTGTTTGCCCTATCACTCTTTCCCTACTTGGGGTTTCTCTGGTTTTTAACGCGCTCTAAGCAAGCCCCTCGGCTGGCTCTGCTGGGCTTTTACATGACGCTCGTGTTTGTCGCTGTTACTATTCCTGCTGGCATTTATGCAGAACGGGTCTATGGTGAAGCGTTGGCAAATGTTGATTTTCTTCACGGTGGAGCCGAGTTTTTTCTAACCCTGTCCAATATCATGGTTGCTCTTGGGTTCTGGCAAGCGATTCAACACCGACAAGCCGCTAAAGCAGAGGGCGATCGCAACTCCCCCTGATATCTGTAATTTCCAACGCAACTTTGTAAATTCCATCTAGAATTTGAAGATAAGCGTTGTCCGCTTTTGCTTGAAGCGTTGAGCATATGTCGCTCAAAGATTGACTCGTGCCCTCTATGCCCCTTGGGATCGACTCCTTTGTGAATCAGCATACAGTCCTTTGCAATTGAAGACGGTTTATTGAAGACAGTGGGTTTTTTGCAAGTGCTCTACACTCTCTAAAGTGTCTGCTCTTCAAGCTTGAGCAGTTTGAATGGATACGTTTTATCCAGATAACCTGTATTCACGGCAGCAAAATTGCCAAACAGGGTGAAAATTAAAGTATTGGCAGTTGTGCGACCTACCATGATTTGTTGTCTTAACCCTCATTGCCACAAACCCCAAAATGCTGATGATGCAACCGTCTGTTTAAGTTGTGGGTGGTCACTCAAACCACTCCGGGGGCGTTATCGTGCCACTCAACCATTGGGGCAAGGGGGGTTCGGCAGAACTTACCTCGCATTAGACGAAGATCGGTTAGGAACCTACTGCGTTATCAAGCAATTTTCGCCTCAAGTTCAAGGCACTAAATCATTAGAAAAAGCGGTTGCCTTGTTTGTGCAAGAGGCAGTTCGGCTATATGAGCTAGGAGAACATCCCCAAATTCCCACGCTGCTTGCCTATTTTGAGCAAGACCAATACCTCTATCTGGTTCAGCAATACATTGAAGGGCTGAGTTTGCTGCAAGTGATGAAGCAGGAAGGCCCTTTTGATGAGCGCAAAATCCGAGATGTTTTGGCAGATGTGTTGCCCGTTCTGCGGTTTGTTCACAACAAGCAAGTGATTCACCGGGATATTACTCCCTCTAACATTTTGCGTCGTCCTGACGATCGCCTGGTTCTAATTGACTTTGGAGTTGCCAAACAAGTCAATGCAGAGGCAGCGGCTGAACCGGGCACTCGCATTGGGACGGAAGGTTATGCTCCGATGGAGCAATTTCGGGGTGGTAGAGCTTATCCGGCGAGTGACATTTATAGTCTTGGGGCAACGTGTCTGCATTTGATGACGCAAGCAAAGCCAGATAATTTGTATGACCCGCTGAATGGACGTTGGATTTGGCGCGAATACCTAAGCAATATGGGTAGAGCCGTCAGCGACCAACTGGCATACATTCTGGACAACATGCTGAAGGATCTAGTCGCAGAACGCTATCAGTCGGCAGACGAAGTCATGCGCGACTTAAATGCAGATTCCTTCATGCCCTCCCCCCGCACGCCTAAAGTGCCTGAAGCTCCACCTGTTTCTAGACCTCCCATTCCAGCTCCAGCGGTCGCTAAAGCACCACCCTCAGTGTCGCGTCCCCCTTCCCCTGCGGCGGCAAGTAGACCCATCGTTCCCCCACCCCCTGCGCCACCGCCACCCCCATCGCGTCCCCCAATCTCCGGTCCTTCAAGAGCGACATCAAGGCTCTCTGTTGGGACGCAATCTCGCCATTGGCGGTGTGCAAAGACGCTAACGGGGCATACCAGTTGGGTCACAGCCGTTGAAATTAGCCCTGGTGGACAAGTGCTCGTGAGCAGCAGTTTAGACGACACGGCTAAAGTTTGGAATTTGGTGACTGGAGAACTGCTCTATAGCCTCGTCGGACATAGCAAAGCTGTCAATGCGATCGCCATCAGCCCCAATGGTAAGGCGTTAACGACGGGCAGCGATGACTACACGCTCAAAACCTGGAATCTGCAAAACGGAGTTTTGATGCGAACCATGACAGGTCACTCGCGTAACGTCAATGCAGTTGTGATAAGTCCTGATGGTCAAATTTTGGCAAGTGGCGGACAAGACCGTACGATTCGCCTCTGGCAGATGGGGACTGGAAATTCGCTGCGAACCCTGCTCGGTGTGGGCAGCATGGTTAAGTCGTTAGCTATTAGCCCCGATGGCAGGCTCCTCGTCAGTGGCGGGTTTGACAACAAAATCAAGCTTTGGAGTTTGCAAACTGGCGAACAGGTTGGTTTGTTGAGTGGACACGTGAGCACCGTCAATGCTTTAGCATTTAGCCCAGACGGTCAAACCCTGGCTAGCGGCGGCAAAGATAAAGCCATTAAGCTCTGGAATTTGCGGACGAAAGAAGCATTTCGCACGCTGAGTGACCACACTCGTGATGTCAACTCAGTTGCCTTTATGCCCGATGGCAAGACGCTGGTCAGCGGCAGTAGTGATACCACCATCAAAATTTGGGATCTCAGCACAGGCAATGTGATTGATACGATCTCTGGGCATGGCGATTCGGTCAACTCGGTTGATTTAGGGGCAGATGGTAGATTGATCGTCAGCGGTAGTTCAGATAGCACGGTCAAGATCTGGGAAATGCTCTAGCTTCCCTTATCAATCGCCTAATCTGTAGCTATTGGTAACCAAACCTGCTGAATAACCGTGATATGGCGCAGGCAGAACCCGGAGTGGAGCGATAGCCGTAGCCATACCCAATGGGGTCGAACCGGACGTAGGTCGGTTTTGTTCCGATAGCATGGTTTCAACCGCCAAACTCCCGATCCCGAATAGGTGTCGAGTTCACCTGCGCGTTACGCTCACATTAACATCACCCTACAATTTCATCCTTCATCATTTTTCCTTCTTCTCTCTTCTCTCTTCATTTTTTCTTTCCTCTGCCTCCGCGATCGCCCGACGGGTACTTTCAATTGCGTCAGCACTCACCGAGATTGCCGTAATGCCCCATTCTACTAACTGCTCGATCAACTCCGGATGTTGCACGGGAGCTTGACCGCAGATCGAGCAGGGAATTCCAGCCTGTTTTGCCGCTTGAATCAGATGTTGCATTGCTCGGATTAGCGCAGGATGGCACTGGTCAAAGGCACCCGTCATCTGAGGATGATCGCGATCGACGGCTAACATCAGTTGGGTCAAATCGTTGCTGCCGATGGAGATCCCCTGGACTCCGGCATCGACATACTCTGGAATTAGAAATAGGACTGATGGAACCTCCGCCATAATCCACAGCTCAAAGGTAGAGGTTTGTGTTAACCCTGCTTCAATCACGCGATCGCGACAAAATTCAAACTCTTCAACCGTGCGGACAAACGGCAAAATTAGCCGCAAGTTATCATACCCCCTCGCCTGAACCCGTCGCAGTGCCGCCAGTTCGAGCTCAAACAGAGCCGGATTGGTTTGATAACTCAACGCTCCATGCAACCCCAAAGTAGGATTTGGCTCTGTCAGTGCCATATGTGCATTGACCGGGATCTCGTGCGATCGCAAATCCAGTGAGCGGTAAAACACAGGTCGTGGTGCAAATGCCTCCGCAAAGCGTTGAATCTGCTGGCTTAAGCGTTCAATCAAATCCACATCGGTCTGATTCAGTAACCATTGCTGCGGAGAGCCGCTCAAAACCTCCTGCATCATCAATTCCGATCGCAGCAACCCCACCCCATCAACTGACATGGCTGCCACATCCGCTAACCGCTGAAGCTGGCTTAAATTCACCATCAACTGAGTAGTTAATGGAGTAGCGATCGCCACAGGCATAGCAGAGGATGGCTGAGACACAGGCATTTCCGAGGGATACACGGCTGAAACTGCCGTCGCAGGGATTGAAAAGGCACCTGCATCCAGTGCATTAACCCGATATACCTTGCCTCCATCCCCATCTACAAAAACGATCTCTCCAGATTGAATCTGTTGCGTCACATCAGCAACACCAACCACCGCTGGAATTCCGATTTCTCGTGCCAAAATGGCCCCATGGCTGGTCGCGCCACCTTGTTCTGTGACAATCCCCGCACACTGCTTGAGAGCGGCAACCCATTGAGGTTGAATATGCGACGCAACTAACACTGCGTTGCTTGGCATCCGCTCCAGGGCTTGCCCGTGATCAATGACCCATGCTTGGGCTAACACCTGACCACTCGCAGCCGCTACTCCATGCAAGATGGAGTGGGAGACATCAGAACTCGTGGAATAGGCAGAGGTAGAGTCGTGAAGCTGAGAGCATCCCTCTGGTAGCAGAGACGCAGTTGCAGAAGCAATAGCTACTGCCGGGTCTTGGGTAGACTGGTGCTTCTGAACAAGGCAGGGATGAATCTGAGTCAGCAATACACTCGGTTCTGCCCCGGTGACGCCAGGATGCAACGCCCATTCTAAGCAGACGGGTTGCCCATACTCCTGAATCAAGTGTTGAGCCAGTTGTAGGAGATGCTGACGCTGGCGATCGCTCAATGCCGCTTGCTGCTGATACTCTTCAGCGACCGGATAGAGCCTCAAGCACTCGTTCGGAGAGGATGCAGGCAACGCCTCTCCACCAATTACGGAGAGTGTTGCAGGTGAACTTAAATCATAGGCGTATCGCTTCGTCCCCAATCGAACACTGCACCACTCTCCGGTTAGCTCACCCTGATAGCTATCTGCCGCCACAATGCCCTCTACCAGAGCGTTGCCCAATCCCCATATAGACTGAATTTCCAGTCCACTTGCATTGCCTTGTAGCGTGCCGGAAGCGATCGCCGATTCCAGAGGTTGGATCAACACGGCAAGATTGACCTGTTGCAGTTGCACACCCAATCGCTGCCAATACAACAAGCTCTTTGCCCGAAATAGCTCACCCCAAACCTGCTGCACCCCTTTTGCGATCGCCCCCGGTTCAGCCCAACACACCTGCGCTCGCAGCACCCCACGCGGATACTCCAGACGAGTGAGCACATCCGCTTCCACAGCAATCGAGGGACGCAAAATCACGGCTCTGCTTTGCCAGGTCGCGATCGCGGCTTCCAATACGGCTAACCAATCCTGTGCAATGGGTGTGGTTGTAACCCCCTGCCGAATCTGTTGAGCGATCGCCTGCAACTGACGCGGATTGTCCACATCAATGTGCAATGACGAATTGGGCAAGTCCCTAAAAAGTGGGTCTGCCCATTGAATCGTCTCCAAAAAACTCCGAAAGGCTGGAGCAGACACCACCACACCCGGAATCACTGGGTATCCTCGCTGACCAAACACCCCCAGATAAAACGCTTTATCCCCGACCCAATTGCGATGCGCAGGTTGAATCTGGTCTAGCCAGTACAAGTAATCCACGAGTTTTAAGAGAGGTAAAGGTGAAATCGCTGCCCGCCCATTTCAACTCTAATAGGTCCCTTTAGGAAAAACATTTTTCCTTGTAATCATTGCAGACTCTGCGAGAAATGGGGAACAGTCGAGATAAAATCAAAGATCAAACCTTTAGGCTAAACGCCGGATTCTGCTCCCTTTCAACCGTTCAAAAGGAAACTCCTGACTCCGGTCCGCACTCCCGTACAACGTTAATTGACTATGAAACATACTCTCTCGGTGCTTGTTGAAGATGAAGCAGGCGTTTTAACCCGGATTGCAGGTTTGTTTGCCCGTCGTGGCTTTAATATCGAAAGTTTGGCAGTTGGTCCTGCTGAGCAAGATGGCATCTCTCGTATCACCATGGTCGTTCCTGGAGATGATCGCGCGATCGAACAAATCACCAAACAACTCTACAAGCTAATTAACGTGCTCAAGGTGCAAGATATTTCTGATGTGCCTTGTGTCGAACGGGAATTGATGCTGCTCAAGGTCAACGCTACCAGTTCAACTCGCTCTGAAATCGTTGAACTGGCGCAAATCTTTCGGGCACGCGTTGTTGACGTTGCCGAAGATTCTCTCACCCTGGAGGTTGTGGGTGACCCTGGAAAAATGGTGGCGATCGTTCAAGTTCTCAACCGCTTTGGTATTCGAGAGATTGCCCGCACCGGAAAGATTTCCCTCGTTCGTGAATCGGGCGTCAACACTGAGTATCTCAAGTCTCTAGAAGTCAAAGTCTAGACAAAAGGGGGTGGGACAACAGATGCAGGCTGAGGGATAAAAGCTAACGAATGGCCGTTGTTGGAACGGTGGAATGTACTTTTCATATACCGTGTCTATTTTTAGCCTTCATTCTTTATCGTTGGTGCTTTGCCTCACTCCCCATCCCCTATTCCCCATTCCCTCTTCTATCAATCCCTAATTCTTTCTAATAACAAACGCGATCGCCCCAGAATGATTCGTTATTCTAGGGAGAATACCCTCGCGCATCATCACTGGATTATCATGCTTTCACAAATTGTGCGTCCGATGGTTCGCACCCAAATTCGCCTACTGGCAAACAGCCAAGCCACTCGCTCCACCTTGGTTAACACAATCGCCCAATGGTTAGGCTTTTTGGGAGTTCATGCTCAGGTCACACAGTTAGATGCCACCTCAAACAAAATTCATGTTTCCCTGACAGTGGGAAAACCTGAGGGATGCGATGCCCACGACTGGCAACAGATTCTCAACAACCTCGATCGCAACGGCTCTCTGGAGCATACTGTCCCTTCAGAACCCTTCACGACCCCCTCCCCGCAACAAACAAAACTTCAGCGTCTACTCGCCTATGTCATTCAAGTCGGTCATCCTAACGGGGTGCCTGCCTGGGAAATGTTACAACCCCAACTGGCTGAGCTAGGGTTTGATGAGCCCACTTTATTGGGTATTAAATCTGCCCTCAAGGTTCCGCAATCGCTGGATCAACTGATCGCCGGGTTGGACGCAGATATCGCCGCGATCGCCCTCCCCAAAGCGGTTAGCATTGCCCTCCTGGATCGCCAGGTCAACCCCTCTGAAGACAAAGCTCTGACTGCGCTTCTCGACGCAATGAAGCAACCAGTAGCCCCATAAACGAATCGATTATTAAAGATTGCAAACGTCTCAAAGAGCATCCCATAAAACTTTATTGCAACTTGATGCAGAAAACAACAACATTCAAATAACGATTCGGGAATTAAAGGTACAAGTAATGTAGCTACCTAAGCATCTAACCCGAAGTCACTTGTTGACAGTGGGTTGTAAACAACAGATACTGACTCCGAATAGTTATTCCCAGTGTTAGTTTTACTGGGGTGCGTCTTACAAAAATTCAGGTTGGAACTGACAAGATTGTCGGTGAGTCTTGATTACTTAGTCCTGAATTGCGGGAACACTAACGGTAAGCAGTAGTAGTACAGCCCCTTATACCCGGAGCAACTGAGACGATACACTATGCCAGTCAAACCCTTTTTTGTTGACGCTGAATACGATGAATCCTCTAGTGCCCTAAACTTTCAGCCTGAATCTGTGGAGATTGACGCTGGAAGTATTGAGGACGATCTCGTAAGCCTTGAGATGGAATATGCTAATACCTTAGGCAAAGGTGCAGGTCGTCGCACTACTGATTTAGTGAGGCTTTATCTTCAGGAAATTGGACGGGTTCGTCTATTAGGACGAGATGAAGAAGTCTCAGAGGCTCAGCGAGTTCAACGTTACATGCGGTTATTAGACGCTTGTAATGCCGCCGCCACAGCAGGGGATACGGTTATGCAACCCTATGTGCGCTTGATTGATGCACACGATCGCCTCGCCTCTAACCTGGGACATCGCCCCTCGCTAGAACGCTGGGCAACTGAAGCTGGAGTCACCGTTGCAGACCTCAAGCCTATCCTGGCAGAAGGAAAACGGCGTTGGGCAGAGTTGACGCAACTCACCGTAGAGGAGTTAGACCAGATTCAGTCTGAGGGATCAGCGGCAAAAGATCACATGATCAAAGCCAATCTGCGCCTGGTGGTGTCGGTTGCTAAGAAATATCAAAACCGTGGTTTGGAATTGTTGGATCTAATCCAGGAAGGCACCCTGGGCTTAGAACGAGCCGTGGAAAAATTTGACCCCACTAAGGGCTATCGATTCAGCACCTATGCGTACTGGTGGATTCGTCAGGGTATTACACGGGCGATCGCAACCCAAAGCCGCACCATTCGCCTGCCTGTCCACATCACTGAAAAGCTCAACAAAATCAAGAAAGCGCAACGCAAAATTTCTCAAGAAAAAGGGCGTACTGCTAGCATCGAAGACATCGCAGCAGAGCTTGACATGACTCCACCCCAGGTGAGAGAAGTCCTCCTCCGCGTCCCTCGTGCCGTTTCGCTCGAAACGAAAGTCGGTAAAGAGCGCGATACTGAACTAGGTGAGCTTCTCGAAACCGATGGCATTTCTCCCGAAGAAATGCTGATGCGAGAGGCACTCCACCGCGACTTGCAGCAATTGCTGACAGACCTAACAAGCCGCGAGCGCGATGTGATTCGGATGCGATTTGGCTTGGGCGATGGGCATCCCTACTCGCTTGCAGAAATCGGTCGGGCTCTTGATCTCTCCCGTGAACGGGTACGCCAAATCGAAGCCAAAGCTCTGCAAAAGCTCCGTCAACCCAAACGGCGCAATCGAGTGCGTGACTATCTAGAGTCTCTGACTTAGGTTCTATAGCCGTAGCCACATTTAATGGGGCGGCGGCGGGTCAGGAAGCTTTCCCAGCATCCGGGTTTGAGCCTTTGCCTTAAGCTTTCTGACTCAAGCTATAGCGACCAAGGGGTTGATTAGGACGGGGTGCAGGGGTTCCACCCCTGGATGGGGCGCAGCCCACACATCTCCTTGAATTAACGGTCTCGACAGTTGCTATACCATACAGCGATAAGCACGTTAGAAACGGTAGATGGTTGTCTCTAAGCCTATCTACCGTTTTTGCTGGATGCTCTCATAGAGCACTGTCTTTAATTTGGTGTGATGAACTTTTATTCTCAACAAGCAGAGTTTCTTGAAAATCAGTTGTAAATTGTGTATCATTCTCAATTAAGGTCTCTTATTGAGAAGAGCATTATGACAGCCTACACCGCATCCTCGCTCAAAGCTGAATTAAACGAACGCGGTTGGAGATTAACCCCTCAGCGTGAAGTGATTCTGCAAATCTTTCAGAATCTTCCAAAGGGAAATCATCTGAGTGCTGAAGATCTTCATCATCTTTTACACAGTGAAGGTCAGAATATTAGTTTGTCAACCATCTATCGCACCCTCAAGCTGATGGCTCGCATGGGGATTTTGCGAGAACTGGAATTGGCAGAGGGGCATAAGCATTACGAGTTGAATCAACCGTCTCCTTATCACCATCATCACCTGATTTGTGTCCGCTGCAACAAAACGGTTGAATTTAAAAACGACTCAATTTTGAAAACTGGGACAAAAACTGCTCAGAAAGAAGGTTATCACTTACTCGATTGCCAACTGATTATCCATGCAGTTTGCCCAACGTGTCAGAGAGCACTTTTACCCATCTAAACCCTTCAGTGATTTAAGTTGTCAGATAAATGAGTCGTGAGAGGCGTATCCCGTTGGAGTGCGCTTCTCGCAACCCCTTTGGGTTTGCTATAGTTTGATAGTTGGGCAGCTGTCCAAGCTGTATTATGATTAAAACTGTCCATTCACAAGGTCGCTTTCACTGAGGTTAAACCGTTGTTGAGCGGCTTGAATAGCAGCACTGGTTTCCGGTCCTAAGCGTCCATCTAGGGGACCGGAATATAATCGTAAGTCACGTAACCGTCGCTGGAGTTCTAAAACACTATACCGTCCACCTTCAGGGTCCTGTATATTGGCAAGATTCAATGACGAAGCGGTTTGAGGACCAACAACGCCATCAGCTGTTAATCCTCGCGATCGCTGAAAAGCCCTGACGGCTTCCTCGGTCTGTGCGTCAAATTGTCCGCTGGTGACACCGCTATAGAAACCTAACTCTCGCAAACGGTTTTGCAGTGTAACTACCTCTGGTCCGGAATCTCCAAGTTGCAACAAACCATCGTTGGCTGTCGCGAGAGGAACCGTTTGGATGCGAGGTGGGGTTGTTAGAGTGGTTGCCTGGGGAGTTGGTGCAACCCGACGGCTTAACGCTGCTTGAGTTGCAGGACCAACAATGCCATCGGGGGTCAATCCGTTATCTTGCTGAAATTGAATTACAGCTGCCTCGGTCAGTTCCCTAAAAACTCCCGTGACAGGGCCGTTGTAATAACCCAGTTCTTGCAACCGAATTTGTAGAGCTGTGACTTGGTCGCCCTGATCCTCTAGACGCAGCACTCCATCGTCTACCGTGGCAGGACTCGATGGGTTAAACGATTGGCTCTGAGCGTTTGGTGATCGCTGCAATGCCGCTTGAGTGCTAGCACCCACAATGCCATCCGGGGTTAATCCGTTTGCCTGCTGAAACCGAATAACAGCATCTTCGGTGAGTGAGCCAAAAAAGCCTGTGATGGGACCGTTGTAATAGCCTAGCTGCTGTAAACGGGTTTGTAGGGCTGTAACTTGGTCGCCCTGATCCTCCAGTTGCAGCAACCCGTCGTTTACGACAGCAGGAGTTGACGCATTAAATGATTGGCTCTGAGAGTTGAGCGATCGCTGCAATGCGGCTTGAGTTGCTGGACCCACAATACCATCTGAAGTTAATCCGTTTGCCTGCTGAAACCGAATAACGGCATCTTCAGTGAGTGAACCAAAAAAGCCTGTGATGGGACCGTCGTAATAGCCCAATGTCGTGAGTTGGTTCTGCAATTGTTCGACGGCACTGCCGCTATCTTGCAATTGCAAAACCCCAGAATCAATACTCTGACTGATTAATAGGGGTTCACTAGGATTGCTGGCTGAGGAAGACTGTGCTAGAGCGGGGACGGCTCCTAACACAGGAAGGCTGACGGTCAACGAAATCAAGGTGGTTAGCAGTCGAGTGGAAAAGGCTTGCATGATGTTGTCACAGCAATTTTCAAGTAAAGCTGAGTCGGTTTGGTTCTTTAGGCGACATTTTATGTCATTTCTACAAAATCAGGAAAAACATTTATTCTCTTATTCACTGATTTGTTCAACATTGCCTGCTTTTACCCAACCTTCAACCCCACTACCCGATAGACGGACTCGCTGCCACTCTCCATCAGATGTGGTTTCTAACACAGTGACAACTTCATCATATTCGACCCCGCCCAATCGCTCTGCATCTCTGCTCGGTTCCTGGCGCACAATCAGGCCAATCGGCTCAGTTACCCGTGCTTCAAAAGCACCTGCTTCGTTAGGTGAGGGCGATCGCTCCACTGGAGGGGCGGCACTAGCAGCAGGGCTAGGCGTTGCTTGCGTCTGAGGAGTGGATGCCGCAGCACTAGCAACAGGGCTGGGAGTATCGTTTGGAAAAACAGGTCTGGGGGGTGGAGCGGTCAGCCGAGTAATGAGGTGGCGGGTTACATTAACCCCTGCAAAAAACAACAGGGCGATCGCCAGCGTAAACCCAGTAAAAAACTTGATTAACCCAGACCAACTCATGAGCTCTCCTGTGTAACAGGGTGGTAGTCCAAAATCATAGCCGGAATCCCACCATTACACGGATTATTGTAATGACTGTTGCTGAATTCGGTTGCTCAAATTTCCCTGTCGTGATGCCATGCGGGCTTTTCCAGATGCTGCCCAATCCTGTAATGCCTGGATCTGTTCTTGAGCCGTTCTTGCCAGCGGGATGGTCTGACTAGCAGCTTCCAACACATCTTCAGTCGTAAAATCTCGGTTTTGGCTGAAACCAATATGCATTGCCTCAACCAACATTTGCTCGATCTCAGCCCCCGAAAAATCAGGGGTTTCATAGGCCAGGCGATCGACGTCGTAATTTTTGAGGTTGTGAGGACGCAGCCGGGTCAGGTGAACCGTAAAAATGGCTTTGCGCTCTTCCTGACTGGGCAAACCGACAAAGAAGATTTCGTCAAATCGTCCGCGCCGTAACATTTCTGGCGGTAATGCTTGAATGTTATTGGCAGTAGCGACCACAAATACGGGGGAGGCCTTCTCAGCCAACCAGGTGATAAACGTACCAAAAACGCGACTCGTTGTTCCGGAATCACCTCTGCCATCCAGCCCTGCAAAGGCTTTGTCAATTTCGTCAATCCACAAGACGCAGGGAGCTAGGGCTTCTGCTAACTGAATCATTTGCCGCGTCCTGGATTCTGACTCACCCACTAAACCCGCAAACAACCGTCCCACATCCAACCGCAACAGAGGTAGATGCCAATGGTGAGCGATCGCCTTTGCGGTTAACGACTTACCCGTTCCCTGAATCCCCACTAACAATAAACCTCGAGGATGGGGTAAACCGTATTGCCGTGCCCGCTCTGAAAAGGCTCCTCCCCGTCGGATTAACCAATCTTTGAGATTATCTAAACCACCAATGTCGGAAATATTAGCAGCGGTTGGGTAAAAATCCAGGATTTGGGTTTGCCGGATTGTTTGCCGTTTCTCTTCCAGGATCAAGTCAACGTCTTCAGGACGCAATTCTCCGTGAGTCGCGATCGCCCGTGCTAACACCCGCCGAATCCGTTCGAGCGAAAGCCCCTGGCAAGAGCGCACAAACTCATCCAATACCCGTGCCTCTAGCGATCGCCCCATCGCCGCCAGCAGTTTTTCCAGTTCTACCCGAATCTCTTGGGTGTCAGGCAGCGGAAACTCGATTACTGTTAGAGTTTCTGCCAAATCATCGGGAATGGTGAGCTGAGGTGACAGTAGAACAATGTTTTTAGGTTGAGACTTGAGTAACCGACCCAAATTTCGGAGCTTACGAGCAACTGCCACATCGTCAAGAAACCGATGAAAGTCGCGCAGAATAAAAACAGCTGGAGCCGTTGCCGGAAGTTTTTCGATCAGTTCGAGGGCTTGGAGGGGATTCCGCCGCCCAAATCCTTCGTCGTTGGGGTTGCCCTGATAGCCATCAACGAAATCCCAAATATACACACCCCGATTGCCTTGCCGCTTGGCACACTCTGCGATCGCAGCTTCGACCCGTTCTTCCTCACGGGTTGGAATGTAGATCAGTGAGTAGCGGGCACGCAGCAATAATTCAAACTCATCACTAAAACTCATGAGAATTGCCGTTTCAATGCTTCAAGAGATGCCCAGCGGCGATCGCCATTGGAGGGAGACGGTTCAGGAAGAGAATCGTTGAGAGAGATGCCAGAACATTCCTGGTCACAAAGTTTTCGCTGTGGAATTTCTAAGCAGAGTTGCTCGTACAGCCATTCATCAGGATGGAAGTGTCCCTGCGGATGAAGGGACTCAACCAGTTCTTCTAGAGTAATCTCCCGTTCTAGGGGAAGATTATCGACATCTGCTGCGGCTTCGTCAAGCCAAATTAATTCAGAGGTATCAATTGACAGTCGATGGTTATACTGCTTGAGACAGCGATCGCAGGTTAGGGTAATAATGGTTTCGGCTTGAGCGACCACCTCTAAATAGTTGCCTCGATGAGTCACTCGTACAACTCCTTGCACTGGAGTTAATGTCTCTAATCCAGGTAAGTAGTCATGAATCTCAAGGGTTTCGGTCTGCTCTGGTGCCCTGAGTAGTTGGGGAATATAAATTGCATCCATGAGTGAGCCTTCCTTCTCAACTCGTTGAGACAGTACGCTTGAGTACAGTATGTCTTAATACCGTACGTCTTACTAGCACAGCAAAAAATAAGTTTTGAAAGGGGTGAAGGGTGGAACCCCTTCTTGGGGGCAAAGCCCCCAAACCCCCTACATTGAAGAACTTTTTGTTCGCACACTAGGTTGACGCGGATGGCGATCGCCACCCACTCTTCTCAGTCTAATTGGAAACATGAACGTTGGTTAACGACTAGAGTTAACTAACCTCAATTCGGGTTAAGCCTCTGGTGAATGAATTTGTGGCCATCAGGACGAAGTCCGTCGTTGCGAACTAACGGAGATTATAGGTTTGCTCAACCGACGCAGGTCGGTTTTGTCCTGATAAAGCCGTAGCCATATGCGATGAGGCGAAGGCGAGTCAGGAGGCTTCCCAGAATCAGGGTTTGTTTTAACCGCCAAAATCCTTACCCCGAATTCACGTTAACTAAAGTCAATTTTGAACATTAAATGAAATCCCTCCATGCAGATGCACAGAGAGATTCAGGAAAAGATTTTTACCAGGCTCCTACGCTTGTAATCGTCTAACGACAAGGCGGCGATCGGGTTCTTGCCCACGGCTGTAAGTTTCTAAATCTTCAAACGCTTTGAGAATAGTGTGAACTTGGCGTCTCTCGGCTGAAGACAAATCCTTCATCTCGTACTCATCACCCGTTTCTCGGACATGGCTGACTGCCTGCTCTGCCATCTTCTGCAACTCGGTTTGGCGACGAATGCGATATTCATTCAACTCAACTGTGTAAGCTCGACGTTGATCCTCAGCTTGACCCAGATTCAAGATTGTATTGACTAAGTACTGAATGGAGTCAATCACCGCTCCATCCGTTCCAGTCAAGATTTCTATCTGTTCCGGAGTTAAAGCTGTGTGGTCAATAGTCAGCCAACAGCTTTCGTCTAAAGCTTGAGTTCCTGCCAGATCCGCCTTAACAGGGACGGATAAAGCAGCAAGCTTCAAAAGTTGCTCTAACCATTGTTTACCCTGCTGCAATCTTGTGTCATCCATGATCAGGCTTTCTTCTTACGTCCAGGCTCAAAAGGAAGGGCTGGTCGCTCGTCCTCTTTACTTTGCTTGTCCTGCTCATCAACAATCTTTTGCAGATTCTCAGGAAGGGGCTCTCTAGAGAGAATGAACGTCTGGAATGTCTGAAAAATGTTTGCAATCAGCATATACATCAACACCCCAGCGGGAAGAGGGAAGAACAGGAACATTCCTGAAAACAGAATCGGAGTAAACTTATTCACCACCTCTTGCTGGGAGTTCGCATTGGTATCACCAGGTTTTGCGCCCTGCCCAGAGAGTAACTGGTTGACATAGAGGCTCAGCCCAAAGGAGATGACCATGCCCACGATGTCCCAGTTGATACTGCCATCTGCATTAACAGCCCCAACACGACCTAAAGCAGTGATAAAGAGGAAGCCCTTATTTGCGGCTAAACCTGGAATTGTGCCTTGGAGAGTGACATCTCCAGGTTGTAAAGCTTCAATCACACCACTTTCATCAATGCGAACCCGATCTTCACCCTTTACAACCTTCCAGTTCGTTGGCTCCAACTGTGTCTCAGGATACTCAGAGACAAGCTCTTTGAACGGCTTACCTGTAGTTGTTTGAAATTCGATGGTTGTTTTATCACCAACAACTAGACGATTTCCGCTGGGGATCAACGCTGCGATCGGAGCATGAACCCCATCAGCGATGTAAATGTTTTGAGGATTGGTTGAGAAAGCTTGCGGCTGAATTTGCTCAATCTGCTCTCGAGGTAAGATTTGGAGGTTGATTGAGTAGTTCACATCGGAGAAGGGTGATCCCCGTAGAGTTGCAAATAAAGCAAACAGGATTGGCATTTGCAAAATCAAGGGAAAGCAACCTGACAGAGGATTGCCAAACTCCTTATAGATTTTGCCCATCTCCTCTTGCAACTTGGCAGGCTCATCTTTATATCGTTCCTGAATTTCTTTGACCCGCTTTTGCATGACTGGCTGAGCAACTCGCATACGTCTCATGCTACGAATTGAGCCAGCACTCAAAGGGTATAGTGCAAATCGAATCACCAATGTCAGAGCCACGATGGCTAGACCATAGCTGGGTACGATCCCGTAGAAAAAATCCAGGATCGGCAGCATCACATTATTGGAGAGAAACCCAACACCAAAATCCATGCTTTTATGTCAACCTAACGTGCTCTGAATTTGCTGAATCTAATCTACCTGTAATATTAGAGGTTTATGCCTAAACCGTCTCGCTTACCTTGCGACCTTTGGTCGAAATTCGCTCATTAATGTAGTCGTAAACCTCACGAAATCGGGGTACTGCCCTCAACTCTAAGCGGCTTCCATCCCTGAGTGTTACAACCATATCACCCCAGATTCCAAGACCTCGAGGAACCTTGACCACCTTTACCACTTCGGAATAGATGATATCGGAGCGATCGCGCCCCATCCATCCCCCGGTTACTGAAATTCGGCGATCGGTGATGCGGTAACGCAGCCATAGTGCTCTGACGATTGCACCGACTGTAAGAGGCAAACAGATCACTGTGAACCCCAGCAATATGTTGATAATTAAATCTCCGACGTGGGGCGCACCCTCAAAATACACCTCTTCTTTAATACCCATCGATCACCTCAGCGTCTACTAATAGCTGTTTTAATTCTTGCAGAAATTGCTGATAATCGCACTGGATTGCTCCAGGTCTAACAACAATGACACAGTACCAACCAGGATGAAAGGTGGGTAATAGTTCGGACAAAGCAGCACGAATCTGTCGCTTAATACGATTGCGAATGACAGCTCGCTTACTTACTTTTTGACTGATTGAAATGCCGATGCAGGTTGGCAACGGAGTAATTGCATTGCCTGCTTCAGAGGTTGCCGGATGGGATGGCAGCTTTAAGGCTCTTAACGTCAAATGGGCTGCACTACGTCGTAAACCCATCTGATAAACTGCGTTAAAATCTTGCCGTCGCTTTAATCGGTTGGCTTTAGGCAGAGCCACATCAAATTGCCATCCAAGACTGTGGTGGGCTAACGGGGGAGGTTAAACCATCAAACAACTGCAAGACGATACCGTCCTTTCCGGCGTCTTGCCTTGATGACATTTTGCCCATTTTTGGTTCGCATTCTGGCACGAAAGCCAGATGTTCTTCTCCGCTTACGACGAGTTCCCTCAAGAGTACGTTTAGTCATTGAAATCTGTCTCCAATTGAATAATCCGGCGAAACCGTTGCCGTAGCGTTCCTCTCCAGTGGAGGGAGACGCCACACACCGCCAAAAAGCCACAGTCGCTAATTATAACATCCATTGTTCCAGACGCTCCACCTTTAATCCAGCGGTGGTATGAGTGGGAATCCGAGATGATAATGGGCTGTTCTCGCCTTGTCTGTATCCTGACCTTAGCTGGAACTACTAACAGGCATTGAGTGCAAAGCGATCGCCCAAGTTAAGTAAATGAGGATGAGCAACCAGACGTAAGAGAGGCTGAACGACTGCCGCAGTAGGGTTACGGTGCATCGCTCAGCCTCTAATACCGATGATGGCTAGTGTGTCTCAAGTCTCATTGAGAACCAATGTTGACGATCCAGGTGCCAACATAACGCAGTAATGGCACATCTCCTGGTGTTTGGACGAGAGCGTTGAAATAGTGAGTCCCACCGTTAGTCGGGTTGCGGACATTGGAAAAGACAATTTCGACCCGTGTGTCTGCCGGAATCGGAGTGACGGGATAGATCTCAATGACCCGATTTTCGCGATCCCAGGTTACTTCATCCAGTGGGATACTATCACCGCTGATGCGAATTTCAATATCGTCTTCATCAAATTCGCCTCGGTAGGTGTCGGGGTAAGTAATAGCGAATTGAGAGACGGCTGTATCCATTTTGCGAGCCGGAATTCTTAAACGATAGCGATCGCGACTGCCAGGTCTGCCATCAAAATCGAGGCGATAGCCTAATAAATTTTCTCGATCAACACCGCTAAAAATAGTAAGTCCAGGTAAGCCCTGCGCCAGAGTGGCGATCGGCATTCCGAGGGCTAGGCAACCCGCGATCGCTAGAGCCGATAAAAAACGAGGGGTTCGTGCTTGCTTCAAAGACATAGGCTTGATACCTGAGTTAGAGCGTCTCAATAGGGTAATAGGTGGGATTCGAGTAACGAGTATTGTTACCTATGATAACAACACGCCACCTTTATGAATTTATCAGGATTGCTTGGGGTCCTGCTCGATCAATTGACGGCATTCTCTAATAAGAGGTGCCGAAAGAACTATAAAAAATTTAAGCATTTTTTGGCTGTGAATATTTAGTTTGCTCTAACCCCCAGTCACCCTTCCAAGCGCGACACTGCTTACCGGCTAAAGCTGATAGCATCTCTTGCCAGATTGATAGCAATTTCAAATCGGGTTTGAAATCCACCTATTTGACCTTTGTCTCTTGGACATGGGTCAGGCTACGACTGAGAGAGTAATGTATCCTCGTGGCTCTCCTCAATTTATAAAGTCCCAGTGATGTGTTATCTGGGGGAAATAGATATGATTGAGTGTTTTGAATTAGGTCAACAAATGCTGACACCAGGCCATAAAAATGAAGTGAATGGACTCAAATTTAAGTGACAATTTCTACTTTTTGAGTAAGGAAAAATTATAAGTTAAGTTAAGGAGTTGGTTGCAACTTTGGGGATCAACTAGGATGCGATTAACCATCCTAAGGGTATTATTTATTCCTCTTGAAACAAAGGTTTATAAACCGAACATTGTGAATTATGTCCCAAATCTTTAAATATTTTGATCGCAATTGTGAAATCGATCTTTAGGTGAATAAGATGTCCTTATCTGTAAGTGCAAACCCCGCACTCCACAGATGGTTTTGTTGCCTATCAGGACAATAATTGAAATGCCAGGATTGTTCTCAATTCTTTGTGATAAGGGCGATCGCGGTTCACCACTCAGTACTAGTTATGCAACGTTTGATGGTGAATGGTAAATGATCATGAAGAATCTTGATCAAATGTAGGGTCAAGCTCAATTAAGCTCTTTTGAAGAGAATTGTGGTAGTGAAGAATGATGTTGCGCTAATGCATCACTAGGCAACTGTTACTTAAAAAGAATGCCAGGGTTAGAGCTATTTAGCATTTCGAATGGTAGTTTTAACCAACAGCAATTGCACGTTAATGAGGCTGGCTATCTGTAAACAGATAAGTCGGTTTTGTTAAATTGCTTCACATTAAAGTTGCTCTGTACTGCATTAAGGTTTCTACCATCCATCACACGTTTTGGAATTACCAACATCGATGTCTGATTACTTTAAGGAGACTGCATGAAAATAGCTGTTGCAAAAGAAATTGAGATGGGTGAGCGGCGGGTTGCTTTAGTGCCGGATACGGTGGCTCGACTCGTCAAGCAAGGAATAGAGGTTTTAGTGGAAACGGGTGCTGGAGAAGGGTCTTATTTTGTGGACAGTGCCTACGAAGCTGCTGGAGCAAGGATTGTTTCAGATGTGGCTCAATTGTGGGGTGAAGCTGATGTGGTTTTAAAGGTCAGTCCCCCTCGTGAGCGTGAGAATGGGCAGTCTGAGATCAATTTGCTTCGTGAAGGAGCCGTACTGATTAGTTTCTTAAATCCTTTAGGGGATCCAATTGGGGTGCAACGGTTAGCCGATCGCCACGTTTCCGCTTTTAGCATGGAGATGATTCCCAGAACGAGCCGTGCTCAGAGTATGGATGCATTGTCGTCACAAGCAGGGGTGGCGGGTTATCAAGCCATGCTGATTGCAGCAACCGCATTGCCTAAGTTTTTCCCAATGTTGACGACTGCGGCTGGAACGATCGCTCCTGCTAAGGTGTTTGTCATGGGGGCAGGAGTCGCGGGGTTACAGGCGATCGCCACAGCTCGCCGCTTGGGCGCAGTAGTTGAGGCGTTTGACATTCGCCCTGCGGTCAAAGAGGAAGTGCAGAGCCTGGGTGCAAAGTTTGTTGAGGTGAAACTGGAGGAAGACACGGTCGCCTCTGGAGGATACGCCAAAGAGATTTCAGAAGCTGCAAAGGAGCGATCGCGCCAAGTTGTGACAGACCACGTTCGTCAAGCCGATGTTGTAGTGACTACAGCTCAAGTTCCTGGCAAAAAAGCACCGCTGCTGTTGACTGAAGAGATGGTTGCTCAAATGAAGCCAGGTTCGGTCATCGTTGATTTGGCGGCTGAGCAAGGGGGTAACTGCGCCTGCACAGAACCCGGCAAAAATGTGGTGCGGAATGGTGTGACGATCATTGGGCCAATGAATCTGCCGTCTTCCATGCCGGTTCATGCTAGCCAAATGTATTCCAAAAATGTCGCGACCCTGCTGCAACTACTGATTAAAGACGGTGCGCTCAACCTGAATTTTGAGGATGACATCATTCGGGAGGCATGTATTGCTCATGGGGGTGAGGTTCGCAATCAACGAGTTCGAGATGCCCTAGAGGCGATGCGCCAACCTGCTATGAGCTAGGCATCCTCTGTACGAGTTGGTCTAATCCATGGGAACTACATAAACACATTGGGTGGGGCGTTTCGCGAAATGTCCCGATCAAATCAACACTTGAATTGGAGGATGTGCATGGCAAATGAATTAGTGTCGGCTTTAGTTGTGTTTGTTTTAGCGTCGTTCGTTGGGTTTGAGGTAATTAATAAAGTGCCTCCTACGCTCCACACACCCCTAATGTCAGGTTCCAATGCCATTTCAGGAATTGCTGTGATTGGTGCCGTGTTGGTGTCTGGTGCGGGTCATTGGAATGTTGCTGTGGTTTTGGGGCTGATTGCAGTCATTTTAGCGACGATCAACGTTGTAGGTGGCTTTTTGGTGACTGACCGGATGCTGCAAATGTTTAAGAAGAAAGAGGTGAAGGCATGACCGAGTTTTTGCCAACTGGAATTGAATTGAGTTATTTGCTAGCCGCCTGTCTATTTATTCTGGGGTTGAAGGAGCTAGGCTCTCCAGCGACTGCCCGACGAGGTAATCTAATAGCCGCCATTGGCATGTTGATTGCGATCGCCGCCACTCTGTTAGATCAATCCGTTCTCAGCTACGAAATGATTTTTGTTGGTATTGCTATTGGTTCCTTAATTGGAACTGTCATGGCTCAGCGGGTTGAGATGACTGCAATGCCACAGATGGTAGGTCTGTTAAACGGTTTGGGAGGAGGTGCATCAACCCTTGTGGCGATGGCAGAGTTTTGGAGAGTGATGGGTAACCCAGAGGCGATCGCCCTCGACAACACCATCACCACCATTCTCAGTGTTCTCATTGGTGGCGTCACCCTGACGGGGAGCTTAATTGCATTTGCTAAATTGCAAGAACTCATGAGTGGTGCTGCCATTACCTTTCCATTCCAGAGAATGCTAAGCATTGGGCTGCTCATCGCGTTTCTTGCGGGTAGTGCCTACCTGATTGCCTACCCTAGAGATCTGGTTGTTTTTCTTGTGCTTGTAGGTATTTCGCTCGTACTGGGAGTGCTGTTTGTCATTCCCATTGGGGGAGCAGACATGCCTGTAGTCATCTCACTTCTCAACTCCTTTTCAGGCTTGGCAGCAAGTGCAGCTGGTTTTGTCTTGATGAACAACATGCTGATCATCTCAGGTGCGCTAGTGGGTGCCTCTGGGATCATCCTGACGCAAATCATGTGTAAGGCAATGAACCGTTCCATCACAAATGTCTTGTTTAGTGCATTTACGACCAAGACAAGCGGAGGCGTTGCAACCAATGCTGTTCAAACTGAAAAAGTGATTAAATCGATTGACTCCGAAGAAGGAGCCATGATGCTAGGGTATGCCCGCTCAGTAGTCATTATTCCTGGCTATGGTATGGCGGTGGCACAGGCGCAACATGCCGTTCGTGAGCTAGCTGATCAACTCGAACGACTTGGCGTGGACGTCAAATATGCTATTCATCCCGTTGCAGGACGTATGCCTGGGCATATGAATGTGTTATTGGCGGAGGCAAATGTGCCTTATCCCCAACTTTATGACATGGATGACATTAATCCAGAATTTGAACACACTGATGTTGCGCTCGTGATTGGGGCAAATGATGTAGTTAATCCAGCCGCTCGCCATGACACGAACAGCCCCATTTATGGAATGCCGATTCTGGAAGTAGACAAAGCTCATCACACTATCATCATTAAACGCGGGATGAACGCTGGTTTCTCTGGTGTAGATAACGAGTTGTTCTACAAGGACAAGACAATGATGTTATTTGGTAGTGCTAAAGAAATCGTGGCTCAACTGGTGGCAAGCGTTAAAGACTTATCGTAGCTTTATAGCTTTGGTTAGAAAGCTTAGGGCAAAGGCAATGGCTCAAACTCTGATGCTGGCTGGGAAACCTTCCTGACTCGCCTCTGCCTCATCGGATGTGGCTACGGCGATATCAATTGAGTCATTAAGACGAGAAGCCGCTGCGTATCACCCCTCTCTCACATGTCCTTCTCATCGTGGACGGATGGAGAGGGGTTACCCATTGAGATTAAGGAGCTTGCAGAATGACGTAATAGCCCTCATAGATCACTTTAAATCCTGACCCGTTAAAGATCTGTTCATTCAATTGCTTGTTTTCAGGTGACGAGGGAATAATGGGCAGGGTGCAATACAGCAAACCACCTGGAGACATCGCCTTCCGTATACCTGTCAGAAAATGAATAATTTGGTGTGGCAAATTGTAGTGATAGGCAAAACCAGACTTGTTGAATAGGTTGATGCAAGACACAATATCAAATGAATGGTCGAGGCTAGTGAGCCACTTGCCAACATCACAAAACTCCATCGTTCTGTGTTTGTAAGTTGTTTGATAGTCATACACCTCCCTTGAGTTAGGGCGCGAATCAATGCCCACTGTATGGGCACCCAAAATTTGCAACAACTCAGCTGCGATCGGAGGTTGATCACTATAAAAGCGATCGAGCAGGTTGTCTTTTTCAGGTGAACCATAAGGTGAAAGTGAACCACAGCCAATGTCCAACACATTAAATCCGTATAGGGGGCTGGTGTTCATGTGGTCGAAATCATCACACAACGTCCCAAGTAAAAATAAGACATCTGGTTTAAGAACAGGGTCTTTGAATTCAACCTTAAACCCTTGAAACTCAGGATTACTTCTTAGCATTTGGCTGACAATTTGTTTGCCAAAGCTATTCAGGTTCTTTAGCTTAGAACTATCTCCTGTGTAGACATCCCAGGCATCTTTAACATCGGTTTTGAAATACAAAACTTTTCTCAAAATATCTTCGATCTTCTCTGCTTCACGAAGAATTGAGCTTGTTTGAAAACCAGCACGTTGATGAAAAACCTGCAAATTTGCGATTCCAACACCTGCTCCAATCGTTCTGTAAGGTTTAACAGACATATTGGCTCACCCCAAACTGTTGGTAGACATTCCTGTGGGCATCATAGCCGACTGGCTATTGATCGAAGTCAATTCTTCATTGATTTAACTTTAACGGAGCAATTTAACTGGGCGATTGCCCCGTTGGGGAAACTGCTTCGCATCGCTTTAATATCACTTTGCCTACAGGGATATAAGATATCACATTCATATCAACCCCACCCATGTAGCTTGTGAGTGTTGTGGTACGGGAAGACCATTCAGATGAGGACGAGGTGTAGAGGTGGAACCCCTGTTCGCAGACCGAGCCCCTCTACCCTAACGTTTATGGGTAGGGTTGTAGGTGTTGACTATTGGCGTAGGGTCAGGGATAAAATGAAAAAAATATGAAAACCCTGCGAAACACCTGTGACTTCCTTAATTGATCCTCCAAGTGTCATGACAACTGAGGTTGAATCCCTTGAATCGGCTGCTTCAACTCACCATAAATTGCCCTCAGTGGATGTTTCAGCTTGTCAGCTTAGGTCAACCCCTGAGATTTCAGAACAGACTGCATCTCAGCAGGAAGCTAACAGGCGAACCCTCAAGGGTGAGCTAGAAATCTTTGTCTCCACGTTTATCACCATTTTTTTGGCTGAATTGGGGGATAAGACTCAATTGACCACTTTGCTGATGAGTGCTGAGTCGCATTCTCCCTGGGTCGTGTTTGCGGGAGCTGGGGCTGCTCTGGTTTTAACGAGCCTATTAGGAGTCCTGTTGGGGCGTTGGTTATCCACTAAAATTTCCCCAAAAGTGTTAGAGGTTTCGGCGGGAGTTTTGTTGCTGATTATTGCAGCAATGTTGTGTTGTGATATTTTGTGGAGCTAGAAACGGTGGATTGGCATTTGCTAGGGTTGAGTTTTATTACGGTCTTTGTGTCTGAGTTGGGAGATAAGAGTCAACTGGCTGCAATCGCCCTGGGAGGAAGCTGTAAGTCCCTCAGAGCGGTATTTTTGGGGGCTTCTGCTGCGCTGCTACTCGCTAGTTTTTTGGGTGTATTGCTGGGTGGGAGCATGGCGCAATTGTTACCTACACACTGGGTCAAGGCGATCGCTGCCCTTGGTTTTACGATCATGGCAGTTCGTTTATTGTGGAATGCTGTTACAAAGCCCTCTCAGCTTAACGAAGCCTCGTAGTCAGCCCCTTAATGAGACAAAGATCTGATGACTCTGGGTTGAAGCGCGTTCAACAGTGCAATGATACTGCTCAACTTGATTAATTCAAGCAACCAATAGCCTTGTTGCATCTGCTGCATTCCAGCAGGGAGTTCCTGATTGGCAGAAAATAAGTCGAGGTGCAAGCCCAAGGCACTCATTTCAGGGGTGAGCAGATACGTATAAACCAAGCCAATTAGCAGCAAGCCAAATGCTAGAGCGATCGCCCAAGCCTTTGTAAAAACAGCACTCTCAATGCGGTTGAGCACTAAAACACTCGTTAAAATTACCGCCGCACACGTTAACTCAACTCGATTGAAAACCCAAAAAATAGAGTAGCCTGCTGTTGCAAAACTAGGTTGGCTCATCATGCCAGCCGTGTATAGCTGAGGCATAATGACCAAATCGAGGAGCAGACTGGAACTGAGCCAAAATGCCAGCATGAGAAATACAATGGTTTGCCACTTAGAACTACGCCACACCGAGGTGGATTCCATGGGGCTAGAAGAAGCGTTCATAGAGATCTTTATGAAAATTAAGCTGTAACTTCAGCCTAACTAAAATCTCTCCTGAAAGCCGTGAAGTATCATTGCATATTAGTGATTAAGGGAAACATTTCGTGAGCCGTACTGCTTGCTGGATTCCGCCATATTGCGCAACCTTAAATTGCAATAGTTTATTACTTTAAAAGTAAGCACTCAGACTCATACGCTCCTGGTTCTCGCTCATCTGCTTAGTTCTGCACCCTCGCTCCTATGCAAAATTCACATCTGGCAGACTTTTATCATGGTTGGCTCATTGAAGTCATGCAGACTGAACATGGCTATCAAAGTATCTGCTACTCTCCTGCTAGAGAGCGTTTAGGGGATTACTTAACCTACTCCACCGATTTTCAGGCGATCGCAGCCGCCAAAAAAATTATTAACAAATATATTGCTCGTCATGTGTTGACCAGCTTTATCCGAGAACTCTACGAACTCGAAAAGCTTGACTTCGAGGAATGGCGATCGCTAAACCAATCTTTGATCAGTGCGATCGCAACCATCTAGTTTGACCTGAGTTAGAGATAAGAATTTTGGCGGTTATAACCGCCGCCACATTCGATGAGGTGGAGGCGTGTCAGGAAGCTTCTCCAGCATCAGGGTTTGAGCCATTGCCATAAGCTTTCTGACCAAAGCTATAAAACCGCCGCTATAGTAAAGTGCTGAGGACTGAGGACTGAGAGGTAGGACACCATATTCAGAATTGAGAAGTGTCCTAACAAACAGTACCTTTGCTATGTCAGGACAAAATAAACTTGAGACGGTTCATCCAAACCCTCACTGTTGGAGTCCGGGTAGGCGAACTTGGTTCTGCTAGCCGCGAATTCATTCGCCAGGTGCTTAACCTGAATTGATGTTAGTTGAGGCAGGCTCTGAAGATAACAGTTAAAAAAGGGGCGTAGTTACTACGCCCCCAGACAACCTTAAATTGGACTGAAGCTATGCCTTGCGATCTCTACACATCGTAGTAGAGCGCAAATTCGTAAGGGTGAGGACGAATATTCATCGGGATCACTTCATTATCTAACTTGTAGCTAATCCAGGTGTTGATGAAGTCTTCGGTGAACACTCCTCCAGCAGTCAGGAAGTCATGGTCAGCTTCCAAATTCTTCAGAGCATCCATCAGAGAACCAGGAGTCGAAGGCACTTTTGCCAGTTCTTCGGGACTGAGGTCGTAAATGTCTACATCCAATGAGCTACCTGGATCAATCTGGTTCTTGATTCCATCAATACCAGCACACAGCATCGCTGCAAAAGCTAGATAGGGGTTGCAACTTGCATCAGGGCAACGGAACTCCAAACGCTTTGCTTTGGGGTTTGTTCCAGACAGAGGAATCCGAACCGAAGCCGAACGGTTACCTTGGGAGTAAGCGAGGTTAACCGGAGCTTCAAAACCAGGGACTAGCCGCTTGTAGGAGTTAGTGGTGGGGTTGGTGATTGCCAACAAAGCTGGAGCATGCTTAAGAATACCACCAATATAGTGGAGCGCAGTCTGGCTCAGATTGGCATAACCGTCGCCATAGAACAAAGGACCGCCCTCTTTCCAAATAGATTGGTGGCAGTGCATTCCAGAGCCATTGTCACCAAAGACAGGCTTGGGCATGAAGGTAACCGTTTTGCCATACTTTCTGGCAACGTTCTTGATGCAATACTTATATGTCATCAAGTAGTCTGCTGCCTGCACCAGTTCTGCAAAGCGGAAGCCGAGTTCGCACTGACCACCAGAAGCGACTTCATGGTGATGCTTTTCGATGGGTACACCGCAGGCTGCCATCGTCAACAGCATTTCTGTCCGCATATCCTGGGACGTATCCGTTGGCGAAACGGGGAAATAACCTTCCTTATAACGGGGCTTGTACGCGAGGTTACCGCCTTCTTCAACCCGACCAGAGTTCCAACGACCTTCAACGCTGTCTACGTGGTAGTAGCCTTCGTGCTCGTTCTGGTCAAAGCGAACATCATCAAAAATGAAGAATTCTGCCTCAGGACCAAAGTAAACCGTATCACCAATGCCAGTAGAGCGGAGGTAATCAACCGCTTTCTGGGCGATCGCACGAGGACAGCGGCTATACAGTTCGCCTGTCCGAGGTTCTTTGATGGTGCAGACCAAGCTTAAGGTCGGCTCCTTCATAAAAGGGTCGATCCAGGCAGTTTTTGGATCGGGCACCATTGCCATGTCTGACTCATTGATGGCTTTCCAACCCCGGATACTGGAACCATCAAAAGGCACACCTGAATCAAAGCTGCTTTCATCGATCTGATCGTAATACAGCGTCAGATGCTGCCAGATTCCTGGCATATCAATAAATTTCAGATCAATCATCTTAATGCCTTGGTCTTTAATCATTGCCAAGACTTCTTGTGCCGTCTCTGCCATGGATTACTCCTTGCTCCTGGGTTCTTAAATCTACAGAGAAAATAACCTCTTGAACGATCCCCACCACTTAAGTAGAAATCGTAGAGACAAAGCCTCGACTTGCTGCTGTCCAATTCAGCATTAACAATGTCGCTTCGTATCGACTGGTTAACTCTAAGAGTTTGCGATTCGCATCTCCAAAATTACTGCCATTATTCTTTCCAGAATTAGCTCTGCCAGAGATTGGCATACCGTCAATGAGGTAAGCTTTGTCACACCTGAATCATCCTAGAAATAGGATTAGCGATATTTTGTATAACAGACTACCAAAAAGCGAGTATTGAAACTGTTTATCCTTAAAAACCTCAGAGCAAACCTGCTAAAGATGAGTCGATGCCTTAACAGGGCTTAGATTTGAGGGTTTAGTAAATTTGAGACTGATAGAAATCAAATCTAAAGAAATTCTTTAACAAAAATTACAGGTCTAACGTCAGGAGACGATCGACAACAAAACTTAATAACATTCGCCTTCAGCACGGTGTTTCAGCCCCGTAACGTGAAACTCACCATGGTAAACTTATCTTCTAATAATGGTTGTAAATGCTTGCCATAATTTCTAAACCCAAGCTTTACAACGGGATAAAACTGTCCTTGGGCTAACAGCACCATAGCTCAGCATCTGGTGTCGATAAAGCCAAGCCTTAGCAAATTGTTTATTAAGGAACTGTTGGGAGACTGACTTCATGCGGGACGCAGTAACAAGCTTGATTAAAAACTACGATGTTACAGGACGCTATCTCGACCGAGATGCCATTGATACCCTAAAGTCCTATTTTGATTCGGGCATTGCCCGCGTACAAGCAGCAGCCGTGATCAATGCCAATGCAGCTGCGATTGTCAAGCAAGCTGCATCTCGCTTGTTTGAAGAAATTCCCGAATTAATTCGCCCAAGCGGCAACGCCTACACGACCCGCCGTTACGCTGCTTGCCTGCGGGACATGGACTATTATTTGCGATATGCTAGCTACGCTCTTGTTGCCGGTAATACCGATGTCCTAGATGAACGAGTTCTTCTAGGTTTGCGCGAAACCTACAATTCTCTCGGTGTTCCCATTGGACCAACCGTAACAGGCATTCAGATCATGAAAGAGTTGGTCAAGAATCAAGTTGCAGAAGCAGGGATCACCAACACCTCTCTCCTGGATCAGCCCTTCGATTACATGACTCGTGAGTTAGCTGAGAAAAATATCTAGATTAGTCCAGAGCCTTTTCTCCTTGTCTGCTTGAATCCACTAACCAATATCTAAAGTAATTGAGGGCTGGGTAGATGATGCTCAGCCCTCAAAGTATTTGCGTGGACTCTTATAAGTAGAGACGTTTGATTCGTCATTTTTATGCAATGGCTTCGGGTTCAAAAACCCAAATTCCATATCCTTTTACAGTTTTTGTGATGATAGTTTCTTCCCCACGAGCACTTAAACGTTTGATGAGTTGGACGGCTTGTTGGGTATCGTCCGTAATTTTGAAGAGGCTGTAATATTTGCCATCGGATCGGATTGCTGCTATCGGCTTATTTAGGTCAGGTACTCTGATATGACAGGGTTGATATTGACTGGGAGAAGTCAGTATTTTGTAGGAAGTAGTGCATTTAGAGGAGTTTTGCACGGGTTTTGAAGGTTTAGCCTCGGCCTCTTCAATCCAAATTACGTAACCCCTAGAAACGTTTGTAATAATGGTTGTCTCACCCCGACGATGCAATCTAATACTCAGTTCTACAGCCCGATTCTTATCTTTCTCCACCTTGAAGAAACTATAGTAGGCGTTGTTGAAGAAGATGGCTGGCAATCGTTGCTCCGAGTGAGGAACATGAATATGGCAGGAGCGATATTGCTGACGAGACTCAATGATTTTAGGTGCGATCGCACGACTGGCAACTGACGATTGAGATGACATAACACGAGGGAAATAGAGCCAGAGCACTGATGGCTATTTCCCTTATTGTTAGATTTTCTCTAGCAATTGCCATCCGGTAAAGTACGGGATAACAGATTAATCCCTTTGCCCACCTCAACCCTCTGCAAGACTTGGATATGCCAAATATGGCAACCATGGAAACAGGTGGACGAGGTATAGGAGGTCTATTCTTGTAGCAAAATGAACCTGGATTAGAACGAAGTGCAGGGGCTCCAATACTTCAACGTTCTAACCTATGTTTTACCTATGTTTTAGATATTCAATGTGAGGGATTTACGAGAATTATGCCCACAGGATCAATCCCGTACACCCTGTATTAAACCGCTCACAACACTAGGATTAGGGTTCTCTCGAACCAATTGGGATTCCATCTAATCCAGGTTGGTTTTCCAACTCTTCTACTATAAATTGGTCATCTCTGCCACCTATAAATCCAGGAGACTGAATAGCGATATCAGCACCGTTGATGACTGCTCCCAAGAATTGCATTTCTTCTGACTCGTTAAACTGCTCAATAGCTTCTGTTAACAAGCCTTCCTCCGTATAGCCTGGTCGAGTCACCAGCACCATACCATCTGTATAAGGCTCTAACAACAGAGCATCACTGAATCGGCTGAGGGCAGGGGTATCGAGGATAACGAGATCGAATCGTCCTCGCGCATCTTCTAACATTTGCCGCATTTCAGTAGATTCTAAAATGGCAGATGCCTGACGTTGAATTCCTGGGCTAGGCAGAATGTATAGATTCTCGATTTCAGGAACGAGGCGAATGCAATCGCTTAAGCGTCCGTAATAACGCAACGGTTCCAAAACACTATCGGGATCAGGAGTTACTTTCAGAAGCTTAGAGTGAGAGGGCGATCGCAGGTCAGCTTCAATCAAGAGAGTGCGTTTACCTGCCCTTGCCGAGGCGATCGCTAAATTGTAAGCCGTCAGGGTTTTCCCTTCACCATTGACAGTGCTTGTTAGCAGCATCATCTTCAGTGATTTACTGCCGGCTGCACGGCGTAATGTTCCCCGGAGACGTTCATACGGTTCAATGTACAGTGAGTCAGGCTCCAGCACAATTGGAGAATCTGTCTCGCTGTTTGCTGGTAAAGCGGGTAACAAGCCCAACACAGGAACTTCTTGTTGCCGCAGGGCAGCTTGCAGATCTGGCAGTGTATGGAAGGTCGCATCCAGGGAATCGAGCAGCAGCACTAAACCACCACCGACGAGTAACCCAACAAAACCACCGACGATGAGAATCAGCACTGGATTCGCTCCCGATGCTTCAGTCAATTGGGCTTGGGCATCCTGTGTGACGATTAGATTACCAACGACCTCATTTTGAGCAATAGTTACGTCTGCTAAGCGTTGTTGAATCTGGTCGTAGTAAGCCCGTTTGAGAGCAACCTGCTGTTCTAGTCGAGCCTGTTCTAACTGTTTGTTTGGCAGATTAGAGTATTCCTGCCGCAGCCGCTGCCCCTCTTGGTTTAAATTAACCAACTGTTGTTGAATGGTTTCCCGTTGGGTTTGCAAGTTGACAAGTGTGTTAGCCAATTGTTGTCTTGCTGGGTCAAGGCTACTGTCTTGACGGATTTGAGCTGTTCCTCGCAGGGGTGCTGCACCGGATGCGCCACCAATGACCTCACTCACACGTTGCTGCAACAATCGCTCAAAGGCTTGTTGCTGGTTGCGCAACGTGACCATAGTGGGATGTGCGGGTTGCAACGTTCTTGATAAGATCGAGAGTTGAGTCTCGGTTTGATGCATTTGCGCTCGCAAGTCAGCAATGATTGGATCAGCACTTAACGCTGCTGAGGCATACGCTTCGTCGGGTGATAGCCCTAATCGTGACTGTAAACTTCTGATTTGAGCATCAATGCCAGCTAGCGTCAGGCGGAGTTGACGTTGCTGATCCTGTCCACCTGTAATTGCTCCAACTAAGTTGCCATCCTGAGCAGCTTGAATGGCTGGACCCTCTACCCGAATGTACTGCTCTAAATTTCGCTCAGCCTCACGTAGTTCTCGGGTAACTTCTGGCAACAAATCATTGAGACTGTTGATGATGGTCTCTAATTGCTGCTTGTTAAATTCTCGGCTCTGCTCAACCATCGCCTCCATCAACAGCGTTGCCGTTACTTCTGCTCGTTCTTCATCGGCGTCGATGTAGGTGATGAGAAGATTTAACCCAGCTGCCTCGTCATCGTCATCACCTGCTTCAACCGTGGTATTCTGCCGAATTGTCCTTGGGTCAACTTGAATACCTTGAGCTGTCAATTTCTGGACCGTTGAATCAATCACATAATTGGAGAGGAGTCTCTCTGGTGTTAGGGCTTGCCCCTGCTGTTGCAGAGCAACTCCTGTTTCAGAGAAGGTAACTGGTGGTGTTGCATAACTCAGTGACCCTTGGGCGGTGTAGGTTGCGGGGGGAGCAGGTTGGAGAGCTGCTACGCCTGATAAGCCCATCACAACAGCAAAGCCTGCTAAACCAGCCCATTTGTGACGATCTAAAGCAATGAGATAACGCTTGATAAACGGTGGAGCCATGACGTTAAAGAAGTATTCGGAGTCAGTGGATTTTCAGTCAGGATCAGAAGGACGTAGGAGATTGAGGTAGATAAGGCAGAGAAACTAATGCTATTCTCTGCGATCGCCCCCATCATCGTCATCCCCATTTGTAAGACATCTCAGATGAAGTGAGATCGGTCATCAGTTAATTAATCTAATTAATCATCATCGTCATCGTCGTCGTTATCGCCTGGACCAAATAGATCGTCTGCACTTTCAGCTAAATTGTCAAAGAATAGCAAGAATCCTAGAATGTCGCGGAAAGGTTGAGTAGCCGTATTGAGCGCGTAGCTAATTCGAGCAATAAAGTTACGTCCAATGACAATGACATCATTGTGTTCCAGGAATGGATTTTGAGAGGCATCTCCCAAAAGAGCGTCCTTAGCGTCTAGCTCTTGAGTAACTGCCTTACCTTGAATCGGATCAAAACGAATTAGGGCAATATCATCTAGCTCTGCCCGGTCTGGACTGGGGCCAATGGCAGTAATGGCATCAAGGAAAGTACTGCCGTTGGTTAGAGTAATGTTGCCGATTGCAGCTCCTCCCTCACCACGTCCGGTATTGCGAGCGGCATAGTTGAGCACGCGAACCACAATTTCTTGTTGAGCGATGGTGGAGCGTCCAACTAGCGTGGGATCATAACTGTCAATCGTTTCTGCATTCAAGGCAGGAACAATGATGGCATCTCCATTCTCAAGGCGAACACTTGGTACAGGTGTCGAATCTCGTAATGAGGTGTAGAAATCGACATCTCTCTCGATGACAGAGCCATCCACTAATGTGCGACGAATGCGGATAGTTCGCAAATCTGCCAGTCGGGTTGTGCCACCAGCCGCTAAGAGTGCGACGTTTAACTGAGGTGCTTGCAATGGATATATGCCTGGTCGAACCACCTCACCTGCGATTGTGACTTCAACTGGACGCTGAGCCGTCAGCGTCATATCCACAACCGGGTTAATCACATATTGATTGAGAGCAGATTGAATTCGCTGTTCCGCTTGTTGAATGGTTAAACCGTTGAGGGATACTAAACCCGCCAAGGGGACAATGACATTACCTTGTAAATCCAGTGTGGTTTGAAAGTTTAGGTCTGGAAAATAAAGAACATTGACAAAGAATGAGTCTCCTGGTCCAAGACGATAGCTGTCAAACTCTGAATTGTCGCGTAATGGCACTCGATTGGGTTGTCCCTGATCCAAGTTGCCTCGGTTCCCTTCACCCTGCTCGATCAGCCGTTGTCTGGCTTCTTCGAGTTGATCCCGTGTGTTGCGTTGCGCCTCTGATGATGAATCAGTTTGGGCTACAACAGCTGTTGGGAACAGGCTCATGTTAGCTGCCCAAAGCAGTAGGACGCTAGGTAGGGTAGTCACAACGGAGTACAGCCCTGAGAGGGAGTAAGCACGAATGGAACGGTTGCGGTTAGAGGGGGCTTTAGACATGATTTTCAGGGAGTCAATCTTTAGTGAGGTCAGGAGTTTGAGTAGAAAATATTTGCCATTAGGGTTGATTGAATGGTTTGCCCTAATGATTGAGCCAGTGATTCAGCGGTGTTAATGTCTCCAAGTGGTCTAATTGGAATTAGGACACTCACGGCAATCCACGGCATACGATGGCGATCGCGCCATTGAGTTAGCTGATCTACCCAAAACCATTGGCTTGGGGAAGCATTTCCTCCATTTGACCAGGCATACCATTGCAGGACTGCATAGGTTTGCCGTTGGTTCCAACCCCGTAAGAAGCGCGCACTGACAGTTACCGATTCGGCTTTAGAGCTGCCTTCGGGCAATGCGAAGTTATCGATTGTGAATTTGAGACGACGCTGAGAGTCAGCAGTCCACCGTTGCACCCCATTTATATCCATCCAATCTACCTGGGGTTGGTCACGATGCCAAGTTTGTGGTCTTAACATCACCAAAATTGGAACCTGTTGAGTTCCTTCTGATGCAGGTTCAAGCGATTGGATTTCCTGCACCGACCATTTATGACCACCGATTTCGACCTTCTCCTGGTGCAGCGTCTCCCACCCAGGAATTGCTAAACCTTCAGTTTGCAAAGCTTTAATTTGACTGAGATGGGGTACATCGGGGGGAGTGCTCCAGGACCACTGCTGGGTTAAGTAGCCAGGAAGTGCGCCTGCTGTAGCAATTGCCAGCAAAAACACCGCAATTAGGATGGTTAATACAGGCGATCGCCTTGGGACCTGAGGGAAGGACGACATAGTTTATACCTTGTTTACACCTAAAACAACAGTAAACATTGCCAACATAGACATCGCAGGAAACATCGACTAATTACGTTTGATGCAGCCTCCAAAATTGTTACTGTTGAACTTCCAGTTCTGCCGAATCAGAACTTAACCACTGATCGATAACCCTCAATAGCAAGACCAATAGCCCTAGCATACACGCTGAGTATAGATCACCACCCCAACCATCATGTAACCAATCAAAGGCCTGATCTCGACCCGTTCCATGAAAGAACGTGAGGAGTGTATTACGGATAATATTGGCACTTACGCTAATAAAAATAACACTTAAGAAAAACGAACCGGTTTTGCTACGAGAGTTCCAAACTCCGGTCCAATAAACGAGTATGAGCCCGACATAAAGACTTGTGAACAACATTTTCAGCCCTGCACAGTAGGGTGCAACCTCAACAATTTGATCATTGACGTATAGATAGATTTGATCGACTCTGACACTCATGTTGAATTGCAACAGGATAAATCCCGCTGTACCTGCAATAAACTCTTGCAGTGGAAGAGTGTAAGGAGCAATAAGGTAAGGCACGTCGGTTGGGGTTGCTAGGAACACTAACAGGAGAGGAAATGCTTGCAGCTTGAGCCCAGGTAGCCCTTTGAGCCACAGACAAAGCCCGATCAAAATGATTGGGAAGGAAAGATTAACCGCATTCGTCACTCCGCTGAGGTAGAGTAACACTCCCGCTATCAATCCTACTAGCCCTGTAATGTGGGACTGGTTCGGTAGCTCCTGCCAGCGATCGCGGTTGCTCCAGCAGAGGTAAGCGGCAAACGGCAAGCCAATTAGACCGTGGCTATAGTATTCGTGCTCGGTACTGATGCTTTTATTCAGCCAACCATCGACCCAATGTATCAGGAGTGGGGCGTACAAGGTCAGGAGTAACCCGGCCATGGCAAAGGTTGGCACCTGAGAGTCGAACTGTCGGAATAAACTAGTTTTGCTTGACATTGGTCATCCTAACGTCAGTGAACTACAGAGTTTTTCCTCAGCGGATGGAAGTTGAAACAGTGTTGTCAGTGTATCAACGACTCGGAGTACTTGAGCTTGATCAAGACCAGGATACATAGGGAGAGACAAAACCTCCTGACACAGAGCTTCGGCATGGGGAAAGTCACCTGCCTGATAGCCCAAATGTTGGAAAGCCGGTTGGAGATGACAGGGAATGGGATAGTGAATTCCAGTTTGAATGCCCTGCTCTTGTAGTTTATTTTGAATGGTGGCTCGATCGATGGGGCAGCTATCTGTTACTCGAACCACATAGAGGTGGTAGACATGACCATGACCACTGTGGTTCTCGATTGGGATAATTCCTTGCGATCGCAGGGGTTTGAGCAGTTGATTGTAGAGCTGTGCAGTTTGATTACGATCGCCATTCCAATCGGAAAGATACGGTAACTTTGCGCTGAGTACGGCTGCCTGGATAGTATCCAGGCGACTGTTTGTACCATAATCAGTGTGATAGTACTTGCGGGGCGCACCGTAGTTGCGTAGCGATCGCATGGTTTCTGCAACAATCCACTCGCGAGTAACGACCATACCTCCGTCGCCAAAAGCCCCTAAATTCTTACTGGGATAGAAGCTAAACGCAGCAGCAGTCCCCACTGAGCCAGCGCGATAGCCTTCCCGTTCTGCCAAATGTGCTTGAGCTGCATCCTCGAAGATTAAAAGGTCATAGGTGCTAGCGAGATCGAGCAATTGGTGGGGTGATACCATTTGCCCATAGAGATGAACTGGAATAATTGCTCTGGTTTGAGCTGTGATAGCTTTTTCTGCCGCGCTCAAGTCAATCAGAGCCGTATCGGGGTCGCAATCGACAAAGACAGGTGTCGCGCCAGAGCGAATGACGCCAATAAGGGTTGCAACAAAAGTGTTAGCAGGCAGAATCACTTCGTCTCCGTGGCTGATTCCACAAGCTTGTAACCCTAGAGCGATCGCGTCCGTGCCACAGGCAACACCAGTGCCAAAGTTTGTTCTGCAAGCCTGAGCAAATGCCTGTTCAAATTCTGCTACTCTTTGACCTAAAACATAATCTCCTTGCTGTATAACCGCTTGCACCGCCTGTTCTAGCTTAGATTGGATGGGCTGGTGTTGCGGCTTAAAATCCACGAAGGGAATTGTTGCATGAACCGTGTTCATAAAGGTTTTTGAAGAATGTGGAGGTTAAGAGGTGGGCAACTGGATGTGGTTATAGGGCGAAGTTACGAAGGGTAGAGTTTTCTAGGCAATGCGAATGGGAAAACAACTGGAGATAGGATATTGCACTGTTAAGATTGTCATACTTCCAGTTATGGGCGATTTACGGTCGAATGAACAGGGTTTAACGGTGAAGAGTCTGTAAAGTGAAGGCTGTTCCTAAGCAAAAATTGGCGAACAGTGGGGTGTTGAGTGGTTGAGAGGGGCGATCGCAGTAGGACGGTTAGACCATGAACCGATGCAGTTTGTCCCTAGGGTCAAGGGTCTATCTGCTTGATGTGTCAGGGATGATTGGGATCTTTACCTGTCGGTCTACGCGGAAGAATGATGAAGCCATTCAGGTAGGGTCGAACCATACGCAATCTTCAAACTTCATTACATGTCTACAAGGGTTATGGATTACACAACTGCCCATCAATTGTTGCTTTATCAGGGAAACCCGCCTGGAACTGATGCAGATGCTCTGTTGACGCGACTGAAGCAGGGGAAACCGCCCATTCCAGGGCAAGTTACAACGCTGCTGTTAGCTCTCAAGATCGTCTTTGAGGCATTACGGGATGTAGATAGCTTCAATCGGGAGTTAGTCTACGCATTACATAGTTTGGCGAGTGACAGCCGCGAGTTGTTTGTTGTGGGACAACGACAGGGAGTGACTTGGCCTCCTCTGCTAGATGAGGATTTGACTCGTATTGCGATCGCTGTAAAAAGTATCTTTGCGGGCGTGTGGCAGGGGTAGAGGAGTGAGGAGGTGAAGGGTAGAGGGGGCAAGGGTAAAGGATAGAGGGGTGAAGTAGGTGTTTCTGTATCAGTTCTTGGTTGTGGACAGTTTGGCTGCCTCTGTTCTAGGGAGTTTTACAAAAAGAGAAATCAATCTTCCAAATGTTTGGTTTGAAGTGAGGGACATTCCCCTTAAAATAAGGAGCGAATCTACGTAACAAAATATTATGCGAATTGTGGCTCTCGTCCCGGGCGGGATAGGTGACCAAATTCTATTCTTCCCAACCCTTGACAACTTAAAACAAATCTATCCAGATTCTGAGATTGACGTTGTAGTAGAGCCTCGATCAAAGGGTGCCTACCGAGTTTGTAAATCGGTCAATGATACGATCGCCTTTGATTTTAAAGATCGCAATAGCCCTGCCGATTGGGCTAATTTACTCGGTGTGTTGCGCGATCGCTCTTACGATGTGGCGATTGCTCTGGGGCAGCGGTGGGCAGTGGGTTTGCTGTTATGGCTGACCGGGATTCCTGTTCGGGTTGGCTATGCGGGGGGCGGCAATTCTTTCCTCACGAATTCAGTACCGCTCAAGACCGATCAGTATGCTGCTGAGATGTATCACGATTTGCTCAAGGGTTTGGGAATCAAAACTCCCTGTCCTGAGTTGGCGATCGCGATTCCCAAGCGAGATATTGATTGGGCTGAGACAGAACAGAAGCGATTAGGGATTGCTGGCAGTGGTTATGTTCTGATTCACGGTGGTTCTAGCGAATTGGCTGTCACCAAAGGTATTGACAAAATCTATCCTGCTGAGAACTGGCAACAAATCGTTCAAGACTTTCAACAGAAACAACCTGATCTACCCCTCGTGGTCGTTAAGGGACCCGATGACCAGGACATTGTCGCGGCTTTAACCAAAGCCAATCCCACTCTAAAGGTCACCACTCCAGGGGATGTGGGTAAACTGGCTGCGATGATTGCGGGAGCCAATTTGATGTTGTGTACTGACAGTGCTCCGATGCATCTAGCGGTTGCACTCAAGGTGTATACCCTGGCGTTATTTGGTCCGACCGATCCCGCGAAGTTATTACCTGTCAGTGATAAGTTTGCAGCAATCAAATCTCCGACTGGGAACATGACAGACATTGCTCCTGCAACGGTGTTGCAAAAAGTCTGGGGAGGCTGATGACGGACATGGCATGAGCAGAGGAGCCGTTTTTCTTGACCGCGATGGTGTGCTTAACCTGGAAGCGGGATATATCCGTCGGGTTGAAGATTTGCATCTCGTGCCAGGTGCGGCTCATGCGGTGCGGCGATTGAACGACTGCAATGTGTTTTGCTGTTTAATCTCCAACCAATCGGGTCCGGCCAGGGGCTACTATCCTATCACCCATGTGGAGGCATTACATCAACGGCTCTGCTCATTGCTACAGACTGAAGCAGGAGCAAGACTGGATGCGCTGTATTACTGCCCTGATCTAAGCTCGCCAGAGGGTGGGATTGAGCCAGAGTTTACCCGATGGACGACCTGGCGCAAACCCAACACGGGAATGCTTGTCTCCGCTGCCTGGGAATACGACCTCGATCTGAATCAGAGTGTCATGGTGGGAGACAAAGCAACTGACATTGACCTGGCACATAATGCGGGATGTGTGGGCGTGTTGGTGCAGACAGGATATGGCGATCGCGTCTTACAGGGCGAGTATCAACATGTCATACAACCGGACTACGTCGCCCATGATCTAGCAGATGCCGTAGCGTGGATCTTGCAGACTAAATTCCAAACACCGTCGGCGTAAAGCTACCGTGTAGCCCATAAGGGACATGGTGTTTGAGGCGTAGACGGGCGATTGGTTCCCGATTGAGGTTACCAGCATCCAGGATCACTAACTCCGATCGCTCTAGTTTGGCATTAAAGAACAGTGCCAGCAGCCAGCCATCATCCTCAACATGGGGATCAGCGTTGGGACGGGGTACAAACACAGGTTCTCCAGCATAGCCCCAGGGAGCCGCACTCCACAATTGGCGGTTACCGGTTTCCAGATCTAGTTTCAAAATGCCCTGGAGGGGAGCATTGCCCAATGGCGAGTGAGCCGCTCCAATGTAAAGGTAGCGGTAAGGTCTGCCAACTTGCTGGGGATGCAATGTGGGAAATTCGCAACAGCGGGGTTCTACCAGATGCCACTGAACCGTTTTGGCTGCCAAATTGATTGTGAAACGCCATAGCTGCCCTGGTTCCAGTGCATCAAATTTGGTCTTGAGATAATCTGCCTCTGGCTCTACTACCGGCAATTTAGCGTAACAGATGGAATCGACGTAGAGGTTGCCGTCCTGCTCAAAGGCATTGGCGTGGTGGAAGACAAACCCCGACTCTGCTGGAAGAATCTGGACGGGTTCCTGAGTGTAGCGGGGAATGACGATGATTTGAGTCGGTTGATCTGCCCGGAAGGTAATGCATTCTCCAGCACCACGCAACCCCACCGCAAAGGGGAGGGGGTTAAAGGTTACAGGATTTTGGAAAAAGATGCAGTAGTTAGGAGTGATAACGAAGTCATGGACAAAGGCAAATCCCGGCACGGAATGGGAATGTTGCCGCACGACCTGACCTGTTAAATCGAGTTCGTAGATCGTGATGGTGCTGGATAAGCCCGTTTTGATCGCAAAGTTGACCATTCTTGGGCTTCCATCATCAGCACAGGCAGGATCAAAGCGAGGATGGGCTGAGAAAGCGGATCCTGGTTGTAATGTGCCATTCAGATATTCCAAGCCCAAGGTATCAAGCATGTTGGGATCGAGCCGATGGGGTTCTGCGGCTTCCCACAGTGCCATAAGCTTGTCACCCCAGTAGACAACGTTTGTATTGGCGATATTTTTAAGCCGGAAGTCAAAGGCGTTGGCTAACCATCCTCCCGGTTTCTGAGTACCAAACACACCGCGATAGAGAATCTTTTGCGCTGCTTGTTCCGCGACAAACCCTTCTGTGCGGACGAAGCGATTGCGGTAGTGAGCACGTCCGTCCTTAAAGGCGATCGCGCTAATCATGCCATCGCCATCAAAGGGGTGATGAATCCGTTGTCCATTGACATCCAGGAGTCCGGGTCCATTGCGAAAGAGCGTCCCTTGCAGATCGGTGGGGATTTCTCCCTCGATGTCATCGATCCAGTAGTCATGCTCTTGTTTGAGTGACCGATAGCCCTTCTGCCAATCTTGCAAATTGTAGGGGTTGGCATCCGGAGTAGTGGTCACCTTTGCCTGAGTGGATTGATCTGGAACGGTTTGCATGGTCGTTTTGAAGCACTAGGTTGAGAGATGGACTCGCTTAATCGGCAGGTTCTTCAATGGGTTGCCGCCCTGAAGGGACGACAAGCTCTGGACGTAACGGATTTTCAATCGCACTGTTGGCGATCGCCCCGGTTTCTAGGGTCACTGCTGAGCCTGAAGGCAGCACCCCTGAGCTAGCGTCAGTGGTGACCGGGAGTGGTTGAGAAGATGCCCCAGGAAGCCATACCAGAAACGGGAACGGTAACAATGTGCTGAGATTAGTGATAACTACCAACAGCCAAAGATTGGTGAAATCGGTTTCCGTAACGCCTAACAGGTGCATTAGCCCCGCCCCAAACTCGTAGGACAGCAAACCTGCAAGATTTGTTACTGACATTAACAACGCAAACAAAGTTGCCTCAACCCCCGGTGGACAGAGTCTCGCGGCTAAGACCAGTACAGGCATGTAGGCGATCTGCCCCATTACGGTCAGAACTAAGCTGTCTCCCAGGCTAAACCAGTGGTCATCGATCCCCAAAGCCCGATTGGTGTGGGTAACAAGGAGCAGCATCGTCATGCCTAGAACGGCAGAGATCACCATCGTCCAGGCAAAAATAGTCCGAAACGGGACTGACTTAAAAAATCGCTGAAACAGCCAAATTCCAACCAGGGATGCCACACTCGTCACTAACCGAACCCGTCCTAAAAACTCTGGCGAGAAGCCTAGTTCATTTGTGGTGAAGAAGAAAAAGGCAGACTCCGCTGTGGGAGTAGCCTGCCAGAGAAATAAAAATGCAGTGGGCATCCAGATCGACTTTTGTGTGATTGCCCCTTTTAATTGCTTCACCTGATTCCAGACGATCGCCCAATCGGTAGCATATTCCACCTTTGACTCTGCGATTAATCCTGCCACCATCGACACAATCAGGGGAAAGGTTGCTGTTATGGCAAATACGGTGTGGGTGCTGAAGTGCTCTAACAAGAAGCCACTGAAGTAAGCCGTGATCAGCCCCCCAACGGCTGATGCGCCCCAGCAGAGGGATTGTAACGACCCCGCATCACTGACCGACTCCTGCCGTGCTCGCTCCACTACCAGAGAATCGACGATGACATCACTGACGGCGATCGCCAGAGAACTGAGAGCGATCGCGATCATCGCTGCCCAGGCGGTGTGTACCAGGGTTGCCAAACTGACCCAGGACAGTGCGCCCAAAAAGCCCGATAGAACTAAGTAGGGGCGACGACGATAGCCAAAGATTGGTAGCCCATCGGAGATAAACCCAAACAGGGGTTTAATCATCCACGGTAAGGCAGCAACCCCGACTAATGCTGATACCTGGGCAGGTCCTAGCCCTAACTCATCTTTGAGGAAGAAGCTGACCGCAAGTCGTGCCAACCCTAAAATACCCTGGACAAAGTACACCAACAGAATTGCCATCAACTCTGGGGTAGGTTCATGTCCAAAGAAAACCCGTTCTGTCAAGGAATCCTTGAAGCGGCTGAATCCGGGGGACAGTATAGCCATGTAAGCTTGTAATCGTTAAGAAACATGAATCATTCCTACTTATGATAACGCTCCTTATCGGACTGTCTAGCGGGAAAGGGAATAGGGAAGAAGGAAGAGAAGGGAAAAAAGAAAAAAGAAGAAGGAAGAGAGAAGAGGAAAAAAGAGGAAAGGATGAAGGCTAAAGGATAAAGGCTAAAGGATGAAGGCTAAAAGGGGCAAGGAAGTAAGGATAAAAGGGTACTCGACAACGTAACCCACGGTAAGGGAAAGAAAAAGAAGAGAGAAGAAGGGAGTAGGGAGAGCATTTTATTTTCTTTTTTCTTTTTTCAATCTTCAGTTTTGAAAGATGTCGAGTTGCTCGATGGGCTTGGCTTCAGAGACGCGACGCGAAGCGGTTTCTCCTTTAGGAGAATCGCTCCTGCCGTTTTTTTCAGTTCCGTTTTTATCAGCTTTGGGAGTGCTGCCTTTGCGTAAGCCGATCGCGATGCGAGAGTGTTTTTCAATTTGTCCCATGACCTGTTTAGCCCGTTGGATGACAGAGGCGGGTAATCCAGCTAACCGTCCGGCTTCAATGCCGTAGGAGCGATCGGCTCCACCGGGACGCACTTGATGCAAAAAGATGATTTGGTCGGGCAGTTCTTTGACGGTGACTTGATAGTTGGCGACGTTTGACAGCAGGGATGCCAGTTCGTTGAGTTCGTGATAGTGGGTAGCAAAGATGGTGCGTGCCCGAATTTCGGTTGCCAAATGTTCGGCCACTGCCCAGGCGATCGACAAGCCATCAAAAGTAGCAGTGCCCCGTCCAATTTCATCCAGTAGCACAAGCGATCGCGGTGTGGCGTGGTTGAGGATGTTAGCCGTTTCGTTCATCTCGACCATGAAAGTGGATTGCCCCGTTGCCAGGTCATCGACTGCCCCAACACGGGTAAAGATGCGATCGCACACGCCCAGGGTGGTGGACTGAGCAGGGACAAAACTGCCGACCTGTGCCATCAGTTGAATCAGCCCGACCTGCCGGAGATAACAGCTTTTGCCGCTGGCGTTGGGTCCGGTGAGGATGATCAGATCAGGGGAGGAGATTAAAGATGTGGAAGAGACGCGATTAATCGCGTCTGTACTCGGCGATGAAGGGATAGCAGAATTCCCCAGTTGGGTGGAGTTGGGCACGAAGAATCCACTGGGTAGGGATTGCTCGACGACTGGGTGGCGACCGTCTTCGATCTGGATTTCGCGAGTTGGGACAATCTCTGGACGGCAGTAGTTCTGATAAACTGCCACTTCTGCCAAGGCACAGAGCACATCCACAGACGCGATCGCCCGTGCTACGGAGCGAATTAAATCTGCGTGTTCTGCGACCCCTTCGCGTAAGCTCACAAAAATCTCGTATTCCAGATTGTGCAAGTCATTCTTGGCATTGAGAATGGCACTTTCGCGCTCCTTTAATTCGGGAGTAATGTAACGCTCTTCGTTGGTCAGGGTTTGCTTACGGATGTAACCGTCTGGAATTTTGTCACCCGATTTAGCGCGAGAGATGCTGATGTAATAGCCAAAGGTTTTGTTGAAGCCGACTTTCAGGTTAGAAATACCGGTGCGTTGCCGTTCGATCGCCTCCAGTTGGGCGATCCACTGCTGATCGGCATCGATTTGCTGCCGGAGTTGATCGAGTTGGGGGTTAATCCCTGCCCGGATTAATCCTCCCTCCGTCAAATAAATCGGCGGGTGCTCGACCAGATGTGCCTGGAGGGTTTGGGCTAATGTTTCGAGCACGGGTGAGACGGTTTGTAGGGCAACCAGATAGGGCGATTTCGTAGCAGCAACCTGTTGAGCCAGATCGGGTAATTTGGCTAGCGAATCCGCCAGAGCAACCAGATCACGAGCATTGGCATTGCCTGCTCCCGATCGCCCCGTAAGTCGCTCCAGGTCATAGATTTGCTTCAACAACTGCTGCAACTGTTGTCGCAGGTTGCCCTGGTCGATCAGTTCCTGAATCGTGTCTTGTCGGGCTTGAATCGCAGCAATATCCAGCAACGGTTGCAACAACCAGCGGCGCAGTGCCCGACCTCCCATCGCCGTAACGGTGCGATCGAGTGCCCATAAGAGGGAGCCATGAAAGGTGCCGTCCCGTGCCGTTTGGGTGATTTCCAGGTTGCGGCGAGTCTGGTGATCCACCACCAGATATTCCGTCAGTGTGTAGGTGCAGAGTGGTTGCAGCAGCAGTCGTGTTTCTTTCTGAGTGTCCTCCAGGTATTCCAGTAAACCACCCGCCGCTCGCACCGCCAGAGGCAAATGCTCACAGCCCATTCCCTCCAGCGATCGCACCCGAAACTGTTCTAACAATCGCTGCCGGGCTTCTGCGGGATTGAAGGGAGTCTGCGATCGCAAGGTGTAGCAAAAGTGAGATGGCAAGCAGTTGGGAATTTGATCAGAGGTTTGCCCTGGGCGCAATAAACCTGCCAGATCAGGTGCATTTGTAGGAACGAGCACCTCAGAAGGTTGTAACCGCATCACTTCCTGCGTGAGTTGATCTAATCCGGTGGATTGCGTCGTTAAAAATTCGCCTGTAGAGACATCCGCGTAGGCTAATCCCCAATGGTTGCCTGCAATCACAACCGCTGCCAAAAAGTTGTTACGGCGGGCATTTAGCATTCCCTCTTCGAGCACCGTACCGGGGGTAATGACTCGCGTCACTTCTCGCTGCACCAGTCGCCCCTGGACATCAGCGGCATCTTCTGTCTGGTCACAAATCGCAACGGCGTAACCCCGCTCTACCAACAGGGCACAGTAGCGATCGAGCGCATGATGGGGAATGCCTGCCAGGGGAACCCGCCCCACTTCTTTGCCCCCATCTTTGCTGGTCAGCACCAGTTCTAGCTCTCGTGCCACGGCGATCGCGTCTTGAAAGAAGGTTTCAAAGAAGTCACCCACTCGATAGAGCAGCAGCGCATGGGGATACTGATCCTTCATCTCGACGTAGTGCCGCATCATCGGGGTCAGGTCGTCTCGATTGACCGACTGGTGATCGGCATAGCGAACGGCGTGTTTGACCAACCGTTCGGGCAGATCGGCGATGGGGTTTGAGTCAGCAGATGCAGGCGAGTTCATGAGCAAGACAGAGAGAAAGGGAAGGCAGAGGGGTAGAGAAGTGGGGGGATGAGTTTCGAGTTTTGGGCTGAGACATTACTCCTGGCACTCAACACTCTTAACTATTAACCATTGACGACTGACCATTAACTCTTTTGTAAAGCTACGTTGACTGTTAATGACTTTATCGTAAGGACATGAGATTTGGGGAACCCGGTTGGTAGCGGTTTACGTGTTGCTACTGTAGATTGGGAACAGCATTTTCCTGTTTTGTCGTCGCCTTTTATCTCTCCGCTTGACCTATGAAACTGAATCCACGTTTATTGGCGATCGCCTCTGTTATTATTCCCCTGACTCTTGGCACAGTGGCTCCAGTAGCACGAGCCGATAAAGATGATGAATATCCTCGTGCTCAAGCAGGGCCAATTCTCTCCATGCCGCAGTTGATGCGCATCGTGTTGCAAATTGCTCCAAACAATGAGATTGAGGAAGTCAACCTGGAGCCACGAGGTGAGCGTGGGCTGATCTATGTGGTGGAGTTAAACGACGAGCGTCTGGTTTACGTCAATGCCAGAAGCGGCGAGGTTTTGGAGATTGAGGAAGACTAAGGGGAAAGGGTGAAGGATAAAGGATGAAGGATAAAAAATAAAGGATAAGAGTGGAAGTTGGTTCCATCGTTCAGTGTTTATCCTTATTGATCTATCGCTCATCCTTTGTTTAACACTTCTTCAGCCGCCGGGTGCGTCTGTTGCGACTCCCTGGTATCTCGCAGAGATCGCACCTCTAGATGAATCAGCAGGGCATTCACATCCGCTGGGTTGACTCCACCAATGCGAGCGGCTTGCCCAATCGTGAGGGGTCGCACTTTGGTCAACTTCTCGCGAGATTCTTTGGATAGCGTGCTGATGGCGTGATAGTCCAGGTCGGGAGGCAGTGGACGGTGGGCTTGTCGCGCCACCTGGTCAATCTGATTTTGTTGACGCTGCAAGTAACCCGCATATTTAATGTCAATCTCTGCGCCTTCGCGCTCAGCTTGGCTCAACTCAGGGTTACTCAACCCATAGCGATCGAGATGGACATAGTGAAATCCCGGTCGCCGCAAGAGGTCAGCAAGAGTAATTGAACCCTTAATCGCCTGCTGTGTATCCGCCACAATTTGTTTGCCCAGCGGATCGTGTTCCTTGACGCGGGTTTCGTGCAATCGCTCTTTTTCAGCGACGATATTGGCTTGTTTGCGGCTAAACAACTCCCAGCGGCGATCGCCAACCAATCCAATCTCACGACCCAGCGGAGTCAGTCGCTGATCGGCATTGTCCGATCGCAGCAGCAATCGATATTCTGAGCGGGAGGTCAGCATCCGATAGGGTTCGCGCAAATCCTTCGTACACAGGTCATCCAACAGGGTGCCGATGTAGCTCTGTTCGCGTGGCAACACGATCATCTCCTGCCCCCGTGCAAAGCGAGCGGCATTAATTCCGGCAACGAGTCCCTGTGCTGCCGCTTCTTCGTACCCGGTGGTGCCGTTGATCTGTCCGGCACAGAACAGTCCCTCCACTTTTTTGGTCATCATCGTGGGATAGCACTGAGTTGCCGGGATGTAGTCGTATTCCACGGCATAGGCTGGACGTAGCATGACGCAATTTTCTAGACCGGGGAGCGATCGCAACATTTGCAATTGCAGCGTTTCGGGCAATCCGGTTGAAAAGCCCTGGATATAAAGCTCTGGAATGTCTCGCCCTTCTGGCTCAATGAAGATTTGGTGCGACTCCTTATCGGCAAATCGCACGATTTTGTCTTCAATGCTAGGGCAATAACGCGGTCCCTTGGCATCCACCCAACCGCCATAAACAGGGGACAGGTGCAGATTCTCCCGAATCAGCCGATGAGTTTCCGCTGTAGTGCGCGTCAGGTAACAGGGCATTTGCTCTCGCTCAACCCATGCCTCCGGGTCAAAGCTAAACCAGCGCACCTCTTCATCTCCGGGTTGAGGTTCCAGTTTGCTGTAATCAAGCGATCGCTTATCAACTCGTGCCGGAGTCCCCGTTTTCAGGCGATCGGTTTCAAAGCCCAGGCGGTTCAGCGTTTCGGTTAGCCCCACAGCGGCAAACTCACCCGCTCGTCCCGCAGGCATTGACTTGTTGCCCACCCAGATAATCCCACCCAAAAATGTTCCTGTTGTCAACACCACCGTTTTGCATTGGAACGCAACTCCAAAATAGGTTTGCACCCCAATCACTTCGTCATTCTTGCCCAGGATCAGATCCGTCGCCATTGCCTCACGCACCGACAGATTTTCCTGGTTCTCCACAATCCGCCGCATCACCGCCGCATATTCTCGCTTGTCAGTCTGCGCTCGCAATGCCCACACGGCTGGCCCCCGTGAAATGTTCAGCAACCGCTTTTGCAGATAGGTGCGATCGGCCATTTTGCCAATCTCACCGCCCAGCGCATCGACTTCGTGGGTCAACTGTGACTTAGCTGGACCTCCCACCGCTGGATTGCAGGGTTGCCATGCGATCTTATCCAGATTCAGCGTCAGCATTAAGGTGCGGCAACCCAGTCGTGCAGCGGCTAACGCTGCCTCACAGCCAGAGTGTCCGGCTCCAACGACAATGACATCAAAATAATCTTGAAATTCAACGGGCGTGCTCATGTCTGGTAGCGGCTGACGGGATGGGAATCGAGTTCTATTCTAACGGTTTAGACAGGGGCGGTTCGCGAACCACCCCTACAGGTATATAGATGTATAACCCTAATTTATAGACCTGAATTGATAGAAATGTTATCAGGAGGGGTTTGGCAGTGCCAAACCCGTACAAGCATTCGTCGCCTTTCTAATTCAAATTGGTATTAGAAGGGCAAAGAAGCCGAGGAGCTAGAAGGACTACTTCACTTGACGGTTAGAGTTAAAAGCGCGATCGCTTGAGGTCTGAGCTTCGTCCTTTGAGTTCTGAATTCGGAGTTTCCTATTTTGAACTCAAAATTTTCTACTCCGAACTCGAAGTTCTGTGTTTTGAACTCGGAGCTTTCTATTCTGAACTTGAAATTTCCTATTTTGAACTCGGAGCTTTCTATTCTGAACTTGAAGTTTCCTATTTTGAACTCAAACCTTCAAGTAAAAAGGTCAAAGTTCCATGTTTAGGAGTTGAAAAGTGGAGGTTAGAGGGCATTAGCGAAGTTCTCCGTCGGAATCGCCTGACTACAAGACTGATGCAGTAGATGACATTTTCCTTCAGGTTTCCCGTATTCCTATGATCGCCCGTTTAGTAAAGGAGGTAACAGGGGTTCTAGCTGTGCTAGAAGAGTGGCTAGTTCTGTAGTGATGACGTTCCAGATGATGTCTTGCTGAATTTCGTCATAGCGGTGAATGATGATGTTCCGTAAGCCAACAATTCTACGCCAATCAATCTCCGGGTGAGTTTGTCGGAAGGTATCGGAAACTCGACCTGCGGCTTCTCCCAAAACTTCGAGTTGTCTTTCTACGGCACTTTGAATCAAGATGCTTGCCTGATAGTCATCAGACGTTAAACCCATGGTGAATTCTTGAATTCGACGAATGGCTTGCACCATATCCCAAACGGAGGCAGCATCACGATTGTTCGCTTGCATAGACGATTTGACGAGTGTTCAAAATTTCTGAGCGACGGTAGGGATTTTTCAGCCCACGTTTGTCTACTAAATCAACTTCCCGGTGGAACAGGGTTTCTAGTTCTTGCTGCATATCCATCCAATCAAACAGGTTTAAGCCATGATCGGGAGCAAGGGTAACTAAAACATCAATGTCGCTGTCATCTCGAAAGTCATCGCGCAAGACAGAGCCAAACACGGCAAATTCAATCACATGCCATCGGTGACAGAACTCGATAATTTGCGATCGCGTTACATGGCAGCGATCGCTCATCATGGCTTGTAATTCAGTAGTCATTGGTTCTGACACGGCAGATCACAGATTCCTTCAAATTATGTCCTAGATTGTCCTGGATGCAGCAATAGAGGCTTGAGCTAACCCTTTGCGTAACATTACAGGTAAGTTGATGAGGCATTGCGCCCTCCTACGCTCTCAACCGCCCACAGGATTTGTTCAACCCGTGTTCAAGAGTATTCACGTTTGTCCAGGTTTGTATCTGTAGATAGAATAGTGACCAAGCTGGAATAGCGGAGCGATGGGAGGGATGGAGCGATCGCGCAAGTTAGTGCTGACGAATTGGACAAAAGCGAACGATGCTTTGAATCTGTATTTCGAGGGCAATAAATCGAAGCTGACCGCGCACGTTAAAATGTCCCGCACCACCGTCACCGCTTTTTTCAAGCTGGAGCCTGTGCGTGAGGCAGAGTTTCGCAAGCTCTGCTCAGCTTTGCGGTTGAATTGGCAAGAGGTTTCTACAGTTCAGTCAATTCTTGCGGAGAGCTTCGCTAGCGCTTCCCAACCCCAAAACAAGACGGATCCACTCCAACAAATTCGAGAACACTGCCGTCAGAAAATCCTCAGGCAGCACAGTCGAATGCGCTTGCTGAGTGGGGAGGAGATTGGGGTCGATCAGCTTTACGTCGATGTCTGGTTACTGAATCGATCGCCCCGCACCTATCAAGTGTCTGAAGATAAGCTGTTGCAAACCTTTGACTTGCGGAACGATCGCCTGGGATTGGGCGATCGTATTAAACGCAATCCAGGCTTTGAGATTGCCGATGCCAACCCAAAACTCCTGATTCTGGGCAAACCTGGTGCCGGGAAAACAACCTTTCTCAAGCACCTGGCAGTGGATTGGTGCAAGGGGCACTTTCAGCCAGACTTGATTGCAGTCTTCATTGAACTTCGCCGCATTCGAGATGAGCAATGGCATTTATTAGATGCAATTGGAAAGGAATTGGGACTGGACGAAGGTCATCAGATCAGAGCACTGAAGCAGCAAATTCAGCAGTTAAAGCGAAATATTACTGAATCTCTGGAGGAAAACAAAAATAAAGAAAACCAAATTAAAGAACTGCAACAGAATTTAGAGGCATTACCACTACAAGTTCTACTGAAAAAGGGCAGACTTTTAGTGCTAATGGATGGATTGGACGAAGTGCCGACGAATGAACTGCGGGGCGAGGTGCAGACTCAACTCCGAGAGATCATAGAGGAGTATAAGGCTAACCGATGGATTCTGACCTGCCGCACCCAGATTATTGAGTCAATTCCAGTTGGGTTTACCTCGGTGGAGGTAGCAGACTTCAGCCCAGAGCAGGTGCAACAGTTTGTCCAGAACTGGTTTCAGGCGAGTGGACAATCGGATGTCGAAGTGGCACAGCAGTGGGAAAACTTTGATGCTGCTGTAAGCAGGAATTCAGCATTGAAGGAACTGACGGTGACTCCGGTGCTGCTGAGTCTGATGTGTTTAGTCTTTCACGACGAGGGAGAAATGCCCTCCCAGATGACGGATCTCTATCAAAGAGGGATTCGGTTACTGCTAGAGAAATGGAATGATGCTAAGGCGATCGAAGGCTGGGAAGTGGGCATTGACGCCTATCGCCAATTGAGTGTAGAACAAAAACAGACATTGCTGATCGAGATTGCCGCCCGCAAATTTGAGAATCCAGAAAACTTTGTTTTGTTTCAACAGAACGAGATTGCTGCTCAGATTGCTGAATTTCTCCACCTTGCTAATCGAGAAGAGGGTGTCGCCGTCCTGAAAGCGATGGAGGCACAGCACGGACTGTTGATTGAACGGGCAGACGAGTTGTGGTCGTTTTCCCACCTTACTTTTCAGGAGCATTTCACCGTTCAATGGCTGACTCAACTGACCCCAGCACAACTAGCTGCAAAGATTGCCAATTCACAATGGCAGCAGGTGGTTGAGCAACTGGTGAAATCGCAACAGCCTGCTGATCGCCTACTGCGCCTGATTAAACACTCTATCGATTGGTCAATCGCAGGTGAACCCACGTTGAATCAATTTTTAAATTGGGTCTTGAAAAAAGCGGGCTCTATTCAGTCTAACTATAGACCCGCCGCCCTTCGAGCTTTCTATTTTGCCCTTGCTCTCGCCCGCGCTCGCGCCTGCAACCTCGCCCTCGACCTCGCCCTTGCTCTCGCCCGCGCTCGCGCCTGCAACCTCGCCCTCGCCCTTGACCGCGCCCTCGACCTCGACCTGAACCTCACCCGCGCTCTCGACCTGAACCTCACCCGCGCCCTCGACCTGAACCTCGCCCTCACCCTTGCTCTCGACCTCGACCGTGCCCTTGCTCTCGCCCGCGACCGCGCCCTCACCCGTTCCCACGATCGTGCCCTCGCCCTCGCCCTCGCCCTCGCCCTCGCCCTCACCCTCGCCCTCGCCCTCGACTTCAGCGATGAACTTGCATTCAAACTGGAAGAGTTGAAGACTAAATTGCCTTCACGAAAAAGCTGGCAGCACTTCGAGCAATGGTGGCAAGCACAGGGGCAACAGTGGTTAGAAGAGCTGCGGCAGGTGATGATTCAGCATCGGAATATTAATATTGGTCACGATTGGCAGTTCACTAACCAACAGAAACAACAACTACAACGCTACTACAATGCCAACCGCTTCCTCGTTAAGCTGATGAAGATTGAGGGTGCGGTAAGTCCAAATGTTCGGGCTGAAATTGAAGAGAGCCTGCTGCTGCCCTGGGAGGAACTGCAACGCCGCTATCCAGAGATCTATGGCTCTGATTCCCCGACCTCCAACTCGCAACCTGTTGTGAAATCTGACCAAGAAGTGTTCGTCTCCTACGCCTGGGGTGGCGACAGTGAAGCGATCGCCAATCAACTCGATCAGGCATTCCAGAATAAGGGCATTACCCTGGTACGTGACAAGCGCGACCTCGGTTTCAAAGGACGGATTAAGGAATTTATGCAGCGCATCGGACGCGGCAAATGTGTGGTCGTCGTGATTAGTGAGAAATACCTCAAATCTGAAAACTGCATGTATGAACTGGTGCAAATTGCCAAAAATGGTGCATTTTACGATCGCATTTTCCCAATCATCCTCGCTGATGCCAACATCTACAAACCCATCCAGCGCATCCAATATATTCAGTACTGGGAAGACGAAATTCATAAACTGAATGAAGCCATGAAAACGGTCAGTGCCGCCAATCTTCAAGGCTTCCGCGATGACATTGATTTGTACACCGAGATTCGAGGAACGATCGCCGGACTGATCGACATCCTCAAAGACATGAATACCCTCACGCCAGACATGCACGCAGAGTCAGGCTTTGATGAACTCTTCACAGCCGTTGAACGCAAACTGGCAGAGTAAGAGTCTATTTCTGATCCACGAGGTTTAACCAGAGAGACGCGATTAATCGCGTCTGTCCTGTTGGTGGTTTAGTTGACTACGAGTGTAGGGGGCGATCGCTTCCAAAACCCAGATACCAACTCCCTGTCTGCTTCAAGCAGCCGAGGAGATTAAAGAAGTCGGAGATCTATACTTGAGACAGTCGATCGCCCCGGTTGCTCATGACCCTCTCACGCCCTTCACTAGAACAGGTTGACCCGCCGCGTTCTCCCAGAGAGACACTGCCGACGATGTATGATCTGCCCAGCGAAGATCCTAACGAACCCGGCTTGCCTGACGAATTTCACGATCTCCAACCGCAACTGTTGAGTGCCACACTGCGCCTCAGCACCTATGCCCGTGACGAGATTTTTACGGGGACTGATCTCAACCTTTACTATGATGTGCGCCATCCCCTATGGCAAAAACGCCCCGACTGGTTCCTAGTGGTTGGTGTGCCGCGTCTCTACGATGGGGTTGATTTGCGTTCCAGCTATGTGATCTGGCAGGAAGGCATCCATCCCTTTGTGGTGGTGGAGTTGCTTTCTCCAGGCACGCAAGCAGAAGATTTAGGTCCCTACGCAAAGATTTCCCAGGCAGAGAGTGGGTTACCCGAAGTCGTTCTTGACGCTCCAAGCTTGCCTCCAGAGAACGGTCAACCCGAACGCGAGACGCCACCCAGCAAGTGGACGGTTTACGAAACGATCTTGCGAGTGCCTTACTATGTGGTCTTCAGTCGTTATACCAACAAGCTGTGGTTCTTTAAGCTCGTGGGCGGACGCTATGAACAGCAACCACTGAGTGCTGATTCTCCGCAAATCTGGATTCCAGAACTGGAGTTGGGATTAGGTCTTTGGCAGGGAGCTTATCAAGACATTGAACGGGTTTGGTTGCGCTGGTGCGATCGCTCAGGAATCTGGGTTCTAACGCCAGAAGAGCAAGTCGAACAGGAACGCCAACGTGCAGAACGATTAGCGGCTCGACTACGAGAATTGGGGATTGACCCAGAGCAAGTGTAAGTAAAGGAAAGGGCTAGCCATGAAACATGCTGGGGAGGATGCACTCGACAAACTGGAGGAATTGCTGGTCGAGATCCGTCAACTTCAGAGCTTGAAAGAGAAGAAGCGTGGAGTCTTTTATCGGAAGTCCCAAGCATTTCTACACTTCCACGAAGACCAAAATCAACTGTTTGCAGATGTGAGAACGGGTGAGGACTGGGAAAGGTTCTCAGTGAACACCAAAGCAGAACAGATTGGTCTGCTTAATCAAATACGGTTGCATCTATAAAGTGGCGATCGCCCCTGAAGCAACCGACCTACCCTAAAATCGCCTACCATCAAGAAAGAAGCGTAATGTTTGGGTTCCATGCAATTTATCGATCAGGCAGAAATTGACGTCAAAGCAGGTGATGGGGGAGACGGGCTGGTAGCCTTTCACCGAGAGAAGTATGTGCCTGCGGGAGGTCCGTCGGGGGGTAACGGAGGTCACGGAGGGTCTGTCATTCTCAAAGCCGTCGAAAACTTGCAAACCCTGCTGGACTTCCGCTATGCCCACAAATTTAAGGCTAAAGATGGGCAACGGGGGGGCCCAAAAAACATGACGGGTGCTTCTGGGGACGACCTGATCATTGAGGTTCCCTGTGGCACGATGGTTTACGATGCTGAGACAGACGAAGTGTTGGGAGATCTGGTCGCCCCTAATCAAACGCTGTTAATTGCTCAAGGTGGCAAAGGGGGATTGGGTAACAAGCACTTCCTCAGCAACCGCAATCGTGCGCCCGAACGTGCCCTACCCGGATTGCCCGGTGAGGAAAAGTTGGTTCGTCTGGAGTTGAAGCTGCTGGCAGAAGTGGGAATCATTGGTCTGCCCAACGCTGGTAAATCAACCCTGATCTCAGCCCTGTCTGCGGCTCGTCCCAAGATTGCCGACTATCCCTTTACAACCCTCGTGCCTAACCTGGGGGTGGTTCGTAAACCCACTGGAGATGGCACCGTCTTTGCTGACATTCCGGGGTTGATTGAAGGGGCACACCAGGGAACAGGCTTGGGACACGACTTCTTACGACATATTGAACGCACAAGAGTTTTGCTGCACCTGATCGATGTGACGCAAGAAGACCCGATCGCCGCTTATCACACGATTCAATCAGAATTGGAGGCGTATGGACGGGGCTTAGAAGACCGTCCCCAAATTGTTGCGCTCAATAAAATCGATGCGGCGACCTCTGACCCTGAACGAGTTGAGGCGATCGCCCAGGAACTTGAAGCCCTAACTCAAACCTCCATCTTCACCATCTCCGCCGTTGCCCGAATTGGCTTAGACCCACTGTTGCAAAAGGTGTGGCAATCGCTGGAGGAAGCAGAAAGTGAGGCGATCGTCGAGTTGGGGGAGGGGAATTTGTCAATCGTTAGTAGTCAGTAGTCAATAGTCAGGAGTCAATAGTCAATAGTCAGTAGTTAATAGTCAGTAGTCAGTAGTCAATAGTCAGGAGTCAATAGTCAATAGTCAGTAGTTAATAGTCAGTAGTCAGTAGTCAATAGTCAGGAGTCAATAGTCAATAGTCAGTAGTTAATAGTCAGTAGTCAGTAGTCAATAGTCAGGAGTCAATAGTCAATAGTCAGTAGTTAATAGTCAGTAGTCAGTCGTTATTGGTCATCCGAGAGAACCTAATGACCAACGACCGTTCAACGAAGTTTCAATTGAGCCGTTGGCACTCACGGCGAAGCCACTGACCATTGACCATTGACCATTGACCATTGACCATTGACCCATCTACTCTTCCTGGGGCAACGGTGGTCGCCACAGATATTCGCTCAGACTCACCTTTCCGGCTTCATTGAAGTGGATGCCCTCGGCTTCCAGGAGCGATCGCTGTAAGTAATCACTGCCATTACGCCAGGGAGATTCCGAGACTTCTCCTTTGGCATTGATGACGCGATGCCAGGGAATATCAGATCCCGGAGCAATTTGATACAGAGCATAGCCCACGAGTCGCGCCTGACCTGCCAGATTTGCCAGTGCTGCGACCTGCCCATAGGTTGAAACCTTGCCATAGGGAATCTGACGCACGATCGCGTAGATCTGGTCGTAGGTAGACATGAGAGAAGAGGGATAAAAGCTGAAGGATAAAGGCTAAACGATGAAGGATAAACGATGAGAGCAGATCGGATCTTTAGCCCGCAACTACAACTAGCTGATGTAGCGTTCTGTAGCTTTTACCCGTTATCCTTCATCCTTTATCCTGATTTACGGCTTAGCCTGCTCAGAGGTTACTTCCGGCTTGCTCCATCCCTTCAACTCATTCAACTCGATTGGAGTCGATTCACCCAGGCTAATGAGAATCAAATCAGTAATGTTGGGATCAAAGACCACTGGAAAATCTTCAAAGGACTGAGCTTTGACCATAGCTACCAACTCTGGGTCTTCCTTCAACGCCTTGAGTAGCCCGTCAATGCCATCCAAATGGAAGACCGACACCTGGGTTTCTTCAGCCGGAGCTTGAGCGGCTTGGAAGTATCCACCAAAGGTCGCTAGAGCTTGTTCCAGCAGACCACCTGGGTTCAGCGCAACCCAACCCTCTTGGGTACGTTCGCGGTATTCAAAGTGCAGGTGGGGACCAGTGGAGTTACCTGTGCTGCCCACTCGCCCAATCACTTGACCCTGCTCGACCACCTCGCCCGGTTGCACGAAGATCTCAGACAGGTGGGCGTATAGGGTTTGTGCATCAGGGCTAGCGTGACGCATGACGACGGTTAAGCCGTAGCCATTCATAAAGTCAGCGATCGCCACACGACCTGAATACGCCGCCAACACTGGAGTCCCCATGGGAGCACCCAAGTCAGTACCGTAGTGGAAACGCATCGCGCCACTGATGGGGTGAACCCGCCAGCCAAAGGCAGAGGTAATTGATGCAGGCAAAGACAACGGGAAGATCAGCCGCGTATTGTTATTACCCAACATGCCCATGGGACGTTGAGTCAGGTTGTAGTAGTTTCTGCCGATGCCGATGCCATTGGAACCCAGGCGAACTGGACCCACACTTACAGAACTAACACTCGTCGGTTTACCACCCACACTGTTGGGGAGGGCGCAGAGGCTAGCTGGGACGCTCTGCCCTTGTTGTAAGGTGGTTTGGCACCCAGTAGACCGTTCTGACAAGACCACAGCAGGTCGCTGACCATAGCCAGGAGTTGCGCCCAAATTGTAGTCAGTGTTGTCAATAACGCGATCGCTTTCAGGGGTGAGGGTTTGAATCTCGTCCATAACCTCAGAGGGGAGGGCGATCGGTGTTGCATCCGTGGAGGGTTTAGGCGCAGGAGAAGCTGCGGCTGGCGCGGGTGAGCGTTCGATGCTGGCAGGTTCTGGTGCTGCGGGAGCAGGGGTCACAGGTGCAGCTGCCGGAGGTGCTGGGGCAGGCTCAGCAGGCATGAGCAAATCTTGAGCACTGGGCACAGCCAACGAGTCAGTAGGAGAAGTTTGGGCAAACACCACACCGCCACTCAGGAGGCTAAGTCCGCCTAGCCAACCTAACCCTTGAGCCAAGAGACGAGGGTTAAGAACCTGAGCATGGGGGCGGATTGAGTTAGGCTTTTGAGTCATAGCTGTGTCTTTACTCAGTGATAAACAAATCTAATGGAAAGCAGAAAATTTCAAATAAGCTAAGGTCTGGACAAACCCTAATGGTAGTAAAACATCTGAGCTATTACATCATTAAAGGCGTACTGCACTACATCCACTATGGGATGGATTGTAACGTGTTACTTCATACTAACTGCTAATCCAGTTGGATGATTTTTGGAATAATTTTTGGAGTGGGATGAATTGCGATCGCGCCGCTAATTTAGTCGTTCCACGTCGGTTGCTGGTTCCCGTTCAGGCAAGTCGTATCCCAGGCAAACCTCACCCGGTTTTACCAGAATGTCTGTTGCCGATGCACCATTTCCTGACAGACGCACGCGCAAATCCCCGGTAGCAGACACCCCGGTTACAATACCCAAACAGTCCCCTACCCTAACCGGAAGTCCTACACTCGTCAACAAAGTGTGATATTCAGACAAGATTGCCTCAATGCCCTGGTTTTGCCAGTGATAATAGGCACCCATCATGCCTCTGAGGGCGATCGCTGCCAGCATCTCCAGGGATGTAATGGTCGGTTGGGGCTGAGTTGCCATCACCGTTTGTAGATTGATCCCCACCGCTGGCACTGGGTTTGCCCAGTTAATGCCAACACCGACGATCGCTTGACGAATCACCCCCTGACTGATGCGCGTTTCGGTCAAGATGCCGCCCAGTTTACGTCCCTGCACCACCAGATCGTTGAGCCACTTTAACTCCACGGGTATGCCATAGTGGCGCAATGCCGTCGCGATGCCCCAGGCACTACAAAGTGTCAGTTGTGCTCCCTGTTCGACTGCCAGGTTGGGGGTTAATGCCAGGGACAGGTACAAGCCACCCTGTGGGGACTGCCATTGTCGCCCCCATTGTCCCCGCCCCCCTTGTTGTTGGAGGGCGATCGCTACTGTGCCCTGGTCAGAACCCTGAGCCAGGAGTTCCCAGAGCGTCTGGTTCGTTGAAGTCAGGGTTTCAAACCAATGAATCTTAAAAGCAGTCGAGGATAGATCTGGAATAGCGGGAATGATGATTTGGTCAAGCAGCGTCGTGAGATGGTCTAAGTTCAAGGAAGGCGATCGGGTCAGCGCAACTTGAACTAGCATACGGGGTTAAGGTTTGAATAACGACTGTTGCACAGAGAGTGTTGCGCCAAACGCCCTAACTCAGTCCCTTCTTTCTTGCTCTGTCTTGAATTGACCGGATGGGTGAATCAAAAATTAAGAGAAGATAATGAAGTATTAGTGTTGACTACTTCTTCAAAATTGCTCCTTCACTTCCCCCAAATGATGCATACCTGGCACTGGCAGACCTGGCAAGACCTCCCTTATCTTACGTGCAGTTTGTTAAATTCCTTTCCGCATGGATTTTTTACGCAACAATGTTCCCCACGTCCCCCGGCAGAGTTGATTGAGGCAGTGCAACCCCAGGTTGAGGTCTATCGTGTCCGTCAGGTTCATGGAAATGCCGTTCTCACGCCCACTGAAATTGATTCGGCATTGCAACAGACCACAGAATCTGTTCCAGAGACAGAAACCGTTGAGTTGCCTCCTGCGGATGGGTTGCTGACCGAACGAGGCGCACAAGCGGTTTGGGTGTGTACGGCAGACTGTGTGCCTGCGTTAATTGCTGATATTAAAACAGGGCAGGTGGCGGCCGTTCATGCGGGATGGCGGGGTACGGCTCAGGAGATTGTGCCCCAGGCGATCGCCCGATTGCAGCAACAGGGCAGCCAACTCGAAGACCTGCGGGTGGCATTGGGTCCAGCGATCGCCGGAGAAGTTTACCAAGTCTCTACCACCGTTGCGGCTCAAGTGGGAGCCACCGTCGTGAAAGAGGTGGTCGCTGACACTAACGCCGATGTAGATCGGGTATTAGATGCCCTGAACCAGTTACCGGACTCCCCCCTGTTAAGGGACCCTGAACCGGGACGTGCACGTCTGGATGTACGACGGGTCAACGCCTTACAACTAGAGCAATTGGGACTTGCCCCAGAGCAGATTGCGATCGCCCCCTATTGCACCTATCAGCACGCCGACTACTTCTTCTCCTATCGACGCGATCGCCTTAAGAAGGTGCAGTGGTCAGGCATTGTGAGCACAGGGGATTGAGTTAGTCGGTGGTCAATAACTATTGACTACTGACCACTCTGCACAGAGACAGGTTGATTTTCCAGGGAAGAGATCAACTTGACGTGAAACTCCTCTTCAAAACAGCCCTTCTTGTAATCCAGGCTCCACAGTTCCAGAGCACAATCATCCGCCGGATCGGTCGCCTGCAAATGCAGGTGCAGTTGTTGAGCTTCGGGTTGATAGTCGCAGCGCACCTGCTGGACTGCGCCAATCTGTCGTCGATCCAGAGCTACGGCAAATCGCAATAGAGGGTTGAGTTGTTCAACGACCTTGCGATGCTTTTTGCTGGTAATGTTGCGGTAGTTTTCGTGCTTCTTTTTAGGGCAGTTCTTACGGTGATAGCGAGCGAGGTTGGCGATCGTCTCGACTTCAACTTCGGTGTAACCCAACAACTCGCCGTTGCGAATCAGGTAATAGGAATGTTTGTGGTGTGACGAATGGCTGACAAAGTGACCACTGTTGTGCAGGATAGCGGCAGCCCACAGGAGTTCACGCTCCTCTTCACTCCACCCATGCAACACGCCCTGCAACTGATCGAACAAACTTAGCGCAAAGCGGGCAACTCGTTCAGCATGTTCCAGATTCACTTGATACTTCTGCGCTGTTTTGATCACACTGCGCTGCCGAATGGAGCTTTGAAACCGCAGGCGATCTTCAATCAAGCCATGGGTGAGCATCCAATCGACGACGACCCCTTCTCGCAGCGATCGCTCACAGATCGTGATGGACTCGGCTCCCAACAACCCCATTGCTTCTTGCAGGATCAGTGCCCCTGCCAGAATAATCTCAGAGCGTCGTTCCGACATCCCCGGCAGCAGCGATCGCTCCGTGTAGTTCAGCTTCCGTAACCGATTGACAATCTCGCGCAAGTCGCGCAGGCTCATTTGATAGCCATTCAGCGGAGTGGGTGCGGTGCCAAACTTGTCTCTGGCATGGAGTACTGCCAGCGTTTCAATGGTGCCAGAGGTGCCCACCATGCGAAATGTTTCGCCCGGTTTGAGTTGTGCCTGCAATTCCTCTACTGGTCGCTCCAACATACCCCGCACGTAGGCTTGCAGGTATTGAAATTCACTATTGCTAATGGGATCAGTGGTAATCAACTCTGAGGTGAGGCGTACGGCTCCGACTTTCGTGCTGCTGAGCGATCGCGGTTCGTTACTATCTCCCAAAATCAGCTCAGTGGAGCCACCCCCGATGTCGATAATGGCGTGGGGCTGATTTTGAAACTCCATCCCCGACAATACGCCTAAATAGATGCGACGGGCTTCTTCCTGTCCTGAGATCAGGTTAATGATTAAGCCCAGATCCTCCTCGACCTGTTGCAGAAACGCCCGCCCATTGGGTGATTCGCGCACCGCACTGGTGGCAACGGCGACAATCTCCTCGACATTGAGGCTTTTGGCGATCTCCTGACAGCGTTTGAGTGCGTTGATTGCCCGCTCCATGGCCTCCGGGGTCAGCTCACCCGTGGCTTTGTTGCGATCGCCCAAACGAACAGTTGTCTTTTCGCGAGCAATGATCGTGAAGCTCGGCAGTTTAGGCTGAACCTGAACCACGACCATGTGAATGGAATTCGTACCCACGTCGATCGCGGCAAGGATGCGATCGCGTTCTAAATCAGGTGAAGAGTTCGGCAGAGCGTCTCTGCTTTCATAGACCAAATTGATCATCCGAATATCCAGGGTGGCAATACTGGCTTAAAACGCAAACATCACTGATGATCCAGAGCAAGCCAGGGTAATCAAATGCTTGGAAGAATTATCCTTATCTTCCCAACTCCATACACCCCTGCAAATCTCCCATCCGGCTAATTTGAAGGCTTACAGCTTGTAACTGCAAATACATTCTACTCCGCTATGTCACCATCAATTGCATCCTTACCTAATCATCAACTTATAGCTATTTTCAGACGAGTGCTACACAGCGAATGTCCGTGAATTCAGGCGATGCTAATAGTCATGCCAATAGTCATGGCATAGACACATGAAGGGCATTGCTGATCTAAGTCTAGGAATTTTGTACGGGCAGTTTGCGAACCGCCCCTCCCACCAGAACTGCTGCACAGAAATCATAGTCACATTCAGCAATGCCCACACCTGAAGATTGCTCTCCCCATTCCCTACGCTCCACTCCCCATGTCCCACTCCCCACTTCCTTTGACCAATTCCTGCCCGACCTGGAGATAATCTTGCCATCCCTCCATGGCTCGTGGGTCTTTGACCTGATGGACTAACATGCCTGCCTGTGCAGCTTTTTGAAAGGCGGAGTATCGCCGAATTCCTGTAGCAAAAACAGGCAGACCCGTTTCGACTAACATCGCTCTGACCTGCTCCCCGTCGCGGCTTGGCTTTGGGGGAATGATGGTCAACAGAATGCGATAGCGGTTTGCTCCAATGGTATTGAGGTATTCCAGGGTTAAAACGAGAGCTTCTAATGCCAGCACATCCGGTGTCGTTGGCAAAATTAACAGGTCACAGCCATCTGCCAGCAGTTCTAACTCGTCCTGCACCGGGCGGGCTTGAGTATCGATCACCACATGGTCGTAGTGACGCATCCGTTGGGGCGATCGCCACTCATCTACCACCTCAAACGGCAGTTTGCCCCGGTTTGCCCAACCCGACGCCGAACGGTTGGGATCAGCATCAATCAACAGCGTCTCTGCCTGGTTTTGCAGATAAGCCGCAAGATGAATCGCTGTTGTCGTTTTACCAACACCACCTTTAAAGCTGGCAACCGTGATGATCATGCATGAGGGAGAGTGAAGGAGTAGGGGAGTGGGGAGTAAGGGAGTGGGGAGTAAGGGAGCGTAGGAGAGACGCGATTAATCGCGTCTCTCCTACGCTCCGCAACCTCATCAGCTTCTGCCGCTGGGTCTACGATATTCTAGGATGCAGTATTGCGATGCGCCCGTGGTGTCAACATGTTGTCTGAACAGCCGTCTCAACCCGAATCAACCTGGATGAAGATCGTTCGCCTTTTACGGTGGGACAAGCCCGCCGGACGGCTCATTCTCATGATTCCCGCGTTGTGGGCAGTGGTGCTAGCGTCGCGGGGCAATCCACCACCGATTTTGATTGGGGTAATCATCCTGGGAACGTTGGCAACCAGTGCGGCTGGATGTGTGGTGAATGACCTGTGGGATCGCAACATTGACCCCAAAGTGCAACGCACGCGCAACCGTCCGCTTGCGTCACGAGCCCTGTCAGTCAACACAGGTATTGTAGCTGTGGTGGTGTCGTTGCTCTGTGCCTGGGGGTTGTCGCTCTACCTGAATCCGTTGAGTTTTTGGCTGTGTGTGGCAGCGGTGCCCGTGATTCTGTTATATCCAGGGGCAAAGCGTGTGTTTCCCGTGCCGCAGTTGGTGCTGGCGATCGCCTGGGGATTTGCGGTGCTGATCAGTTGGTCGGCTGTAACTGCCTCGCTGGAGCCTGCCACTGGCTACCTCTGGGCGGCCACTGTGTTGTGGACGTTGGGATTTGACACTGTGTATGCGATGGCAGATCGAGAGGACGATCGCCGTATCGGGGTAAAATCTAGCGCACTGTTTTTTGGCTCCCGCGCCGCTGATGCGGTGGGCTTGTTCTTCCTGGGAACGGTTTTGCTGCTGGCGATGACGGGAGTGGTGCTGGAACTGGGGGTAGGATTTTGGCTATCCCTGGTGTTGGGGGCGATCGCCTGGGCATGGCATTACTTGCAACTGCGTCCTCGAAATCCTCACCCTGCGACCTATGGACGCATCTTTCGGCAAAATGTCTGGATTGGCTTTCTAATCCTCATTGGCATGGTGTTAGGCACTTTCCACCTGGCAGCCTGAAAAGGAACTGAGATGATCCGTGTCGGGTGGTATTGAGGGGTTTATTTTTCAACACGTTAAGATCGCTCAAAGTCTCATCACTCTTAAACCACAGCGTGTAAAATCACAGTTGAGAGTCACCGCTTAAGAATACAGGATTGCGTTGTGGGTATTAGTCGCATTGAGCAACCAGAAAAAAAGCACTTCGGCTATTACGTCCGATTGATGTGGCGAGGCAAGCAATACGCAAAATTCTTTTCGGATAAGAAGTATGGCGGCAAACAAAAGGCACTCAAAGCGGCTGAGAAGTATTTTGATGAGCTAGACGAGCAGATGCCGCTCGATTCCCAGGTGGGGCGAATGAGTGTCCGTAATACCAGTGGCATCGTTGGTGTCAGCCGCACCAAGTCTGCTAGCCGAGGGCATCGCTACGAATATTGGCAAGCTCGTTGGGGCAGTGGCGACAACCGCAAGAGTGCCAAGTTCTCCATTCACAAATATGGGGAAGAAAAGGCGAAACAGCTTGCCATTGAAGCTCGCCAACAATGGGAAAAAGAAGCAGGCGTCGAATAGAAGCGACGCGATTAATCGCGTCTGGACGGATGAATAGATTAATCCGCTTTCTGACCAAAGCTCAATTTACCAGGCGTGAGGGTCTGCCAAAATTTCTAACGCTTCATCCGTGGATTGCCATGCAGCATCAAGCGCATCTGCCATGAGGGGATTGAGATAGCGCAACTCGTCTGCCAGTTCCAGCAATTCTTCAGACAGGCGATTGAGACGCTCATCTGCGATCGCCATGGCTTTAGCTCGGTTTCTGCTGTGTCTCAAGTGACGAATCGGGGGTGTGGTGACCGATTCAGCATATAAATCGATGTCGTCTTCGTCATCCAAAGGATCTGGCAAGGGGGATGCTTTTGGAGGAACAACGACTCGTGCTGGAGAGCTGCCTTGCATTGCAGAGGCAGTTCTAAAGCCACCACCAATATCATCTAAGCCAGATCCGTGTAGTCTTTTACTCGCTCTCATTGTGACCGTGCCCCAGGAAAGGTGTTCCTTACTGTATGACTACAGTTATCGTTCCCAGGTTCACGGAATTTCTAAAGAAGCGCGATCGCTTTTTGTGATTGCAAAAGAATATAGACACTATTGCTTGTGTCTGGGCAAAGCATTCAGTAAGAGGATTGCGATGAGATTGCATACCCACTGCCCGAACGCTTCGCCCCTCGTGAGTAACGGATCGGATGTGACTTACTGGGCAGTTGCCAAACGTAGCAACGCACCTAGCCCAGATCCCATTTCTTCAGGGGTGATTTTACCGTCTTTGTTGACATCCAATGCGTCAAATACGGCGTCGCTACCCAGCCATTCCTCACGCGTGATGAAGCCGTCGCCATCCAGGTCATAGACGTGGAAGATATCTTCAGCCGCATGGGTAACGGTGTCTTCTCCTTCTAGTCGCTTGAGGCGATCGCTCAACAACGTCTCCAGCGTCACGAGGGCTTTGGTGAAACCGTTGATCCCTTCCTCTAATTTCTCAGATGCCATGCGATCGCTGGCGTGCATCTCAGCAAACACAGCCTCATTCATATCGATCTTGTCGATTGGGAGGTCAGCCGCTTTAGAGGGGTCGAGTTTACGAGGCAGGTCGCCTGTGGTGGATTTCAACTCGGCTAACAAGGCTGGAGAAATCGTCAGCAGATCGCAACCTGCCAATTCGGTGATCTCGCCTGCATTGCGGAAGCTCGCTCCCATCACCTCGGTCTTGTAGCCAAACTTTTTGTAGTAGTTGTAGATTTTGGTGACGGAGAGAACGCCCGGATCTTCAGCGGGTGGGTAGCTGTCGCGTCCGGTTTCTTTTTTGTACCAGTCGAGAATGCGCCCGACAAAGGGAGAGATCAGCGTTACTCCGGCTTCGGCACAGGCGATCGCTTGATGTAGCCCAAACAACAGCGTCAGGTTGCAGTGAATTCCTTCTTTTTCAAGGATTTCAGCGGCTTTGATGCCTTCCCATGTAGAGGCGATTTTGATGAGAACGCGATCGCGACCCACCCCTGCGGCTTCGTATTGGGCAATCAGGTCATGGGCTTTGGCGACGGTTGCTTCCGTATCGTAGGACAGACGGGCATCCACTTCGGTGGAGACGCGACCGGGAATAATCTTGAGAATTTTGAGTCCAAATGCCACTGCCAACCGATCAAAGGCTAAGGTCGCAATTTGTTCATCACTGGCACCTGCCCCCAAGTCTGCTTTTGCAGTAAGCAGGGTTTGATCGACGATTTCGCGGTATTGCGGCATTTGAGCCGCAGCGGTAATCAACGAAGGGTTGGTGGTTGCATCACGGGGGGTAAATTGCTCGATCGCCTGAATATCGCCTGTGTCGGCAACCACAATTGTCATTTCCCGCAGTTGGTCAAGCAAGTTGGACATGGCTAAGTTCCTGAGAAGAGAAGGAAGAAAAAGGGATAAACGATGAAGGATGAAGGATAAAAAAAGAAGAAAAAAGAGAGGAGAGTTGATGCAAATACAAATGCCCATTCCCATGATTGTTCATGGATTCAAAATTGGCTCAGATGCTCACTTTTTCTCAACATTTTCAGGAGGGTTAACTGTTAATCGGCTCATTCCATCTGGTCTGTGCTGAACAATTTCTGTACGGGTATGGCATTTGGCAAAGCCATTTTGCGGTTTATCCACCCGCTATCGGCCAAATGCCGCACTCCTACCGTTTAATGAACCAATTTCCAACATTCCTGAGCGATCGCCCAATCCTCTTGTGTGTGGATGACCAGCACCCGAACGGCAGAATCGGGGGTGGCGATATCCTGATCCACAGGTTTTTGGTTGTTCTTCTGCGGGTCAAGGGTTAAGCCCAGGAAGCCAAACGCCTCGCAGGTCGCGGCTCGCAGTTGAGCATCGTTTTCACCTACACCAGCGGTAAACACGAGGGCATCGAGCCCACCCAGAGCAGGTAAGAGGGAACCAATCTGCGATCGCAATCGATGCACATATACCTCCAGAGCCAGTTGGGCTTGCGCGTTCCCTTGAGCATCTGCCTCTCGCACGCGACGCACATCGGCAGAAATACCCGAAACCCCTTTTAAGCCTGATTCTTTGTTCAGCATCTGGTCGAGTTGGTCTGCGGTATATCCCTCCTGACGCAACAGGTGAATCAAGATCCCCGGATCGACCGAACCGGAACGGCTTCCCATCATCAATCCTTCTAATGGGGTGAAGCCCATGGTGGTGTCTATACTGTGTCCTTGGGCGATCGCTGCTAAGGAACACCCGTTCCCTAAATGGCAGGTAATCAGCCGTAGTGAGTTGAGATCGCGGTTCAGCAGTTGAGCCGCACGGTGAGCGCAATATTGGTGACTGATGCCATGAAAGCCATAACGCCGAATTCCTTGCTCAAACCACTTGTAGGGGATGGGATAAACGGCAGTCGCAGGGGGCAGATGGGCATGAAACGCCGTATCAAAGACTGCAACCTGCGGCACATCTCCCAACACCTGTTCAATGACTTCGATACCTTCCAGGTTGGCGGGATTGTGTACCGGAGCAAAGCTAGCCAGACGGGCGATCGCAGCTTTTACATCCGCGTTGACTCGTGTACTCGATTGGTATTCTTGCCCGCCATGAACGACGCGATGCCCTACAATTTCGATTTCTTTGGGATTCTCGATGACTTGGGTTTTACCGCTCCACAGGGTTTCCAGCATGAATTGGGTCACTTCAGTGCGGGAGGTTGAGGGCAACTCATGCTCTAACGTGATCCCAGCCACTTTGACGTTGATCTCTGCCATGCCCTGCTGATGAGTCCAATCGATGTGGGCTTCCCACACGGGTTCAGGAGGATCAGCAGGAAGGTCACCATTGAGGGCATAGAGGCAACTTTTTTGACTGCTCGACCCAGCGTTGAGAACGAGTATCTTCATGGGGAGTGGGGAGTGGGGAGTGGGGAGTGGGGAGTGAGTGAGGGAGTGAGGAGTGGGGAATGGGGAGTGGGGTAAGGGAGCGAGCGAGGGAGAAGGGAGTGAGGGAGGGAGAGGGGTAGGGAGGGGTGAGAGCTATTAACAATTGACCATTGACCATTGACCATTGACCATTCCCTACTCCCCACTCCCTAATTTATGTTCCAGGCATGGCTAGCAGATGAGCCGGGATGTGGTGGCGATCGCCCAGTACTTCCAACAGAGGACCGTGTTCGGTAAATTTGACGACACTCACAGAGGCAGCTAGAGCGTTGATGCGATCGCGGTAGCGTCCTAAGTCGATGCCCAACAGGGTACAGAGAATGATCCGGATGGTGGCTTTGTGGGAGACGACGAGCACATTTCCGTTGGTGCATTTACTTTCGATCTCAGCAATTACCAACGAGGCACGACTGGCGATCTCGACAGCGGTTTCACCTCCGGTGGGTGCATTCCAGGCAGGTTCGGTCATCCAGCGGATGTAGTCGTCGAGATAGTTTTCCTTAACGAAATCCTGAGTTTTGCCCTCCCACTCGCCATAGCGAATCTCTTTCAAACCGTCTCGCAGCTGCATCTCAATGCCCAACGCATCACACAAAGGTTTAGCCGTGGCGATCGTCCGTTTCATCGGGCTGACATAGACAGCATCCCAGGGGACGGTGTGATAGGTTTCGGCAAAGCCTTTTGCCATCTCTTCGCCTTCGGGGGTCAGGTCGGGATCAAGCTCACCACAATAGCCTCCAGTACGGCTATAGGTGGTTTCGCCATGTCGAAGCAGATACAGTTTTAGGCTCATAGACGGGTGGGGGGTGGGGGTGATGGGGTAGAGGGTGATGGGGTAGGGGTAGGATTCGGCAGGCTCACCAACAGGGGGGATAGGGTGATGGGGTGAGGGCTACGCCACGCTTTGCAAGGGGGTGATAAGTGCTGTACAGATGCGATTAATCGCGTCTCTGACTCCCTTACACCCTACACCCTCACTTCCCTTCTTCCTATTCCATTAAGCCTGCTTTGGCTTGTACGTATTCTTCTATCTGGACTTCAACAGGTTGGGCGTGCCAAATTTCCTCGCAATATTCGCGGATAGAGCGATCGGAGGAGAATTTGCCGGTGCGGGCAGCGTTCAGGATGGACATCCGTAACCAGCGATCGCGATCGCGATATGCCTCAGAGACTTGCGCCTGACAGTCTATATAAAACTGGTAGTCTGCCATCAACATATAGGGGTCGGAGTTGAGTAGGGATTCGAGCAGAGGGCAAAACAGATTGGTGTCGCCGTGGGAGAAGTGCCCAGAGGCAATTAGATCAATCACTGCCCGCAGGTCAGGATTGGAGTGGTAATAGTCGCTGGGATGGTAACCCCGTGATTTGAGAGCCATCACCTCATCTGCATTGAGTCCAAATAGGAAGAAATTGTCGGCTCCGACTTCTTCACGAATCTCGATGTTGGCTCCATCCAGGGTGCCGATGGTGAGTGCCCCGTTCATGGCAAATTTCATGTTGCCTGTGCCAGAGGCTTCTTTGCCTGCGGTCGAGATCTGCTCAGACAAATCCGCTGCGGGATATACTCGCTGACCAAATTTGACGTTGTAGTCCGGCAAGAAAACCACTTTGAGGCGATCGCGCACATCGGGGTCTTGATTCACCACTTCCCCAACGGAGGTGATGAACTTAATCATCAACTTCGCCATGACGTAGCCCGGAGCCGCTTTCCCCCCAAAGATGAAGGTGCGGGGGACAATGTCGAGGTCGGGGTTCTGCTTTAAACGGTTGTAGAGCGTGATGATGTGCAACACATTCAGGTGTTGCCGCTTGTATTCATGAATCCGCTTGACCTGAATGTCGAACATGGAGTCAGGGTTGACCTGCAATCCGGTGGTCTTGAGGATATGTCCAGCCAGATTGAGTTTGAGTTCACGCTTAATCTGTCCCCACTCTTGCCGGAATCCCGGATCGTCGGCAAAGGGTTCCAGTTGTCGCAGATCGTCTAAGTGTTTGATCCAGTTGTCGCCAATGCGGCTAGAGATTAATTGGGTCAGACGAGGGTTACTCAGTACAATCCAGCGGCGCGGCGTGACCCCATTCGTTTTGTTGTAGAAGCGTTCGGGGAAGGTGTCGTAGAAATCCTTGAGAACGGTTTCTTTCAGTAGTTCGGTGTGCAACGCAGCCACGCCATTAATGGCATGACTACCGACACAGGCGAGGTTTGCCATCCGGACATAGCGTTCTCCGGTTTCGTCAATCAGCGATAGTCGGCTGACCCGACCCATATCGTTGGGAAACTTGAGACGAACGGTATCGAGGAACCGCCGATTAATCTCAAAAATGATTTCTAAATGACGGGGTAGCAAGCTACTAAACAGCGGTAATCCCCACCGCTCTAGTGCTTCGGGTAACAGCGTGTGATTCGTGTAACTGAGGGTATTTTGCGTAATCTGCCACGCCTGATCCCACCCCATACAATGCTCATCGATTAACAGCCGCATCAACTCAGCTACGGCGATCGCCGGGTGGGTGTCGTTCATCTGGAGGGCAAACTTTTCGTGCAGGGTTTCCAAGGGGTGACTACCCCACAGGTGTCGCCGAATCACATCCTGCAAAGAGCATGAGACAAAAAAGAACTGTTGCTCTAACCGCAGTTGTTTTCCTCGCAGTTGCTCATCGTTGGGATAGAGCACTTTGGTAATATTCTCAGAGACAATTTTGGTGTCAACCGCTCCATAGTAATCTCCCCGGTTAAAGGCAGCGAAATCAAAGGATTCAGCCGCCTCCGCTTTCCACAACCGCAACGTATTAGCCGTATTGGTTTTAAATCCTAAAATTGCCGTGTCGTAAGGAACACCCATCACGGTTTGATGCGGGATCCAGCGGACTCGATAGCGTCCGTGTTCGTCGGTATAGGGTTCGGTGTGCCCCCCAAACTTCACCTGAGCGGCTTCTTCGGTGCGGGCGATCTCCCAGGGGTTGCCATAGCGCAGCCATTTGTCGGTGATTTCGACCTGCCAGCCATCTCGAATTTCCTGGTCAAAAATGCCGAACTCATAGCGAATCCCATAGCCGATCGCCGGAATATCTAGCGTTGCCAGCGAATCCATGAAACACGCGGCGAGGCGACCCAAACCGCCATTCCCCAACCCTGGTTCTTCTTCCTGCTCGATCAGGTCATCCAGGTTGATCCCCATCTCATCCATTGCCTGTCTGACCTGGTCATAAATTCCCAGGTTGATCAGGTTGTTATTCAATTGAGGACCCATGAGAAATTCGGCGGAGAGATAGCCGACCACTTTGCCCTGTTTCTGATGAGCTTGAGTGGTGTTGAGCCAGCGGCGTAAGAGGCGATCGCGCACGGTATACGCCAACGCCATGTAGTGGTCATTGCAGGTGGCGATCGCCGGAAACTTGCCCTGAATGTAAAACAGGTTATCGGCGAAGGCACGTTTGAGGGTTTCGATGCTGATCCCGGTGCGATCGTCTTCGACACGCACCGCTTGAGGAGAGGGAGCTTGAATAGGCGGATTCATAAAACGTCCTCGTTGAGGGTGGGAGCGGAAGAGACACGATTAATCGCGTCTGTACTACACGTCTGTACTACAGTGGTCTGCTCAAGGCTCTAGGCACCCCTACCTTTTAGCCTGTATCCTTTTCCGCGCCCACCACCTGTCGGAGGAAGCGGAGATCAGGTAATCACAGTTGGTTTATCCATGCCAGTAGTGGCGCGGAGTTGGGCGACCTCCTCAGCGATCGCGATCAGATCTGCCAGTGCCACTTGAGGATCTTGATCCTGTTTAGCGGGATCAGGTTCGTAACTTTCCAGATAAACCCGTACGGTTGCGCCCTGAGTCCCGGTTCCTGACAAACGGAAGACCACGCGAGAGCCATCTGTAAAGCCAATCCGGATGCCCTGCTTTTGACTCACGCTGCCATCGACCGGGTCGGTATAGCTGAAGTCATCGCCATACTCAACGGTGTAGTTACCAAAGGTCTTACCCTTGAGCGTGGGAGCCAATGAGCGCAGATTGGTCATCATCGTGTTGGCGCGATCGCTGTCTACCCCTTCGTAGTCGTGGCGAGAGTAGTAGTTACGCCCATAGGTTTTCCAATGCTCACGCACGATCTCCTCGACAGGTTGTTGCCGCACCGCCAGGATATTGAGCCAGAACAGCACCGCCCACAGTCCATCCTTTTCGCGGATGTGATTGGAACCTGTGCCAAAGCTCTCTTCGCCACACAAGGTTGCTCTGTCCGCATCCAGCAGGTTGCCAAAAAACTTCCAGCCCGTGGGGGTTTCATAGCAATCGATGCCCAGTTGAGCCGCGACGCGATCGGGGGCTTGACTCGTCGGCATAGAACGGGCAATTCCCGCTAAGCCGTTGCGGTATCCGGGAACCAGCTTGGCATTCGCCGCAAGAATGGCGAGGCTATCGCTGGGGGTGACAAAAAAGCGTCGCCCTAAAACCATGTTGCGATCGCCATCTCCGTCAGAGGCGGCTCCAAAGTCAGGCGCATTGTCCCCGTACAGAACCTCAACCAGGTCGTGGGCGTACACCAGGTTAGGGTCGGGGTGTCCACCGCCAAAATCTTCTAGAGGAACGCCATTTTGCACCGTTCCCGCAGGAGCACCCAACTGTTGCTCAAAAATCCGATGAGCATAGGGACCTGTCACCGCGTGGAGTGAATCCATACACATGCGGAAGCGTCCACTAGTCAACAACTCTCGGATGCGATCGAAGTCGAACAACGACTCCATCAACTGGGCGTAATCGGATACGGAATCAATCACCTCGACGGTCATTTCGCCCAGCGTCAGGATGCCAGTTTTGTCGAGGTCAATGTCGGGTGCATCTAAAACGAGGTAGCGATCGATGGTTTTGCTACGCGCATAGATGGCTTCCGTCACCTTTTCTGGCGCAGGCCCACCATTGCTGATGTTGTACTTAATGCCAAAGTCGCCATCCGGTCCGCCGGGGTTGTGGCTCGCCGATAGGATAATGCCGCCAAATGCCCCGTATTTACGAATCACACAGGACGCTGCTGGGGTAGACAAAATGCCGCCACGACCCACCAGCACCCGACCAAATCCATTCGCCGCTGCCATTTTGAGAATGATTTGAATCGCCTCACGGTTGTAATAGCGACCATCCCCACCGACAACCAGGGTTTGCCCTTGATAGCCCTCTAAACTATCAAAAATGGCTTGCACAAAATTCTGCAAATAATGGGGCTTTTGAAACACCTGAACCTGTTTTCGCAGTCCAGAGGTTCCTGGTTTCTGGTCTAAAAATGGCTGTGTAGCAATGGTTTGTATAGTCATAGGGACACTTGGAGAAAAGTTGACGATTCGTTCTGCGTTTCAACCCGTCGAATTGCAGCCCCTCCACTACAAAACCATAGTGAGGTTAAGGGGGTGTAAATACGAGAGAGCATCCCCATTTTCAGCTAATTTGTCCAGTTTTAGTGAAGGAGTAGGGAGTGGGGGAGAGACGCGGTTAATCGCATCTGTGCAAAGTGAGGGAGTGAGGGAGAGATGCGATTAATAGCATCTCTGCAAAGTGGAGAGTAGGGGAGATACGCGATTAATCGCGTCTTTACGGTATCGCGTCTTTGCGGTTTACCTATCACCCCTCTAACCCCTTACCCTTTCACCCTTCTACCCCATCACTCTCTACTCCTCTAACCCTAGTAGTTCCACGTCCAATCGCGGATCTCAGGCATGTCATCGCCATACTGAGCGATGTAGTGCTTGTGCTCGATCAGCTTGTCATGCAGCATTTGCTTCACATGAGCAGCGGTATAGCGCAATTTGGGAACGCGATCGATGACGTCATCCACCAAACTAAAGCGATCGACTTCGTTCAACACCACCATGTCAAAGGGAGTCGTCGTCGTTCCCTCTTCTTTGTAGCCGCGCACGTGCAGATTAGAGTGATTGGTGCGGCGATAGGTGAGGCGGTGGATCAACCAGGGATAGCCATGGAAAGCAAAGATAACAGGCTTATCCGTCGTAAAGATACTGTCAAAGTCTTTGTCGCTCAAACCATGGGGGTGCTCACTCGCAGGCTGCAAGGTCATCAAGTCCACCACGTTGACCACTCGTACTTTGAGATCGGGGAAGTGCTGACGCATGATGTCAACAGCAGCGAGTGTTTCCAACGTAGGAACATCCCCTGCACACGCCATCACAACGTCAGGTTCTTCACCCTGATCGTTGCTTGCCCAACTCCAAATGCCGATGCCCTTGGTGCAATGCTTGATGGCATCATCCATGTTGAGGAATTGCAGGGCAGGCTGTTTCCCCGCTACGATGACGTTGACGTAGTGGCGACTCCGCAGACAGTGATCGGTCACGGAGAGCAGCGTGTTGGCATCCGGCGGGAGATAAACGCGGATCACCTCGGCTTTTTTGTTCATCACATGGTCAATAAAACCAGGGTCTTGGTGAGAAAACCCGTTGTGGTCTTGTCGCCAGACGTGAGAAGTCAAGAGGTAGTTGAGGGATGCAACGGAACGCCGCCAGGAGATGTGGCGTGTGGTTTTGAGCCACTTGGCGTGCTGGTTAAACATTGCATCGATGATGTGGATGAACGCCTCATAGCAGGAGAATAGCCCGTGTCGTCCGGTCAGCAAGTAGCCCTCTAACCAACCCTGGCAGGTGTGCTCACTGAGGATCTCCATGATGCGACCATCAGCCGAGAGGTGATCATCGTAGGGCAACGTTTCCGCCACCCAGGTGCGATCGGTCGCTTCCATGACATCGCCCAAGCGATTCGATGCCGTCTCATCGGGACCAAAGAGTCGGAAGTTTTTGGCGTCGAGGTTGCACTTCATGATGTCGCGCAAAAACTGCCCCATGACGCGGGTCGCTTCTGCAAGCTTGGTGCCGGGTTTGTCAAACGTCACGGCATACTTGCGGAAGTCGGGCATTTTGAGGTCGCGCAGCAAAATACCGCCATTGGCGTGGGGGTTGTCGCCCATACGGCGCGTACCAATCGGAGCCAATTCTGCCAATTCGGGTAAGAGTTTGCCCGTTTCGTCAAACAGTTCCTCTGGTTTATAGCTCTTCATCCACTCTTCGAGCAGACGGATGTGGTCGGGCTTCGTTGCCAATTCTGCAAACGGCACCTGGTGCGATCGCCAATAGTCTTCTGTTTTCTTGCCATCCACCTCTTTGGGACCTGTCCAACCCTTGGGCGATCGCAGGATGATCATCGGCCACTGGGGACGCTGACTAAAGCCATTCGTGCGAGCATCGTTCTGGATTTCTTTGATTTCGCGAACCACCACGTCCAGCGTTGCCGCCATCAGTTGGTGCATCGTTTCAGGATCGCTGCCCTCGACAAAATAGGGCTTATAGCCGTAGCCAATGAACAGGTTCTCCAGTTCCTCATGGCTGAGTCGAGCCAGCACCGTTGGGTTAGCGATCTTGTAGCCATTCAAGTGCAGAATGGGCAACACCGCTCCATCATGCACCGGGTTTAAGAACTTGTTGGAGTGCCAACTGGTTGCCAGTGGACCCGTCTCCGCTTCACCATCGCCTACTACGCACGCGGCGATCAAATCGGGGTTGTCAAACACTGCACCGTAGGCATGGGAAACGGCATAGCCGAGTTCTCCACCTTCATGAATTGAGCCAGGGGTTTCAGGGGCAACGTGACTGGGAATGCCACCCGGAAACGAGAATTGCTTAAACAGCTTTTGCATTCCCTCGGCATCTGGAGAGATGTTGGGGTAGTACTCGCTGTAGGTGCCTTCTAGATACGTATTGGCGACCAATCCCGGACCACCGTGACCCGGTCCTGCGATGTAAATCATGTCGAGATCAAATTTTTTGATCACCCGATTTAGATGCACGTAGATGAAATTTAAGCCAGGGGTAGTGCCCCAGTGACCCAATAGTCGGGGTTTGACGTGTTCGAGTTTGAGCGGCTCTCGAAGCAGGGGATTGTCAAGCAGATAAATTTGACCAACAGACAGATAATTTGCTGCCCGCCAGTAGGCATTCATCTTCTGCAATTCGTCTGATGCCAAAGGCTTAGTTTGAAGCGGAGTTGCAACTGTCATAAGGAGAAAGGGTAATTGGGGATACGGTCAATTTGAACGTGATCAACAACGAGTCTCTAGCTTCCTTTTAACCGACTTCTCACAAACATCTGATGCAATTCAGGTAAACTTAACGTTTGTTTTAAGAAGTAATTCAGAAAAGGAAATTCGCTTTTTGAGCAACAGTTTAAGGAGTTGTCAATGGCTTGCTATCTATCGTTGGAGCGATCGCACCTTAAGTATCACTAGAATCTCTCTCTAGTTCTAAGATCCCCAGATTCGTTAAATTAGGCTTAATTTTTGAGCTAATTTCGTTGATGTCGCACCTTTGAAATTAGATTTTAAAACTGCATAAATGGGCACATTTATGATGCTTTATGGTGTTTATTAATACTTTCCAATTGCACAATCGCATTGTAGTCAGGAACACCTTCTTGCGATCGCTTGCTGCGGTCGAGTAACCCATTTCCTTCGGGCCAGTGAACCTGCAAGTTACCCGGTTTCAGCGTCGCCAGAAACACTCGTCCCTCAAACTGCCCTTGTTCGTTCGTCAACCGGATGCGATCGCCCTCCGTCAGTCCTAACGCCTCAGCATCGGCATGGCTCATGTAAATCGCATCTCGAAACGCCCCCGTGATCATGTCCTTCTTAGCCTGTACCATGCTGTTAAATTGCTTACCTCGTCGCGTCGTCACCCGGAAATAGCCCTCCGGCAACTCCCGCTGAGGTAAGGACAACGGTGTGAAGTGTGCCTTGCCATCCGCTGTAGCAAAGTTCCAGCCAAAGCAAAGATGGGAACCCCCATATTGGAACTGATCCCCCGCTTCCTTAAGGTGTTGAATCCCGGCATATTGGGGAATCACCTGAGCGATCTCCTCCCGAATCGCCTGAGTGGTAGTAAAGAAAGGCTGAAGGCTAAGAGATGAAGGATTAGAGCAACCCCCACTCACCACTGACGACTGACGATTGACGATTGACGATTGACCATTGACCACTGACGGTTGACCATTGACCACTGACGGTTGACCATTGACCACTGACGATTGACCATTGACCACCCAATCCCCATCCATCTCCCACACGCGCTGCGCCAACTCCGTAAACACCTGCCATTCGGGTCGTGCCTCCCCAATCCGAGGACCGGGAATCTCAGGGCTGAAGATCACCCGTCGCTCAGTGCTGGTTTCCGTTACCCCACCAGGAATCTCGTAGCGAGTCGTCGCAGGCAAAAGAATCACCGTATCTGCCGGATCGATCAACATCTGACTAGAGCAGACGATATCCAGATGCACCCGTAGCGGCACTCGCTCTAATGCCTGCTGCACATAAGCCGGATCAGGCAACACCTCCAAAAAGTTACCTCCGATGGAGCACAACACATCCAGCTTGCCGTCTGCTGCCGCGTGGATCATTTCAGTCGCCGTTAGTCCCGCTGTCGTGGGCACTTCAAAGCCCCACTGTTCGCTGAGACGAGTCGCATTCTCTGGGGTAATTGGCTTGCCCCCCGGCAACACGGTGGCATAACAGCCCATCTCGGCTCCACCCTGCACGCCAGAGTGTCCCCGGATCGGCATCAACCCACAGCCCTCGCGCCCCACAAACCCTTTGGTCAGTGCCAGGTTGATGATGGCGCGAACGTTATCCTCACCGCACTCATGCTGAGTGATCCCCATACTCCAGACAAAGACTGCCTTTTGCGCCTTCCCGACCATCTCGGCAAAGCTCAGCATTTCCTCGCGGCTTGCCCCTGACCAGCGTTCTAACTCCTCCCAGGATTGGGCATCGAGGATAGCTTTGAGGTCGGCGAGTCCTGTAGTGTGGCGATCGCAAAAAGCCTGATCAATCCAGCCCTGCTCAATCAGGTGCTTGAGCGTGCCATTGAGGAAGGCAATATCACCTCCCACGTTAATCAAGAAGAAATCTTCAGCAAACTTGGTACCAAACAGCGCACTTTCAGGAATTGAGGGCACCCAATAGCGTTCCATCCCCGGTTCTCGGTAGGGATTGATCACCACAATCCGCGTCCCCGCTTTTTTTGCCCAGTGCAGATACTTCACCGTGACAGGTTGGTTGTTGGCGACGTTAGACCCGATGAAGACCAGCAGATCCGTCCCAATCCAATCTTTGTAGGAACAGGTCGTGGCTCCTGCCCCAAGCGTGGTTTTGAGGGCAGCGGTACTGGGGGAATGGCAGATTCGAGCCGCATTGTCGATGTTGTTGCAGCCCATCGATCGCACTGCTTTTTGCACCGCATAGTAGGTTTCATTCACGGTGCCGCGACTGGTGATGTAGCAACCCAAGCGATCGCGTGGCGTGGTGTGAATGTGAGTGGCGATCGCCTCTAGAGCCTCACTCCAGCTAATCCGTCGAAAGCCTTTGTCGCCCTTTTGCCGCAGCATCGGATAGGGCAACCGTCCCATCTCGCGGAGTTCTGCGCTGGATTTGGTTCGTAGCGACTCGACATCTGTCAGCACAGTCGGATCAAGGGCAGGCATGGTATTCATTCGCAATAAGCGCAACCGCACATTGCACACATGCAAGCCATCCAACGTCCAGTCCTTCATGCCCGTCGTGCCCAGCGCACACCCGTCGCAGACTCCCTGATTGAGAATATTCCAGGCATAGGAGAGTTGATCGCGGTTTTGCCAGATGGCGCGAAACACCTCCCAATAGTTGTTGGGATATTGTTCTCCGAGTCCAAAGGGTTTCCAACTTGCCCAGAGATGGGGAGTCCAGCGTTTGGTTGGCTTTGGCAACATAGCGAGTTGTGGGGAGGTAGATGGGAGTGGGGAATGGGGAGCCGTTCGACAAGCTCACCACCCAGACGGTAGGGTGCTGTTAGCGTTAGCGTAACGCACCATTGGAGCGAAAGCTGAGGCATATAGTATGCCACATCCCTACAGAAGCCTAATTCCTCCAGATTTAGATATTTAAACGGCTTCTTGATACTCTCTTATGTAGTCAAGCGATCGCGCAAACCTTACAGATAAACCTGATCACCATCAAAATTCTCATCACCCAACAAACTCAACAGGGCGATCGCTACTGACTCTGCTGACGGTTCAAATCAGTGGCAGCAATTAACCTCGAACTCAGACCGAGATTTTACAGTATTCCGTCTCCATGACTTGTTAGACTTTGCGATTCATCAATTACAAAGCTCTACTGACCTCGCCTTGGCTTGCAATCTACAAAACCTAACACCTCTGAATCAAGGAAACTTGCGACCCCTTGCGGGTATCTCGAAGAGCACGCCATCTCAAGCACTGCTTCGATGGGATATTCAATCTCAGCAGCACGATCAATGAGAGCAGTACGAATTCGCTCAGGCAATCGCCCCAAAATCACCTCTGCATCGGCTGGAGAGAGTTGCTCTTGAAGTTTGGCTTGCATAAATATCAGGACGCGCAGAAATGCTAATAACCTTACAGCTTAATGGTTGGCATTACTCAAAGGGTGTGAAGGCGATCGCTGAAGCGTGTGCAGTAAGTGGATAATGAGTTGTTGGGTTGATTAAGGAAACTCAAGCTACAGGCGATCGCACTGCTACAGACCATCTTTGCACCATCCCCGATCGCAAGTCTTCGGCAGTTGGGCACGTAATCGCTTAATTAGGCATTAATGTAAAGGATGCTCACTAGAATGGTGCGTTTGCTTAGCAGCAACGCACCCTACAAGATTGACGATCGCACTGAGTTTAATTAGACAGCACATTTTAGATTTTCTAAATGTTAAGGGCAAACTAAATAATTTCCCATCACTTTAGATCATCTCTAGCACAATGGAAAGCTAATTTTAAGAGGCTGAGTCACGCTGATAGACTTAGCTATGTTTCTTCAACCGTATGTGGATCTTGTGCATTTACCCAATCCTCTCTAGTCTTATAAACTTGCCCATGAGCATCTTGGTAAGGGTTGGTCACAACAGTACCATCTGGGAAAGTCGCTGTTCCACTAACTGGATCATAAGTCCCTGTATCGGAGGAGCTTCCAAAGCTTGGGCTAACTTGTGGATGTAGGGAACTAATATCATAATCAGTATCAACATCGTGCTCAGGAATGTCGTGGAATGTATCATCATGGACATCAAAGTCATCATGGACATCATGATCATGTTCTCCCATGATTGCTCCTACAAGGGACATAAAGCTTCTCAACATACTAGGTCTTCTCCTTGTTAATTTATTTAGGACAGCAGCAAGAGAACTATCAACGACTTAACCTCGATTTTTAACTTTTTGCTTGCCTTCTTCAAACCTAGATTTGAAAGATTTCTCTAATTCGGATTTTGACATTTTCTTGCCTTTAGCAAAGTAGTCCTTTGTGGTATATCCCAAAGCATATGTGACTGCTCCAGAGAGAAGTGCGTCTAGTGCCATTCCAGCAACGGTCGTACCTCCCAAAGTGATCACACCTACTCCTTTTAAGACTTCAGCAAAAAACTTTAGCCCAAGAACAGATGCCATCCATGTCCATCCGACAGCACCAAAAATCTGTTTAATTAGTTTACCGGCATCTTCCTGAGATAAGTGGTACTCGTAAATACCTCCAAGAAAAACAACCATCAAAGTGTTGACACCAGCAAATGTCCATATATTGATGCCGAGAGGTACTGCACCCATCCCAGCGTTAGCTAAAACAGCAACCCAAATGACACCATCTGCCTTACCACCTTTATCTTTTGCTTTGTCTAACTCTTCCTCAAACTTTTTTCGCAATATTTCTTCTGGATTCATATTTTCGTTCCTTTGCAAAAAAATGAAGCATCGCCCTAACCGATCACACAAGCTGTCTAACGACCCTATTGAGCGGCAACAAACATCATCAAAATGTAGTGAGAAAGCTCTGTTCGCCGCCCCAACAGGATTGTTAGCCCTCTTGTGCCAAGCCTACTATGGTGTTGTATTGCTCTATAAGCTCTCAGAAGCAGCTCTCCCAAAGAGTCATCTCTTGCCAACTAATTTCCAACCAAACCATCCAAAAATTACCTCGCCAGAAGCGGTGCAAACAGCAGGAGCGGCGATTGGGGCAAATGCCGCTGTAACAAGACATGTTGTTCAAGAAACAAAAGCTACGTCAGCAGTTTAACCTGCTCCTTTAGCAAAACCATCGACAAAGTCTTCTTCTAGGGAAGCACAAGCAGGGGCAGCAAAAGTTGTCAGAAAAACGCACAAGACAAGAAGGACTGAAATCACACTTCTACGTAGACCCTTAATTTTGTCTCCTTTATTCATTCACCGCTCGCAACGCGCGAATACGCTTCTCTGATCTTTCTGGTTGATCAGATAACAAACGTTGCTCCTCCTGCTTGCCTGCTAAGTAGGCATGCGCGGCAACATTTTTGCAATCTTCGCTAGATCCTTCAAACTCAATCTCTTGACGATATGTATCCGTAATCACATCTCCATTGTGCTTTTCTGTGACGCGACTCCGTTCATTAACGATCCTGACTTTTCTAGTTTCTTCAGACTTCCTATCGTTTCTATTGAAGAGTCCCATTTTAATTCTCCGCAAACGATTAAAACATTTCTAACATCCCCTATTCCGTATCTCAATCAGTCTTTGGGCAGATTCAACTTGAAGATCTAATCCAGTGTAGTGATTTGATGACATCATCTGACTTAACTTCATCACTGTCGCAGCTATTAATTCAAAACGGTTCAATCTTTACAGAATAATTAGAAGGACTATGGCTACTTAATATCTGAGGGCTAACGGTGAAATTGTGCGGCGGCAGATAGCCTTGAACTCTAACCGATAACCTTTGTACCGTCCGCACCAACGCAGTGTCAGCCCACGCCCGTACAGAATTCTTGCTGTTTCTACTTTTACTCCTTTAGGTCAACCTGATCTTTTCGACTTCGCGTCCACCTGCAAGAAATTGTTAGGCATATTGCAAGATACAGAAATATTGGGTCATGCTACCTATCTTGATTGCCGGAACCAACTGCTGGTGCGATATTTGGTTGACCGATTTCTTCTATCTGAAACACATGCACTAAGTACAGATAAAAGAAGCCAATAGAGAAGGCGAGTATGAAGATACCCAAGATAGATGAAGTGATTTCGACACCTGCAGGACCTAATTTGAGGCTACCCTCCGCTTGATCGCCTTTCTTGAACTGAATATAAGACAGATAAAGCCCAAATCCTAAAATGGTCAGTACAACAACAAATAAAATGTTGTCTTTAATGAGTTGAAGTTGAAACGTAGCTTTACGATGTTCCAGTCCCCAAAGGTAGTACTTGTCCAATGCTGAAGCCAGTTCTGCTAATTGCAGGGTAGGAGATGTAACCACCGTTTCTGGTGAGGAAGAAGACGCTCTCGAAATACTCGTAAGCTCTTCCCCATTTAAATCGGATGTAGCACTTCCTGCATTATCTTCAGCAGATCTTTGGACTATATTTCCCTGTTGCTGTGACTCACGCAAAGACCTAATTTGCGCTTCTATCGCAGCTAGCGAATCTATCCTGGGTCCTGGTGCAAATATTGCTGGTCCTTCATTTTCCTCTCGCTCTAATTCCTTTTGCTCTAACTCTTGAAAAGCCCTAATTTGCGCTTCTATCGCAGCTAGCGATTGTACCATTGATTGTTGCTCTTGCTGTGCTGCTAGCGCGCGTCGCTGTTCTTGCTCTGCTACTTGCTTCAAACGGAATTCTATCCATCCCAACCAACTTAGTACAAAACTTCCACAAGCAATTAGTAAAGCTGCAATGACAAGCTTTTTTCTAAGAGCTTCATTAGAAGCAGGCTGTTCAGTCAAGATTCTAGCTCCAAGTCTCTGAAGATTTTCATGGAAGTCCCATATCCATTGCAATCGATAATACAGGCAGAGGGACTCAGCATATTGAGGCAGGCTAACTATTAATAGAATGAAAGTTTACGTCTAAGATCCTAATTTAGGGTGGACAGGTAGACTAATTCGACATAACACCCAAATTTACTACTCGTGAAGATTAATTCTGAATAATAGGCGGATTAAGCTTAATAGCGAGAATCTTTCCGCATATTTTTAGATTCCTGATGAGGGCAAGCAGATCCAAAGCAATGATTCAATTCCCATCGTGCTGCTTTGCAGATACCGCAAGGGTCGCCCCTAATTCCCTTCATACGCTTGTCTACGGTGCGAAGCAGTTCCCCCTTGCGGGGTAACCGCCCTTTCGATTATTCTATGAAACACTGGATTTCCAGTGGACAAAGCTTAAGGTGAGGATAACGCTGATTAGGAGTGTAGCGAGCACTCGCTAACCAGCTAACCTAACTCCTGAATGGAGCAGGAGGCTAGGCTGTGTTGATTTTAGGTCAATTGCCTTGCTGACGCAAAACGAGTGGTTGGGAAACCACGCCTTAAGCTGTTCTTCTCTACACCCAACAGTGAGGCAAATAGTATGACTACAGAGTTTAATGAACTGCTGCCCGTTCCGCCTGCCGAAAAAGTGCAGATTTGGATTATTGGAACGCGAGAGCAGGTGAAACACACGATCAACGAGTTTTATGTGAAGCAACTGGTGAATGACCGTGTTCACTTTATGCCGATCATTCCTGCACCGTTTGCCCAGGGCAAGTTTATGAGTGTGTTAGAGCGATAGGGACAGGTGTGTTTAGATCTGCAACTTCTTCAAGAAGTTGCAGATCTAGAGTCTGTTGGAGCGATGCGAAGCAGTTCCCCCTTTGGGATAATCGCCCAACCCTCCAGCAAAACCTTAGGACTCCATCTGTTGCAACACACGACGGATCACATCAGCGGTCGCCTTATCAGTGACGATCGCCTCTCCAATTCGAGTCGGCAACACAAACCGCACCTGTCCCGACTGCACTTTTTTGTCGCTTTGCAATGCGGTGATAATCGCCTCAAGATCCATTCCGGATGGGAGTCGAGTCGGCAATCCAGTTTTCTCGATCAGGGCGAATTGGCGTTGCGTCTCGGTGTCACTCCATAAACCCAGTTCCACGGCAATCTGACCTGCGGCGACCATGCCGATCGCCACCGCTTCCCCGTGATTCACCACGCGATAGCCCGTCAAACTCTCGACCGCATGACCAATTGTGTGACCGTAGTTGAGGATGGCGCGTAGTCCCGCTTCCTTTTCGTCTTTGCTGACCACATGCGCTTTTGCCTGACAGGAGCAAGTGAGGATGGATTGCATCAATTCCGGTGAGATGTACCGCTGCTGATCCAACCGTTTTGCCTGTTCCAGTTGCTCAAACAAGTCAGCATCCCAGATTACCCCGTACTTAATCACCTCTGCCATGCCAGCACGAAACTCACGCGCCGGAAGAGTCCGTAATAATTCCGGGTCGATCAAGACCAGGCGTGGCTGATGAAACGCACCAATCAGGTTTTTGCCATTGGGATGGTTCACCCCGGTTTTGCCCCCAATCGAGGCATCCACCATCGCCAGCAGGGAGGTCGGCACCTGCACAAAGGAGATGCCCCGCAGCCAGGTTGCCGCCGCAAACCCCGCCATATCCCCAATCACGCCACCTCCTAAAGCAACGATCGCTGACGATCGCTCCAATCGTTCTGCCAACGCCACATCATAGACTTTTTGAATCGAGCCGAGGGTTTTGTAGCGTTCCCCCGCAGGCAACAAACAGGTCGCCACCTGAAACCCCGCCCCTTCTAGAGCGGCGATCGCCCGTTCCCCATACTGCTTAAAGATCCCCGGATTCGACACCAACAACACCCGTTTGCCAATCTTGAGCGGTTGCATCCAGTTGCCCAAATGATCTAACCCACCAGGGGCGATCGCGATTTCGTAGGACTGGTTAGGTAACTCAACCGGGATAACAGACTTCATGGGTAGCAACCAACTTCAGAAAACAGACCCTCATTATCGCATTTGCCAGGAGGCGATCGCGAAAGAACCACTCATGATTCAATAGGAATAGGACGTAATAGAGGTATAGAAATGGCTGGAGCAGTTACATACGTGATTTTAGTGGGCGGTGCGACTGGATTGGCGATCGGGCTATATTACACCCTGCGTGCCGTCAAACTAATTTAATCAAAACCCTTTACAATACAAAATTCCCGGAGTCTCAAAGATTCCGGGGATTTGTTATACCGATTTAGCCTGTGATGGCTACACATAACCCCACCGCCTATGGCACCTCCCCTTACCAAGGGGAGGTTGGGAGGGGTTCGTGTCTTCAAATCAAGTTGGTATTAGTTTTAGTTGAATTTAAGCAACCGCTTTGACCGGATCGGGCTGTTCGGTCTTGAGCCGAGCTTCTTCCTCCAGGTACTCCTTGAGTTGAGTCTCGATGTTGTCGCGCACTAACTGGCGGTAATACAGGAAGTGCTCCGCATAGGCGCAGGTGGCTAAATAGCGGTTCCAGACGCCAGGATTGTTCTTGAGAATGCTGAACAAGTGGTGCCAGAACTTAAAGCGAGTCTTTCGCACGACACCTTGCCGCCAAGCCAGGACAAATAATGCCCGGATGTGAGCAGGCTTGAGGATGCCGAGCGATGGTTTTTGGCGCGGAGCACCCATCATCATGAAGTGACGGTAGGTGCGATCGAGGTATTTCACCGGGTCGTACAGTTCCCACCAGGCATCGACGAACTCACGGGCAATGTCTTCGAGAGGACGAGTGGGGATGAAGTTCATCAACGTGGTCTGGTTGATGTTGGTCAGCTTATCGCGCAGACGACCTTCTTTCTTCAATCGGTGATAGAGGGCTGTGTCAGGCAACGCCTGCAACATGCTGAAGATAGCTGTGGGAATCGTGGTCTGCTCGGCAAACCGAACGATGCGATCGCCTGCTCCGGCTTTCTCACCATCAAACCCGATGATGAATCCGGCAAACACACGCAACCCTGTCCGCACGATCTTCTCAACGGCTTCGTTTAGCGGGTCACGGGTATTTTGGAATTTCTTGGTGACGGAGAGGCTATCCTCATCGGGGGTTTCAATGCCCAGGAAGACGCTGCCGAAGTTGCAATCCATCATCAAGTCCATCAGTTCCTGATCTTGTGCCAGGTCAACGGAGGCTTCAGTGGTGAAGGCGAAAGGATAGTTGTGCTCTTTCTGCCAGACTTTCAACTCGTGCAGCAACAGTTTTACGTTGCGTTTATTGCCGATGAAGTTGTCATCCACCATGAAGATGCCACCGCGCCAACCCAACTCATAGAGAAAATCGAGTTCCTTGAGCAGTTGTTGGGGGGCTTTGGTGCGGGGTTTGCGTCCGTAGAGCACGATGATGTCGCAGAACTCACACTGGAAGGGACACCCGCGTGAGAACTGGATGGACATGCTGTCGTAGGCATCCAGATCGAGCAAGTCGTAGCGAGGCACCGGGGTAATGGTGACATCGGGTTTTTCGCCACCAGAGCGGAAAGTGCCACTGGTTTCACCCTTGGCGATCGCCTCAACAAACATGGGCAGAGTAATTTCGCCTTCGTCCAAAATCAGGTAATCTGCGCCGGCTTCTTCGGCTTCGTGTGGCAGAGCCGTAGCGTAGGGACCGCCCACCGCCACTCGCTTGCCACGACGCTTGGCTTCCTGAATCTGTGCTAAAAAGTCTTCTTTCTGGACAATCATGGCAGAGACGATCACGAGATCCGCCCATGCCCACTCAGCTTCTGTCACCGAGCGAACGTTGCGATCGACCAGTTTAAATTCCCATTCTTGTGGCAAGATCGCCGCCACTGTAATCATTCCCAGTGGAGGCATGAATGCCTTGCGACCTGCTAATTCCAAGGCTTTTTCAAATGACCAAAAACTTGGAGGGAATAAAGGGTAGAGCAGTAAAACGCGCATCAAACACCTAGCCTCACACTAAACAGTAATAGCCCAAATTTCATCTGAGCTTATCATGCTCTTGCAGTGAGGAGCTTGTTATTTATGAAGAAAGTTTACGAACCTCCATCTCTAGTGGCGATTCACTCCAGAGATCGGGTTAGTGACGAACGTGAATGTTGACTGCTTGGCTTAACCCAATTAAACACCAATATGAACCATAGAGAGATGACAATTACACGATTGCTTTGTGTACCAGAGGAACTGTTTATGTGAAACACACGACTACAATTGGGTCGATATTGCCCCCTATCGCAAATCATGTCTACAGAGAGTTTTCAGCCTTTTACTGCAAAGCCTGTCCCTGCGCTCCTGAAGTGGACGGTTCTCGTACTGTTGGTCATTGGTATCCTGTTTCGATTTAGCCATCTGGATAGAAAAATCTACTGGCATGATGAAGTCTTCACCTCAATGGAGGCAACGGCTCACACGGGATCAGAATTGAAGGCGGAGATGTTTACCGGACAGGAAAGAAATCCTGCTTCCTTGCTTAGCTACCAGCAGATTGATCCCAACCGGACATTATCCCAACTGATTTTTGGCTTAGGCAGCGAAGATCCCCAGCATCCTCCCTTTTTTTATCTGTTAATGCACTTCTGGATGCGGCTTTGGGGCGATTCGATTGTCGTAACTCGTAGTTTTGCTGTTCTCTTGAGTTTGCTGGTTTTTCCGGCGGTGTATTGGCTGTGCTGGGAGTTGTTTCAGTCGCCACTGGTGGGATGGGTGGCGATCGCCCTGTTAGCTATTTCCCCGATTCATCTGGTCTATGCTCAGGAGGCGCGAGAATACAGTCTCCTCACGGCTCTGACATTGCTCAGCAGTGCAGCGTTGTTGCGGGCAATGCGGCTCCATCAATGGCAGCACTGGGCAGTGTATGGCGTGACTTTGACGGTGTCATTTTATACGGCTGTATTTTCGGCATTAGTGGCGATCGGGCATGGGCTATATGTTATTTGCCGTCAGCCACTAAAGATATGGCGGGTCGAGGATGGTTTCCAGATGCAGTGGCAGTTGACCCGACGGGCGATCGCATTTCTGATCACAGGGGCGATCGCAGTTGTTGCATTTATTCCCTGGCTCTACTTTCTAGTGCGCTATCTCAGTGTTTTGAAGGCGTCTGCTGGTTGGGTCACGGTTTCCCTGCCGATTGATATGACCGTCAGAATGTGGCTATTCAACTTGACCCGTGTGTTTTTTGATATGGGTGCCAGAGCCTCTGCCTCCGATCTATTGCTCCACGGGTTTGCCATGGTTCCCATTTTGCTCCTGGAGATTTACGCGCTCTATTTCCTGGTCAGGCACGCTCCAAAACCAGTTTGGTTGTTTGTTGTGGCGTTATGTATTGGCACGTCGCTGCCCCTGGTTGTGCCGGATATTCTGTCAGGGGGACAGCGATCGACCGTGACTCGCTACTTGCTGCCCTTCTTTTTATCGCTGCAACTGGCTGTGGCGTATCTGATTGCTCATCTGTTGACCACTACAAAACGCTCTTACCAGGCGGTTGGAGTAGTGCTGTCGGTGGGGTTGGCGATCGCTGGCATCGTTTCTGGAGGCGCACACTTACAAGCCAATACCTGGTGGAACAAAGTCATGAGCTATCACCACCCGGAGATCGCTCAACTGCTCAACAGCAGTGATTCTCCCCTGCTCATCACCGATAGCTATGGCTATAACCCAGCCAATTTGGTGTCCCTCAGTTACCTCCTCAACGAAACCGTTACCTTGCTGCCATTCCAGGAGTTTGGTATATCCAAGGAAATTCCGGCGATCGCTGATTTATCGCGACCCCTATTTCTACTCAACCTGCCAGATTACTTTAGGGACGAATTTACAGCCCAATATGGGGGGCAGTTTGAACTGGTCGTTGGCGAGCTTTGGAGTTGGCAACCTGATTGAAGGGAAGTGGAAGAGTGGGGGGTGGTGTTCCAAACCTGTTGATAACCTCTGTAAGACCCCCTGTAGTCCCCCTTGGTAAGGGGGACGGCGACAGCCGGGGGTTAGTAGCAACAGATCTGAAACACTACCGAGTGGGGGAGTGGAGGAGTGGGAGAGTGGAGGAGAGACGCGATTAATCGCGTCTTTACGGTTCACCTATCACCCCTCTACCCCTTTACCCCCTTACCCCTCAACCCCATCACTCCTACTGAAAGTCATAACAAGTGAAGTAATACCAGGGAGACGGTTCGCTCGATCGCCCCGCTCCATCGACCGATCGCACCATCCATCGCCACTCATAGCTCTGATATTGTGTCAACCAGGAAGTGATATCGGTGCCAGAAGGTAGGGATTCCTCAAACACCGTCATCCAGTCCTGATATTGATTTGAGAACTGTTGCAGGGTCAATACGTCTCTCCCAGAACCGCTTGACTCCCAGGTGAGTGGCGTACTGTTCTTGCAGGACAACAAATCGGGTGCGGCTCCGCGATTGGAGCTACCCGGAGAGATTAACTGAGGGGTGGTCAGAGGGGCGCCGGGTTCAGGTTGTGCGGGAGGGTCATCGGCTGGCGTCACCTGGACGGTTGTTTGAGCGGTCACTTCCTGTCCGTCTGCGCCGATCGCCGTCAGGTTATAGGTGGTCGTTTGACCGGGTTCCACCGTCACGCACTCCTCGGTGGCGGGAGCAACGTCGCCAACGCCTTCAATCACGACCTGGCTTGCATTGGCAACGCCATAACAGAGTCGCACCGATTCACCTGCCCTAATCTGGGAATCAGTTGCCGCAAAGTTGAGAATTGTGGGCGAGGAGTCACCGGATGGAGTGGGGGTCGCTGCTGTAGAGGGCGATCGCTCCAACCCTACACCACTGAGTGCGATCCGCCTTGGGCTACCGGAGGCACTATCCCGGATCACCAGGTCAGCCTGGCGATCGCCTGCTGCACTGGGGCTAAAGCGCACGGTAACAATACAACCGTCATCGGCGAGGATGGGACCACCCAGGCAAGTGTTCTCGGTAATCGCAAAGTCTCTGGGGTTTTCTCCGGCGATCGTCAGGTCGTCAATGTAGAGGGATGCTGTACCCGTATTAGCAATCACCAAGGGTTTCTCAGCGCGTGTCTCAATGCCTTGCGCCCCAAAGTACATTTCGCTCAGGCTCAGACTCACTCTGGGCACTGCCGCCAGAGGGGCAGATGGAGGAGCCGATGCGGCGTTGGGGGTGGTTTGAGCGGTTGGTGCAACTCCGGTGCCTCCCAATGGGATGTTCCAGAAAGGCGGTGGTTGGTCGGGCAATTCTCCGGTTGCCAATAGCTCTGATTCTCCTTTGGCGGTGATCAAGACGCTGGCACGCCGATTGGCGAGAGCTTTGGGCATAAAAGACACCTGAATGCGACAGGTTTGCCGGGGTTCCAGGGTCAGATTCACACAGTTGGTTGTGCTGACAAAGTCGGTGGCTTGCTCTCCGGTAACGGTGACTCTGGCGATCGCCACTGGCTCTGATCCCGTGTTGGTCACCATGATGGATTGCGATTTGCTGGCGGTGTTGAGAACCTGCGGTTCAAAGGTGACGTTACCGGGGGCAAAGCTGAGCACAAAGGGACTCGTTGGTGGTGTGCCAATGCCGCTTAACAGCAGTTCTTGAGGATTATCCCCGGCACGGTCGAGGATAAGCACAGTGGCGAGGCGATCGCCTTCGGCTTGGGGCGTAAAGGTGATTTCAACGGTGCAGTCATCGTTGGGGGCGATCGGCGCAGCGGTACAATCCTCCGTGACCTGGAAATCGTCTTTGCTGTTGCCGGATGGCGTAATGCTGGTGATGTCTAACGGTCGTGACCCGGTATTCGTCAGGCGTATGGTCTGACTTGTGCTGGTCGTGTTGAGGGTCTGTTCCCCAAAGCCGAGACGGGTGGCACTGAGGGAAAAACTGGCAGGTCGTGGGAACGGGTTGAGCAGCAAGAGCATTCCGGCGATCGCCATTCCCAAACTACCGACTACAATCGCGACTTGAGTCGGGAACCGACGTCGTTGCAGAAGTCGGGGAGGGGAAGCCGCGACTGCAACGGGATCAACCTCCGTGGGCAGGGTCAGCACCAACTCCAGATTGTGACGGGTAGCCGCACCTCCAGGGCGATCGCCCAGAGAGTCGCGCAGTTGCAACGCTTCTGTTAAGTAGGTATGTGCCGTCAGGGGATCGTCCAGCAACAGAGCACGAGTTCCCAACTGGTGGAGTGCTGTTGCCATGGCTGCTGGATCTTGGAGCGATCGCCCTGCCTGCAACGCCCATTGCCACGCCTGCTCCCAGGCACTCCATCGACCTGTCGAGAGCAACACCGGGTCGAGAGCCTGTGCCAGTCGCAGCACTACGTTGGGTTGTTGGGTGGTCATCGCCAACCGCAATACCTGCAACAACACCTCCAGTTCGGGCACCAGAGCATCGGGCTGAGCTTGCCGCTCTAACCAACGATAGAAATAGGTGATCACCCGCTGTGTCCACTGGCTCAAATTCCAGGCGGGTCGCAGGGCAGCGACGACGGGCTGTGACAGGTAATAGCGAGCCTTGTCGTTGAGTACCAGATAACGTCGTGTCAGCGTGGCGAGAATGGTTTGAATGTTAGGCAATCCGGTCAGGGCTGCCAGATGCTCCATGCGGACGGAGATGCCATCCAGCACCACCAACACCGCCAGCACGCGCCGCTCTGCCTCTGGCAAAGACACCGCCGCCTTGAGTGGCAGAGCATCCACTGAGGGAGCCAGACGCAATCGCTGGACTAACACTGCCAGGGTTTGCCCCTCCTCGCGCACCAGTGCTGTCAGTTGCAGAATCCGCAGCGGGTGCCCCTGCACCAGATTGCACAGCACCTCCGCATCTGGGCGTTCGTCGGCGGTCCGCGATCGCCCCAGTCCTCGTTCTACCAGTGTCAGGGCATCGTTTAACGGCAACCCTAACATCGGCATGGCGTTGACCCGATTCCACAACTGCCGCTCCTGACTCGCCGAGAGAATCACTAATCCGGGTAGAGTGTGCAGTTGAGCCACCTCAGATTCAGGCAAATCCACATCATCTAAGACCGCCAGAGCACGATGGCTCTGAAACGCCTGACGCAATTCATCGGCGGTGGGGCGGGTGGGGAGCGTAGTATCGCACTCAAAGAAGGCATCGAATAACGACTGCAACAGGTCGCTGGCGGAGTGGAACCGTCCACGCTGATACACGATCCCATCGCGAAAGGCACCTGTTAGCTCGGTGTGGTGTGCTAGCGATCGCAATAGAGCCGTTTTGCCCGACCCCGTTTCGCCAAAAAATGCCACAGAGGAACCCGCCAGCAATGCGGCGATCGCCTCCTCCCGCTCAAGCTGGCGATCGAGCAAATCGGGGAACGATTCGCTACCCTGGGCTGGCGTCAAAACCTGGCGCGATCGCACCACCAGTCGCCGAAACCCTGGAGCTAGGTTGACTACCCCGCCATGGGAGGTTTGGTGCAGCAATTTGTTACCGACGGCTACTCGTGCGCTATTTTCCAGATCGGGTTCCAGCCAGGTTGCAGGCAGTTCTGCGACGGTTGTCTTGCTGGTTGACTCTGCTCCGAATGCTTGCGATCGCTCTATTTCACCGCCATAGTGGGGGACAATGCGATCGCCTTCCACCGTGGCAGGGCTTTCCAACACAATTTCCTGTTGCCACGCCTGGGTTGACTGATCCTGTGCTTTTCCGTAGAGCACCACGGCCCGAATCGCCTCGGTTCCCAATTGGTTGATGCTCTGCCGGATAAACGGCACTACGGTTTCCTGATCCGGTGCCTGCGCCGACTCCAACACCAGATGCAGCCGTTCATCCTCAACCGACACGGCTACCACATGAATGTTCCGAGGTTGCAATGCCCGATTGACCAAAGCGGCGATCGCCTCTGCATCACCCTGCTTTGCTAACTGCAAACTGTTGATAAGCGTAGTCGGCACTCTTGCCGTCATGATGACAACCCTTGTGAAATAGCTGTAACACTGGCGGGAACGCAGCTACCCGCTCTTTTTTATAGTTAGAGAAAAATTTCCACCCTGGGCGATCGCATCACCCATTTAGTCCTCTACGGCAGCATTACCCCCGCATCCGGATGAAATTAGGAGGTGATGGGGTGACGAGGTGACGGGTGACGGGTGACAGGGTGACAGGGTGAAGGGGTGACAGGGGAATAGAGATCCGTAAAGACGCGATTAATCGCGTCTCTCCTCTCCTCCCTTACTCCCCTACTCCCCACTCCCCACTCCCCACTCCCTACTCCCCAGTGATCTAAACTGACAGCAGTGCCCATCACCCAGGAGAAGACCTTATGCTATCTGCCCCTTCATCCAGCACCGAAACGACTCCTGATTTCCCCGAACTTGTCGATGGGTTGCCCAATCTCAGTGGTTGGGAATCACAGGTATTGAATGTGACGCAACAGTCCAAAGCGGTGTTTCTGCCCAAGACCAACCTGCAATTGGAGAATGTTACCGCCGGATTTGCGATCGCCCTCCACATGCACCAACCCACCATTCCAGCCGGAGCAAACGGCGAGTTGATCAGCAACTTGCAATATATGTTTGAGCATCAGGGCGAAGGTGATAATCACAACGCCGGGGTGTTTGCCTGGTGCTATTCCCGCATGGGAGAGTTTATCCCAGAGTTAGTCAGTCAGGGCTGTAACCCACGAGTCATGCTCGACTACTCTGGCAACTTGCTCTGGGGTTTGCGGCAAATGGGACGAGACGACGTGCTCAATTCCCTCAAACGGATCGCTTGCGACCCGACTTACCAACCTTATGTGGAGTGGTTGGGTACGATGTGGAGCCATGCGGTTGCTCCCTCTACTCCCATTCCCGACCTGAAACTCCACATTCAAGCGTGGCAACACCACTTTGCCGCCATCTTTGGCTGGGATGCACTGGCGCGAGTCAAAGGCTTCTCACCGCCAGAGATGCATCTGCCCAATCACCCCGACACCCTCTATGAATTCGTCAAAGCCCTGAAGGAGTGCGGCTACCGTTGGATTCTCGTACAAGAACATTCCGTTGAAACCCTGACTGGCGAATCGCTGGGTTACAAACATATCCCCCATCGACTTGTTGCCCGCAATTCTCACGGGGAAACCATTAGCATCACCGCTTTGATTAAAACGCAGGGGTCAGACACCAAACTGGTGGGGCAAATGCAGCCTTATTACGAAGCCAAGACGCTGAACCGTCAAACCATCAGCGGTGTCTCCATTCCGCCCCTGGTGTCCCAAATTGGGGACGGTGAAAATGGTGGGGTGATGATGAATGAGTTTCCCAATGCCTTTAAAACCGCCTGGTACGACCTGCGAGGTCAGGGCAATCGCGGTACTGTGGGCATGAACGGCACGGAGTATTTGGAACTGATCGAAGCGACAGGCTGTAACCCCGACGACTACCCCACCTGTCAAGCGGTGGGACAACACCACATCTGGAGCCGAGTTGACTCCGATCGCCCCACCCCAGAGTTAGTCGCTCAAACCATCAATGCCCTCAAACAAGAAAACCCTAACTTCCATATGGATGGTAGCTCCTGGACGAATAACCTCAGTTGGGTCAAGGGCTACGAAAACGTGCTCACGCCCATGACCGAACTCAGTGCCCGTTTTCATCAGGCGATCGACCCTCTATTAGCTGCCGATCCTTCTCTCACTCAGCAAACCCGCTACCGCAACGCCTTATTGCACAACCTCTTGTTACAAACGAGTTGTTTCCGCTATTGGGGGCAGGGTGCCTGGACGGAGTATGCCCGCGAACTGCACCGACGCGGTGAAGCTATTCTCACCCATGATTTTTAGGAGTAGGGGAGTCGGGAGTCGGGAGTAGAGAGAAGAGAGCCGCGATTAATCGCGGCTTTACGATTCACTATCACCCCTTTATCCCTCTATCGATCTATCGATCTGCCGGAAAAACTTTAAGCCGAGTTGCAGATATCCTTACTGCTGTTCCAACCGCCAGCACAAAGGTTGCAGGAGTCCGGGCATACAGGACCTTGCCCGATCGCGTCTGCAACCAGTAGCAATACTCCCGCCCCAAAAACTGGCGATCGCGCACCACCACTTCCCCAGTCGCATCTAGCTCTAATTGAAGGTCTTCCTGACAGAGCATTAGATCGCCTGCTGACAGGCTGACATCATCGGCTGAAGCCGGGAACATACCAATCTCAGTTTCCCACCCTCGTTCAGACCGTTGAGCAGGAATAAAGTTGGCTTGGGTGACAAACTCCGCCACAAACCGCGATGTGGGATGGCGATAAATCTCTTCTGGTGTGCCAATTTGCTCCAACTGTCCCTGCCGCATCACCGCCACCTGATCGGCGATCGACAGAGCTTCTTCCTGGTCATGGGTGACAAATACCCCAGAGGTATTGGTCGCTTTGAGGATATCCCGCACCTCCTGACGCAATCGCCACCGCACCTGCACATCCAGATTGCTCAGGGGTTCATCTAGCAAAATGATTTTGGGACGGGGAGCCAGCGCACGAGCCAGCGCAATTCGCTGTTGTTGCCCGCCCGATAGCTCATGGGGATATCGCTGTTCCGTGCCACTCAAGCCAATTAGTGCGATCGCCTCCTTGACTCGCTCCTTCACTAACTCTTTGGCAGTTGCTCCCCGTTGTTGCAAGCCAAAGGCAATATTCTCAGCGACCGTCAAATGGGGAAACAGCGCATAGTCCTGAAACACCATCCCCACATCGCGCTGCTCTGGAGGAACCCACACGCCATCGCCAGCAACCGTCCGTCCCCCCAGGGCGATCGCCCCTGACTGAGGTTGCTCAAATCCAGCGATTAACCGCAACAGCGTCGTTTTGCCACAGCCCGACGGACCCAACAAACCCAACAAATCGCCCTGCTGCAAACTTAGCGATACCCCTTGAACGGCAGGTTGGGGCGATCGCGGAAATTGTCGATAAATACCATCGAGTTGCAAGATAGCAGACAGGCTCATGGACGGGCTTTCAGTGTCAGAGTGCTTTCAAATCATCAACAATTCCGGCTTCATAGTAAAGTGGTTTTTGATATTAATTCTCATTTGTTACTAGTCAAGGGTCAATCGTCGTCGGTCAAGGGTCAATCGTCGTTGGTCAATCGTCAATTGTTCATCACTAATGCCACCTGAGTTTAGTACAAGACAAAGGGCAGAAGGATACAGCGATTAATCAGCACTCAATTTTCAGTAGGCGCAACTAAACCACACTCAGCCTTCTCAACGATTACCCAATCACCAACCATTGACCATTGACCATTGACTACTGACCATCAATCACCAACCATTGACCATTCACTATTAACCATTGACCACTGACCATTAACCATTGACTACTGACCATTAACCCTCCATGTCTCTCCAAAATCTCAATCGCCGACCTTCATTCCCTGGACTCAATGGATGGGTATTGCTGGTAGGCGCGATCGCCCTCCTCCCGGCAACCCCGATTCTATTCGTGTTGAGTAGCCTGTTCGCGCCGACCCGTGAGGTCTGGGCACATTTGGTCGCAACCGTTCTGGGGCGTTATGTGTTGAATTCGGTGGGGCTGATGCTGGGGGTTGGTCTGGGAGTGAGCCTGATTGGGGTCAGCACCGCTTGGCTCGTTACCTGCTGCCAGTTCAAAGGAAGCCGTTGGCTAGAGTGGGGATTGCTTCTACCATTAGCGGCTCCTGCTTATTTGTTGGCGTACGTTTACACTGAGTTGCTGGAGTTTTATGGACCTGTCCAGGGGTTCCTGCGATCGCTGTTTGGCTGGGAACGGGTCAGCGACTACTGGTTCCCCGACATTCGCTCGCTGGGTGGGGCGGTGTTGATGTTGACGCTGGTGCTTTATCCCTACGTCTACCTGTTAGCTCGAACGGCATTTTTAGAGCAATCAACCTGCACACTTGAGGCAAGCCGCAGTCTGGGCTGCACTCCGTGGCAAAGCTTTTATCGCGTGGCACTGCCCCTGGCGCGTCCGGCGATCGCAGCTGGGGTTGCCCTGGCTCTGATGGAAACACTGAGCGACTTTGGTACGGTCGAATTCTTTGGTGTCGATACCTTCACCACCGGGATCTATCGCACCTGGTTTGGCATGGGCGAACGGTTGGCTGCCTCTCAACTAGCAGCGGTGTTGCTCTTATTCATTACTGGCCTGATTCTTGTAGAACGTTGGTTTCGGCGACAGGCGCGTTACCATCACACCCGTTCTCAAACCCCTCCCAAACATCAACTCCGGAGTTGGCGGGCGGCGATCGCTCAACTGGTTTGCCTCTTGCCCCTGACACTGGGCTTTTTCGTCCCGGCAGGTGTGTTGCTTCACATGACGCTGAACAACCTGGGGCAACTGACGGACGATCGCTTCTGGAGCTTTGCCCGCAATAGTTTTACCCTGGCAGCGTTGACCGCCATTGTGGGAGTCGCGATCGCCCTCATCCTGGCATACGGCATCCGCCTACAGCCAACGGTTGGAACGGTTTTAGCCGTGCGAATTGCTTCCATTGGCTACGCTGTGCCCGGTTCCGTCATTGCGGTTGGTGTGCTCGTCCCCATGGGCAGATTGGACAACGCCATCGATGCCACCCTGCGAAATACGATTGGTATCTCCACAGGGTTGTTACTAAGCGGCACGATTATTGCGCTGGTGTTTGCCTATCTCGTGCGATTTCTGGCGATCGCCCTGGGGTCAGTCGAGTCTAGCCTGGGTCGAGTCAAACCCAGTCTGGATGATGCGGCTCGTTCCCTGGGTCACACTCCCAGCAGCACCCTGCTCAAAATCCATGCGCCCTTGATTCGAGGGGGATTGCTCACGGCGGCTATCCTCGTTTTTGTCGATGTGATGAAAGAGTTACCCGCTACTCTCATCGTTCGACCCTTTAACTTCGACACACTAGCCGTACGGGTTTATCACCTTGCTGCGGATGAACGCCTCGCCGAAGCTGCTGCTCCCGCTCTGGCGATCGTCGCTGTGGGAGTGATTCCTGTCATTCTTTTAAGTCGGCAAATGGCACGCAGTTAGAGTTTTGAGTTTTGAGCAGATCCCCCACGAGGAGAGACGCGATTAATCGCATCTCTCTTGTTAGGTCTCCTTTCTACTCATGAATGCTGCCATCGGGCATAATCGCCCCCTTCAAAGTGGCACCCTCTAAGTTGGTGTTGGTCAAGATGGCTCCGGTCAAGTCGCTATTCGTGAGATTCGCGCCGCTGAGATTGGCGTTGCTCAAGTCAGCCGTTCTCAAAAATGCCCCTTCCAAATTGGCACCTGTCAGATCGGCATCTTTGAGAGTGGCAGAAGCAAGCCCCGCCGTGCTGAGGTTCGCGCCGCTCAGGTTGGCGTTACTCAGATTCGTGCTGTCTAACAAAGCTTGACTCAAATCCGTACCACTGAGGTTGGCGTTGCTGAGATTTGCCTGGTTCAGTTTGGCTTGACTTAAGTCAGCTTGACTAAAATCCATGCCTTGCAGATCGCACTCGATGCAATCTTTCGTTTGCAAGAGTTGAGTTTGCGGGTCGGGCTTCGCGCAACTGGCGATCGCCCCCCCTAGCAGCAGTAGGCACAACACCGGGGAAATAGCGTGTTTCATAAAGACATTTAAGAGCATAAGAGAAGGCAAAAGGAGAGAGCAAGAAGTAGGGCAAAGACGAGGAGAGGATTTGAGTCGGAGGGCAGATGAGCCAAACCTGGGTTCACCCTTCTACCAATCCACTCATTCACCCCTCTACCCTTACTCTTTCTCTCCCCAAATTGAGTAATGTTATGAGTGAAGTGGGCGCACCTGCCATGATGAACCCACTTCGCGACAACGGTAGAGATGTTCTAGCCCAACATCTCTACCGCCAACCTGCACGATCCATGATGCGTAGAGCTTCGGCGTTGTTGCGCCCAAACACAGCCGCATTCACGCTATCTTCGCGAAACTGCCCAAACCCACGAATGGTGGAGTCAATCGGTGCTCCCGGGACAACCGGATACTCGTTATTGCCGATCGCAAAGATTTCTTGAGCTTGAGTGCTGACCAGATGCTCCAAAAAGGCAACCGCTGCCTCTTTATTACGAGCATTTCTAAGGACACCCGCCCCACTGATGTTGACGTGAGTACCGCGATCGCGCTGATTCGGGAAGAAGAGCGCAACTCGCTCAGCAACTGCCTGCTCTTCAGGATTTTGAGACTTGGCTAAGCGAGCCATATAGTAAGTATTCACGATTGCCAGATCACCCACACCCGCAGCAACAGCTTGAATCTGAGCTGTGTCGTTACCTTCGGGCGGACGAGCAAAGTTAGCGACCAATCCCCGTGCCCAAGCCTCAGTGGCTTCAGCCCCAGCCGCCGCTAAAATCGCCCCAGTCAACGACTGGTTGTAAACATGGGTTGACGAGCGAACCAAGATACGTCCTCGCCATTTTGGATCAGCCAAGTTTTCATAGGTTGAAAGCTCTGCTGGGTTCACCCGTTCTTTGTTGTAAACAATGACCCGAGCTCGCTTAGACAGACCAAACCAGTGACCCTGAGGCTCCCGCAAGTTGGCTGGAATTGCCTGCTCCAGTGTCCGGGAGGAGACAGGCTGCAACAAGCCTTCCTGTTGGGCACGCCACAACCGTCCCGCATCCACCGTCATAAAGATGTCGGCTGGGCTATTGGTTCCTTCGCTCTTAATCCGCTCAATCAATTGATCGGCATCTGCCTCAACTAGATTGATCTGCACCCCTGTGCGTTCAGAAAAGCTGCTATAGAGTGCGTCATCAGTGTCGTAATGCCGCGCCGAATAGAGATTGAGCACTCCTCCAGAAGTTCCTTGAGCCAGGCCAGACTTAGCCTGACCGAGAGACCCAAGTGCGATCGCCGTTAGGGCACTGCCTGCGCCTAACCCAGCTCTCACAAAAGCACGTCTCGAAATACTCATGCGATGATTTCTCCTACAAATTAATCGTGATGGTGAAAATCTGAGCCATGCAGCATTCCAGGCAATCCTGAATAGCGGCTGACTCAAAGCCAACCCAAAATGAAAGACACGAAGTATTGTACTATTAATGCAAGTAATTCCTAATTAGCTAGATTATTTTTTTAGGGTTTATGAGCCTGAGCAGCGGTAAAGAGCAGGTAAAACCCATTCCTTTCTACTGCAAGAAACTGATCTCAAAACCCTTTCAGAGTTTGATAACCGCTTTTTCTCAACTCGAACGGCTTGATTTCAGCCTAAAAATCTTTTTCAATATGTAGAACTGGCTTTTGATAACAGCTATCAAACAACCGTTGCAAACCCCTTGATTTGGCAAATCGTGTGCAGCCCATGCCCCAGTCCCGCTTCTGGAAAGATCTACCAGTCCCCGTGAGATGGCTCTTTAGACCCTGGCTTTTGGTAGCACTGGGGTTACACGCAGTTCTATTGGCGGTGCCCTTACCAGAAAACCCTGGTGCCACTGACATATCTGACGAGACAGTAGAGGGCATCAGGCTGGTCACGTTGCCTCCTGCCCCTCCTCCAGTGCCTGAGCCATCGGTAGCAGTCATTCCTGCCCCGGTTGTTGCCCCTCCCGCTCCTTCTCTGACTCCCGTCGCTCCACCCCAGATCCGCCCCACGGCTCCACCCCCTCCTGCGAAACCAGCGGAGCCAGTGGCTACGGCTCCATCTCCAGCGGCGACTCCTACACCCACCCCAACGCCATTGCCGGAGGCGAGTGTGAGTCCCCCACCACCAGAGCCTGAGATTACCATTCAACCTTCTCCTGATCCCCTTGCGGCGATCCCTGAAGTAGCGAATTTTCCTCACCTGACGGATTCTGCGCCGAGTTGTGGGGGTCAAGCGGGTTGTTGGCAAACCGGCAACACTCATTGGCGAGGGGTTGCTATGACGCTTGAGCAAGATCTCCAGAGCCGGGGCTATATGATCGACCAATTAGAATTGGCGGATGACACGGGGATCAGGGTATATGCGGTGTCTAAAGCAGGTGAAATTGCTTACTACCTCAATCTTCTTTCCACCTTTGAGGGCACAGTCTACATCGTGAGTGAGCAACCGATGACCCGTGAAGAACTTAATGCGATGGTAGGGGTTCAGAGTTAGCCAAAGAATTTATCCCACCTCATCTCGTCTTAATTGAATGCATTACAGAAGTGCGTTGTAACTCTAATTTGCAAATTAGATCAGAATTTGTACGGAGTTACCCTTTTTTCTTGAGTAAAGATGAAACAAGGGTGAGCGAAAGCCCCATAGGCAACCCATCTTAAATTGAGTTAAGCTACAGCAAAATCACTCTGACATTGCATGTTATAGCTGTTGCCGTGCTACTTGAGACATTGCAATCCAAGAACGTGGGAAGTTCCTCAGTTAGGAATTTCACGCTCTTTACCCCCCGTCTCAACTAGTCTGGTTGCTGTTGTCAAACGGCAGAGGTTAGAGTTACGAACGCCTGTGATACTTCCAGGGGAGATTAAAGAATCTACATGGAGCAGACCATACACACAACCCAGGATGGCAAAACGGTCATTGTGCTAACTCCCACTGGGCGGTTAGATATCACAACTGCCTGGCAGTTTCGCCTGAAATTACAGGAATGCATTTCGCGGATCAGCCCCCACGTCATTGTCAACCTGGGTCAGGTTAATTTTATTGACAGTTCAGGGTTGACCTCGCTCGTTGCTGGAATGCGTGATGCGGATAAGGTCAAAGGCAGTTTTCGTCTTTGTAACGTACACCCCGAAGCCAGGCTGGTTTTTGAGGTGACGATGATGGATTCTGTGTTTGAGATTTTTGAAACAGAAGCAGAAGCTCTTGAGGGTGTTCCCAGAGGAATCGCTAGCTAGTCGGCGAGACTGTGGAATAATGGGAGTATGTTGCTCTCAGAATTGCCCGTGAACGACGTTCGCACCGTTTCAGACACAAAGCGAGACTTTTACAATACCCACACCCGTCCCATCCACTCAATCTACCGTCGGGTTGTAGAGGAGTTGATGGTCGAAATGCATTTGCTATTGGTAAATGCCGATTTTCACTATGAGCCGATCTTTGCGCTTGGGGTTGTGACAACGTTCGACCGCTTCATGCAAGGCTATCGTCCAGAGGCTGACAAGGTTTCCATTTTTAATGCGCTTTGTCAGTCCATGAAGCAGGATGCTAATCGCTATCGACAGGACGCTGAGCAGTTATTAAACTCTCTTTCAGGGTTGACTGTCACTGATTTTTTGGCACAACTCAGCCAGGAGACAGAGACGCCCTCCTGGGCAGAGCCATTTCGGGCGATCGCCAATAACCCCAGCTTCAAATACAGCCGTCTATTTGCGATCGGGCTTTACACGCTCCTGGAGCGACTTGATGCTGACCTGGTTAAAGATGAAAAGCAGCGCAACGATGCCTTGCAGCAGCTCTGCACCCCCTTGAAACTCAGTAGCGATAAGGTTCAAAAAGATTTAGAACTGTATCGCAGCAACTTAGACAAGTTGACCCAGGCTCAAATTGTCTTGGAGGACATGCTAAAAGCCGATCGCAAAAAGAAAGAGGAACGGGCAGCCGCCAAAGACGCAATGGCAACCCCTCCCAATCAGTAGAGGCTTGTATAGCACCGTCAATTCGGGTTAAACACCAAATCAATTTGCGGTTCTCAAAGCCAAGTCTGCTTGCACGAACTACAGAAAATCAAGGTTAGCCGAATCGACCTGTGTCGGTTCGGCTCTTTTAGCTTCGGTTTCAACCGTAACCCGCGTCCTCAATCAGCACTCACGTTGACGTGCAATGGCTCAGGTACATGATGCATGAGCGGAGGAGTTTGTGGATAGGACTGATGCAGACGAATCAGTTGCGCCAGGGTTTGTTTTAACCGAGTGCGGGGAATAATGGCATCCACAAATCCGTGATTGAGCAAATATTCAGCCGTCTGGAAACCATCGGGTAATTTCTCACGCAGGGTCTGCTCGACCACTCGCCGCCCCGCAAAACCGATGGTGGCTTGCGGTTCCGCTAAAATAATGTCGCCCAGCATCGCAAAACTGGCGGTCACCCCTCCAGTGGTGGGGTGAGTCAACACTGGGATGTAGAGTAGGCGGGCTTCGCGATGACGCTCCAGGGCAGCTGAAATCTTTGCCATTTGCATCAGGCTCAACATGCCTTCTTGCATTCTGGCTCCTCCAGAAGCACAAATAATCACCACCGGAAACCGTTCGCGGGTTGCTCGCTCAATCAGTCGGGTCAGCTTTTCGCCTACCACAGACCCCATGCTGCCCCCCATAAACCGGAAATCCATGATGCCCAGTGCCAGCGGTAACCCTTCGAGTTGCCCCAACCCGGTTAACACGGCATCAGACAGCTTGGTTTTCTCTTGAGTTTCGCGCAGGCGATCGCTATAGGATTTGCGATCGCGAAATTTGAGGGGGTCAAGGGGACGCAGCGATTCATCCAGGGCTCGCCAGGTGTTGGCATCGATCAGTTGCTCGACCCGTTCATCCCCAAAAATGCGATTGTGATACCCACATTCGGGGCAGACCATCTGATTTGCCCGCAAATCTTTGGCGTAGGTTAAAACGCCACAGGCTTTACATTTACTCCACAGCCCATCAGCAATTTCACGTTCTTGTCGTTCTTTACTGATCGGGCCTGATTTTCGTCGATTTGCAAACCAGTCAAATAAGGACATCTTTTTGGAAACCAGAAATTGAAAAGAGTTTTGAGAAGGAATTTAGAAAGGTTGAACGTGCTGGAATATCTAAGTGATTTGCTCGTCTCGTTCTTCTAGAGGGCTGAGCAACAATAACGCCGTCCACTGGTCTTGTAAACGAACTTGTAAAGCGGCGGGGGCAGCACAACCAAAATGAACTGGGACTCCTTGGCGGATAACACGGGCAGGAATTTCATGGGCAGCTAGCATTTGTTGCATTAGCTCTGCTTCCCAAAAATTACCAGTGGTTTTAAGCGTAATCCAGGTCACACGAACCAGATCTGGGATGATGAGGATATCGGAATGATCTTATCAGAGTAAAGTAACACGGATGCGATCGCATCTTGAATGCTCACTGGTCATTGATCATTCGTCAGTTGGGTCAAGCTGGCAATGCTCATGCCCAGGGCGATCGCAGCTGTGACGAAAAATACGGTAGGCAACCCCATATATTTCCAGATGGACCCTAGCATGAGCGGTGAGATGAATTGTCCAAGAGAATTTGCTCCCGTCCCGATTGCCAGAACGCTGGCTCTCACCTCTGCCGGAGCACGATTGGCTAGAGCGTTGTAGGTGTTGGGAGTAATAATGCCAAACCCGATGCCAAACACTACAGCGGTCGGCAAAATTAGCTCAATCTGGTGCAAGAACGGGATGGTAATCAGGGTGACTGCCATCAGAAAAAATCCCAAAGCAATGGTTTGTTTAACCCCAATGCGGTGAGCAATCCAACTGGCTCCTACAGCTGAAATAATGGCTGCTCCGATCGCCCGAACGCCCAAAACAATACCGTTAAGCTCTGGACCTGCTCCAATCGTGGCTTTGAGATAGAGGGGGGTATAGATGACAACGGCATAGACAACAGTCGCTGCCAATGCCAGGATTGCATAAAGCTGAAGGGTTTGAGGATGGCTGATGCTTTTGAACAATTGTTCTCGCTGAGCACCGGGGGCGATCGCCGATGCTTTTTGAGAGGGCTTGTCGTTGAGAACCACCATCGCGACCAGTGCCAGTGGCACCCCCAGCGCATAGAGATAAAAAGCGCGTTGCCAGTGGTCGGCTCCAACCCAACCCCCGATGATGGGCACCAAAATCGCCGCTGTGGTCATAGCACTGGTGGCATAACCCAAAACACGCGATCGCAAGTCGCCATCATACATACTGCCCAATAGCCCAATACTGGCGGCAGCGACTCCACCACTGGCAGCCCCTAATAGCCCTCGTACGACTAACAGAGGTACCAGATGGGGGATAAATGCCCCGGAGATGCCAAAGAGTGAGTAGAGGATGAGGGAGGGGATCATGACCTTGAGTTTCCCAATCCGGTCTGCCAAAATTCCTAAAATGGGTGTAAACAGGGCGATCGTCAGGGCATGCATACTCACCAACATGCCTGCCCACTTGGGGTCGAGGTTCAGGTGTTGCACCATCTCTGGCAACACTGGAGAAACGACACCACCCGTCATGGTCGTTAGACAACCTGCCGCTAACAACACCAAAAACTTTGGAGTTTGCTTCGGCAACTTAAACGAAACTGTTTGCTTTCGAGAGGCTTCGCCAACAGGCAACATAAATCAAAAAAGACCCTAAATACTCACCGCTTTAGTCAACCACCAGCGGCTAATGGGTTTGCTCCAATTAAACCTATTGGTGCTCGATGACTCACATCTCCAACGATCCAGGTCTATCACATTCCAAAATCCCCGGGCATCGCTAAGATGGGTCATACTCAACTCTTACTCTAGTAGTAATTATTGCTTACCCTACAGAATTGCTGGAAACGTGTCAAATAGCTGTCACGGTTTCCTGGGCTTGTGTAAAGTGCGACAGTTGTCTACTGAGGAGAGGAATGACTGGCACCACACACCCAGCACGTTGTATCGCTCATCTGATGAAAATACTCTGAGCGGCAATTTGAGGGCATTGTGCCGCTAGCATAAGCCATCCGATCTGGATAAGAGGTCAATGGGATGATCAGCGATCGCACGGTTGGTGGATTGACTTATATGAGGTGTCGAAGGCTAAATAAATATGTTCCCGTAAACCAACATTAAGTCTCATTTACTTCATACTTGATATTTATCCAAATATTTCCAAGTTTGAGGTTCTAGCAGAGGTAAGGCGAAACAGATGGAATTGGCAACAACGCTTAAGGGTCAAACAGTCCGAAATGCAGTGCGTGAGGTTGGTATCAACCCGAACTACTGGTATCCAGTCGCGTGGGCAGACAAGCTCAAGGCGGGAACCATTTTACCCACAATGGTCTGGCAACAGGCGATCGCTCTTTACCGGGATAGCGAAGGGCAAGCCCACGCGATCGAAGATGCCTGTCCTCACAAAGGGGTCGTCCTCCATAAGGGGCAACTCCAGGGCGACAACATTGTCTGTCCCTACCACGGGTGGGAGTTTAATACCAATGGAGAGTGTGTTAACATTCCCTATCTTCCTAAAGAGCAAAAATTACCCTGCGCCCAGGCTCGTAGTTATCCTACACGCGAAAAATATGGTGTGATTTGGGTGTTTCCGGGTGATGCGGCGTTAGCAGATATCACGCCTTTTCCAGAGGTGCCTGAATACGATGACGACAACTGGATGATGGTGCCGATCACCGGACACTTTAAGGCGCACTTCTCAATCTGCAATGAAAATACGATGGACGTGTTTCATGGCTTTTTGCATAACAACCTCCAGGGCTGGTTTGACCCCGTTTTATTAAGTCTGCGGGAAACGGACGGAACCGTTCGTGCTCAGTACCGCGTCCGTTATCAGGGATGGATTTCCAAAGTGTTGGGCTTAAGCAGTGAAGAGGATGGCATCACGACCCGCACGGTGACGGTTCACTACAAATATCCCCATTACCACAGCACGCTGGAAGGCGTTTCCTCGTTGCACCTGATGCGGTTACCCGTCAGTCCAACGGAGACTCGGTCATTCTCATTGTTGTTTTTGCAACTGCCTTTGCCGAAGTGGTTGAGAGATACCTTCAAACCTTTGGTGATCCCATTCATCCGGCGATTTGTCTTTATGCGTTTCCTAAATCAAGACGTTGAGATGATGGAAAGTGAGCAGAAAACCTATGAGGCTGGGCGCGATCGCCGCTACGTTGAAATTAATCCAGCAATTATCGCTCTTCAACGGTTAGTTGTCCGGCAGTATGAACAATTTGTGCAACAATCAAGTCAATTACAAGGTCATCGCAATGGAGATTCACAACGCACCGTTGCTTTCTCGAAAGCAGGGGTAGGTCAGGTTGAGCAAGCCTCGGAAAGTTCAGTCGGGTAATTATCTGATTGCAAATTATTTGCCTAAGTCTGATGTTTAAACGGGTCAACCTGATCACGTCATCGCAGAAATTTTAGGCATTACCGGGGTCGCGAAGGAATGAGTTCAATGTCACAATCACAATTGTGAGCACCTCTCTCATTCAACGTTGGCTCTTAAACCAGGGTGACCGGGTTGGAATCAATACGTTGGGATAGAGGCGATCAGTGACTTACGAAACAAGGTGAGGGGAGTTTACTGTGCAAGTTGTTAAAGAATACGTTCAGCGTTGGTACGAGAGCGGGCTTGACCCCGATGAATACATCTGCCATCGCAAGCAAGGCAATTTAATTGAGATCGAAGAAGCTGAAACTGGCAAGCGTCGCACGGTGCTAACATTTTGCACCAACGACGTGTTGGGCTTGGTGCAAAACCCAGCCGTTCAACAGGCAGCGATCGATTCCATCCTGCAATATGGTACTTCAAACAGTTCATGTTCAGTGTTGAGTGGTCGGATTGACCTCCATCGCCAACTCGAAGATGAAATTTCAGAATTTAAGCACCTGCCACATACGCAACTTTTCCTAAATGCGTGGATGGCAATGCAAGCCCTGATGGATGCTTTTTGCCATCTAGCAATTCCGGTGCCGGGGTTCCAACATACCCGTGAAACCCTGATTTTGACGGATGTGTTAAACCACGGTTGCATTGTCTCGGCGATCGCCAACGCTGGAACTCGCTCTGGTAAGCTGTTTGGACACAGCCCCAGAGTGCGGGTGCGGGCGTATCGCCACTGTGACATGGAAGACCTGGCGCGGAAGCTGCAACGCTATGCTCGCCCTGACGATCGCATTATGGTGGTGTCAGATGCGGTCTTTTCAATGGACGGCGATGTTGCCCCTCTGCCAACCATGATCGACATCATGGAAAACTACGAAGGCAGTGTGTTGGTGATGGACGAAGCTCATGCCAGTGGTGCCCTGGGTGCAACGGGTCGAGGCATTTATGAGCACTTCGGTATTCTGCCCCAAGATGCGATCAAACGGGGTATAGCACCGCTCATCATGACCACCTTCTCTAAATTTGCCGCGTCTGCTGGAGCTGCCATTAGTAGCCATGTTGCAGAATTAAAGCCTCTGCTCAACGTTTCTCCGACCTCAATTGGCACGATTTCTCTGCCACCTCCGACCACTGCTGCTGCTTTAGAGAGCATTCGTCAGGTGCGTCAGCATCCAGAGTTGGTACAACGGCTTCAGGAAAACACGCGCTATTTGCGATCGCAACTCATTGCTAATGACTTTGATGCGATCGGTGAAACTAACGTGATCCCAGTCATTCTGCCACCCGACCTCAATCCCAAGGTGTTTGCCCGTGTGTTGATGAATGACTACGGGCTGTGGCTATCACCCATTTGGTTCATTGCCAAGCCTCGGATGCGGATCACCGTCAATTCTCTGCATACTCGCGAAGAGATGGACTTGCTTGTAGAGGGCATGGTGTCCGCTCGCAAGATGATGTACAAGTCTACGATCAGCGCATAACAGAGGAAAGGATAAACGATAAAGGATGAAAAGGAGCTATTGATGACACTCTGGTTGTGTCCTTAAGCCTTTGGTTTTTATCCTCTTGGCTTTTAGCCTTTATCCTTTTGGGCTTTTAGCCTTTGTCCTTGCATTATGCAAATGCTGAACTCCCAAAATTGGGAGGAACATCCTGCCACCGTCCGGAGCCAACCGCCCGGACGGCTTCTTTTAGGGAAATATCTCCGGTATAGAGGGCACGTCCAACGATCGCCCCCGTCACTCCCAAAGGCTCAAGAGCCAGCAAGCTCATCAAGTCGCTTACCGAACTCATGCCTCCAGAGGCAATCACTGGAATGGTTACTGCTGTTGCCAGATCCCGCAGGGCATCTCGGTTGGGTCCCGTGAGGGTGCCATCCCGGTGAATGTCAGTATAGATAATCGCGGCGACCCCAACATCTGCCATCTGTTGAGCCAGGGCGATCGCTTCTACGGTTGAGGTTTCTAACCAGCCACGGGTCGCGACTTTGCCGTCGCGGGCATCAATTCCTACCACGATCTTTCCTGGAAATTCTTGACATAATTGCGCTACCAGATCGGGCTGTTCAACAGCAACCGTTCCTAAGATCACCTGCCGTACCCCCAAATCTAATAGAGAAGCAACACTGGCGCGATCGCGCAATCCGCCTCCAACCTGCACCGGGACATCAATCGCCTGGACAATCGCGGCGATCGTTTGAGTATTCACCGGATGTCCCGCCTTTGCGCCATCCAGATCGACTAAATGGAGTCGGGGTGCGCCCTGCTTAACCCATTGCTGCGCTACCTCAACGGGATTATCGCTAAACACTTGTGACTGATTGTAGTCACCCTGATAGAGCCGCACACATCGCCCGTCTAGCAGGTCGATCGCTGGAATGACATCCATACTGTTTTCTCCGCACTGTTTTCTCCGCAAATCAGTATTTAAGGTTAGCAGGTTTATGGAGTTTCATTCGAATGGCAGTGAATGTTGCAATCCAACTCAACGTTTCACGTTGCGGTCAACCGGATTTCGAGTACGGAGTTATATGGAGCATCTGTATTCCTTTAAGAGAAGTAACAAATTTCCCATATTTTTCTCAGAAGGTATAGAACTGGGTACATCGAATATCACACCTGTTTAAGCTCAGCCTCTGTCCTATGAGTGATTTTTTCTCTTTTCTCTTTTTCATTGCCATCTACGCTTATATTTCCTACTCCTTGATGGTGATTGGTCAAAAATGTAATGTTGAAAATGCGTGGCTAGCCTGGATTCCTTTTGGTAACGCCTATGTCATGTGTAGAGCAGCAGATAAGCCTGGTTGGTGGGTGCTGCTGATGCTGATTCCGTTTGTCAACATTGCGATCGCAATCATTGTGTGGGTAACCATTGCAAAACGGCTGGGCAAATCTCCCTGGTTATTGCTGCTATTTTTAGTGCCTCTGCTCAATCTGGCATTAGTTGGTTACTTTGCATTTGGTTAAACCGGTTTCAGGTTATATCCCCTAACCCTAATTAAAGGCGGTTAGATTCTCCAGTGAGAGTCTGACCGCCTTTATGATTTGCTATAACGTCAATATCCCCTTTGATCAGGTAGTCTCTGATTCAGATGGCTAGAGCGATCGCCATCTTATAATCAAAGTTACTTTAATCATTTTTCTTTTTTAAGCCTGTATGCAATCCCCCTTGCTTGACACTGCCCCCGATATTACAGATACCCCTGCCAATCAGACGATCGCCCTGGATGTCAGTGGTATGAAGTGTGCGGGGTGTGTCAAAGCAGTTGAAAATCAATTGACTCAATATCCTGGAGTTGTTTCTGCCACAGTCAACCTGGTAACGGAGGTGGCGATGGTGGAATATTCTCCTGAAGTCGTGCAGCCAACGGATTTAGCCCATCGACTCACAGATATTGGTTTTCCAACCCAACTGCGGCAGTCCCTCGACGGTGATGAGCCTCCACCCGGTTACGTTGACCCTGTTGAACGGCACCGTCAGGAAGCAAGGGAACAGCTTTGGCGAGTGGCGATCGCTCTAGTCCTCCTGATCCTCTCTGGTATTGGGCATCTTGACCACTTTGGTTGGCACATTCCGGGGTTGAGTGCGATTGAGTTTCACTGGGGGTTGGCAACCCTGGCACTGATTGGCCCCGGACGCACCATTTTGGTGGATGGTTGGCGAGGTCTACGTCACAACATCCCCAATATGAACAGCTTGATTGGGTTGGGGGCAGTGACGGCTTACATCACCAGTGTAGTTGCGCTGCTGTTTCCCCAATTGGGCTGGGAGTGCTTTTTTGACGAGCCTGTGATGTTGCTGGGGTTTATCTTGTTAGGGCGAACCCTGGAACAGCAAGCCAGAACTCGTGCTGCTGCTGCTATGCAGTCATTGATTGCGCTGAAACCCACACTGGCACGGTTAATTCCCGTTCAGGAGGGGAGCCTTGCGACACAGGCTAATGGTCAAGCGGCTTTTATGCCATCATCGGCAGTCGAGATCGCGGCTGAAAAGGTCAAGGTTGGAGAGTGGCTACAAGTCCTTCCGGGAGAAAAAATTCCGGTGGATGGGCAGGTCATCGTCGGGCAAACCACGGTGAACGAGGCCATGCTGACGGGGGAATCCGTGCCCGTGACCAAACAAGCGGGAGATCTGGTTGCGGCAGGTACTCTCAATCAAACGGGGGCGATCGCCATTCGTGCCACTCGCACTGGCAAAGACACCACTATCGCCCAAATCATTGCCCTGGTTGAGGCAGCCCAAACCCGCAAAGCTCCCATTCAGGGATTAGCTGACACGATCGCGGGTTACTTTACCTATGGGGTCATGGCGATCGCCCTGGTGACATTCCTCTTCTGGTATTTCATTGGCATTCCGCTGTTTGGCGAGGCGGCGGGGGTGATGGCTCAAAGTGCGCATCTCATGCACACTTCCTCCCATGCTGCGATGATGCCTCATCCGTCGCCGTTGCTGCTCAGCCTCAAACTGGCGATCGCTGTTCTGGTGATTGCCTGCCCCTGTGCCCTCGGCTTGGCAACTCCCACTGCCATTCTGGTGGGATGCGGCGTTGGGGCAGAGCGGGGGTTGTTGATTCGGGGGGGCGATGTGCTCGAAAACGTGCATCGCTTGCAAACTGTTGTCTTTGACAAAACCGGGACGTTGACCACTGGACATCCTGTCATTACCGATTGCGTGCCCATGGGTGATGGGTCGGTAACTCGGTTATTGCAGTTGGCAGCCACGGTTGAAAGTGGCACCCGTCACCCGCTAGCCGAGGCGATTCGGCAAGGGGCACAACAGCAAGAACTGACCTTACTCCCCGCTGAAAACTTTCAAACCGAAGCGGGATGTGGAGTGTCGGCTCTGATCGAGGGGCAGATGGTTCGAGTGGGCACCGCCGATTGGCTGCTCTCCCTGGGAGTAAACATTCCTGAAACCGCTTATGATCAGTCAGAGAAGCTATCAAACGCGGGCAAAACCCCTTGTTTCGTTGCCGTTGATACAACATTAATCGGTCTGATTGCAATTCAAGATACGCTGCGCCCTGACGCTCATGAAACCGTTCAACAACTTCAAAACATAGGATTGCGGGTCATGATGGTGACGGGTGACCAAACCGCTGTTGCCAGTGCGATCGCCCATAGTGTTGGCATTTCTCCTCAAGATGTGGTTGCTGAGGTGCGTCCCGAAGCCAAGGCGTCTATAATCACTCAACTGCAACAACAGGGGACACGAGTTGCCATGATTGGCGATGGCATTAACGATGCACCTGCGCTGGCACAGGCAGATGTCAGCATTTCGCTCCATTCCAGCACGGCAGTCGCGATTGAAACGGCTGAAATTGTGCTCATGCGCGATCGCCTCCAGGATGTAGTTGAAGCAATTCGTCTCAGTCGGGCTGCATTCAACACAATTCGGCAAAATCTGTTCTGGGCATTCGCTTATAATATCGTGGGCATTCCAATTGCAGCTGGGGTTCTTCTACCGACCCAGGGGATTGTTCTAAGCCCATCTGTGGCAGGCGCAATCATGGCATTTAGTTCTGTGAGTGTCGTTACAAATTCCCTGTTTTTGCGAAGAATGGTTAAAGACTGAGGTGAATGAGGGTACTACTAAAGGAGAGAACGGTTACATTATTCTATTGAGTCGGGTTAAGTCAGCGATAGCAACAGCCACCTATCGAAAACAGGGAGCAAGCTTTGCCTCCACTTAGAGTTAACCCTTGATGTCCGGCTCTTTTGGGTTAACTACCCCTATTTGACTGAGTTTGTGCAAAGCCAAGGCTTAGTAACATCTCATTACCGTTCTAGAGATCAGCGTTAACTAAGCAACACGATTGAGCATAATCATTGTTAATGAGCGGATTACCGAATTAATCATTGAATGGCAAGTTCAGAATCGCACCAGAACCATCTGTTGATTATTGAGGACAACAAAGGACGTCGTGAGTTTGTTCTTGACAGTCCGGTGTATTCGATTGGCAGAGATCCTAAATGCGACATCCGGCTGATCTCTCAGTTTGTTTCCCGTCGCCATGCCACGCTTGTTCAACTCCCGAATGAGGACGGCAGCTACTATTACCGCATCGTAGATGGTAATTTGAAAGGCAAACCCAGTGCTAATGGTTTATTGATTAACGGTCGAAAACTGCAAGCTCATGACTTGCAAGATGCCGACAAGATTGTTTTTGGTCCTCAAGTGCAAGCGGTGTATTACCTGTTGAAACGGGAAGCGGTTTCTACGATTCCTCCCGATGATTGGGATATCACGTTGATCAGCCCAGGCATGATCGAAGAAGAAGAAGGTGAGAATGGAACCTCTGACCCTAACGGCTTAAAGGAAGTTTTTGAGGACGATGATGGCGATGATGAGGACGACGAGCAACCCATCACCGCGATTAACAATGACGATGACGAAAGCTGACCGCGTTTACGTCAAAGTCTACGATCGTAACCGCTAAAAGCTTTGTGCCGAACTCAGGTGAGATTCGGGTGATCTTAACGATCTTCGGAGGTCGAATCTTCGGTTGCAGACGACCGAGGAGGAACCGGATCGTATCCTCCAGGATGAAATGGGTGACAGCGGGAGATACGCCGCACCGCCAACCATGAGCCTCGAATCGCCCCATGTTGAGCGATCGCCTCAATGGCGTATTGTGAGCAGGTGGGCTGGAAACGGCAGACGGGGGGATATAGCGGTGAAATCAACACCCGATAAACTCGGATTAACCCAATGAGGATGGTTTTCATATCCCGATTTTATCGCCTGAGAAGCTTGGGAGAGCGAGAGAGAGGATTAAACCTGTTGAACCATCTACCCATTGATCCCTCTAACCGTCACATACTGCGGGTTGGCTCGTAATCCATGCAGCTCACCGCCTCTTCTGAAAGAGCCGTGTCAGGGTGTACAGTGCATTTCAGGTGATAGTCGTTCGTGAAAAATTGACAGTTTGCACAGGGAATGCGATGCATCTGCTTGGCGTTAGTAAAGCTGTCACGGACTGCACTCCAGATGCTCCAGGCAACCATGAGCATAACCAGCCAGGCGAAGACAAAACAAAGGGGAACTAGAATTGGCTGTAATACTTGTGTCAGCCAGTGTGCAAGCGCAACCATAATTGAAACGCGATCGTCAGACGATGCTTTATAGAGAGTTATCTATCACATTAAATCGTTTGGCTCGACTTGCTATCATCATCCAAATTACTTAAAGATGAGCAACCTTTTGTGATATGGCGATCGCTTCTTTGAGAAGCACCCCTGTAGAAGCGGAAATTGGCGTCCTGCCATCAGGTGATTCTGTCGGAGGAAGCATCTCGATAACTCATGCGGTAGAGTGAGGGATTGCTTAATGTGAGTTCGGATTAGAATGCTTCACCAAACATCGGGGCGGTGGCAATTGGGTTTTGCCCTGGCGATGACCACAGCGATATTGTGGGGGGTTTTGCCCATTGCGCTCAAGGTTGCTCTGCAAGCGGTTGATGTGTACACAGTCATTTGGTTTCGGTTTCTTGTATCGTTTGGCTTATTAGCCCTGTTTCTGGCGGTACGTGGGCAGTTGCCAGAGATACAAAAACTGCGGTCGGCTCGATTAGACTTGTTGGCGATCGCCACCATATTTTTAGCACTGAACTATCTTGGGTTTATGGAGGGGTTACACCAAACCTCGCCGACTAACTCACAGGTGATTATTCAAACGGCTCCTGTTTTCTTTGGGATGGGAGCCTTGTGGATCTTCAAAGAACGCTATACCCTCCAGCAGTGGCTTGGGTTGGGTGGGTTAATTTTAGGGATGACGCTCTTCTTTGATGACCAACTGCGATCGCTAGCTACAGCCTCAACTCAATATTTACTGGGAACTGGCATTTTAGTAGCTGCTGCTGCCGTGTGGGCAGTCTATGCCCTGGCACAAAAACAACTGCTGCAACAATTATCATCGTCGGTCATTATGCTGGTGATTTATGGCGGCAGTGCGTTGTTGTTTACGCCGTTTGCTTCGCCAGAGCAATTGCTAAATCTGACCCCGTTACAGTGGGGCATGTTGGTGTTTAGTGCCTTCAACACGTTCTTGGCGTATGGGGCATTTGCCGAGGCACTTGACCACTGGGAAGCGTCGCGGGTCAGCGCAGTCTTATCGATGACACCGATTATCACCCTGATCTCGGTGAGTGTAGGAGCGGCGATCGCCCCTGCCATTGTTGCACGAGAGCCAATTACCTTACTTGGGATTACAGGAGCGATGTTTGTTGTGTTGGGTTCGCTGGCGATCGCGCTTGGTCGCCGCACACCACAGCAGTTAAAACCCAATCACTGAGATTCTTCTAAGGACTCCAGAAAATCAAGGGCTAGCTCAGCATCGAGTGACCCCAAAAGGCGATTTAGGAAATGTTACGTTAAGCTGAAAAAGATCTAAACTCCGGGCGGGTTAGTGGGGTTTTGTGGGAAGATATCTTGAGTAACCCCAAAAATCTGTTCTCTATATTACAGGAAGTCGGCTATGGCTCTTCAACTTGGTGATACGGTGCCCAATTTTACTCAATCCTCTAGTGAAGGGGATATCAATTTTTATGAGTGGGCAGGTGATAGTTGGGTCGTGTTGTTCTCTCACCCCGCAGACTACACCCCTGTTTGCACAACTGAATTAGGCGAAGTTGCAAAACTCAAGCCTGAATTTGACAAGCGCAACGTTAAAGTAATTGCACTTAGCGTTGACGATGCTAACTCCCATGCAGGTTGGATTAGCGACATCAATGAAACTCAAAACACCACGGTTAACTATCCCATTCTGGCGGACGCAGACAAGGCAGTGTCTGACCTGTATGGCATGATTCACCCCAATGCGAACGCCAAGGTGACTGTTCGCTCGGTGTTTGTGATTGACCCTCAAAAGAAATTGCGGTTGACAATCACCTATCCACCCAGCACTGGACGTAATTTTGAAGAAATTCTCCGGGTGATCGACTCGTTGCAACTGACCGACAACTATGGTGTTGCAACTCCAGTCAACTGGAAGGATGGTGATGATGTGGTTGTGGTTCCTTCGATTCCGACTGAGGAAGCCAAGCAGAAGTTTCCTAAGGGTCTGACCGAAGTGAAGCCTTACCTGCGGATGACTCCTCAGCCCAACAAATAACATCAAATCCGTTTAATTAACCACTGTAGGGGTGGGTTTTGCTATTAAACTTCGCTGAATTCAAGTGTTGTCTGCTAAACCCACCCCTGCAATTTCGCGGTTGTTAATCAGATTTGATGTACATCCAGAAAATCGTGCCGCTAAACCAAGCAAGTGCTGCACGAATTGAATCAAATGTTTAGCTCCTTTGCATAAACGTAGAGGAGTTTTTTGGCTTCAGATGAGGGATGCAAAAACGGCTATCCCGGTAGGTTATCTGGATCAACGCCGAGCGATCGCAACTGTTCCTTAAGCTGTTGCACCTGCAATTCAGCCTGTTCTGCCCGTTGACGAGCTTCTTCTGCCCGTGCTTCGGCTTCCTGGCGTGCTTTGCTCTCTTCTCGCAGTGCCTGTGCCAACTCGCCTGGAATCAGAAGCTTTTCTCCAGTGTCTTCTCGGTAGAAGGCGATCAACTGCCCATCGACCTCTAGCCGTAATTTAAGGGGATCGCTGCGTCCATCGGTAATTGGCTCGTAGATGTCACCCCGTAAACGATAGCCCCGCAACTGTTCAGGAATCCATTCACCTTTGGGGTCAAACAGCCAGTACTCCTTGACCTCCAGTTGCTCATACAGGGTTTTTTTGAAGGTTTCATCCTGATTTTTTGTGCCCTCTGAGGTCATCTCAAAGATGACGGATGGCGTTTGACCTTCTTCCCAAATTTTGTAGTTGTCGCGCCCACCCGGAGCCACATCAAAAATCACCATGACATCTGGGGCAACCCGTAGTTTGGGATATCCCTGAGCATAGTAAAGAAACTGATTTCCCAAAATGGTGGCTTGCTGCCCTTCCAGATATTGTCGTAAAACTTCTAATGTGACCAGCAAAGCGTAGAAATGGAGATAGGTTTCTGCCACAGGTTCACCATCTGAACTGGGGTAAACGACATCCACGGATTGAGAGATAGGTAAGAGGCTGGTCATAGGAGCGATCGCCCTTAAACGCATATCATCATTCTGACCTGATTTGACAGAATGAGCCGTGATATCGCTTTGGTCAGAAAGCTTAGGACAAAGGCAATGGCTCAAATGCTAATTCTGGGGGAGCTTCCTGACTCGCCTCCGCCCCATCAAGTGTGGCTACGGCTATACCAACTCAGTGGCTTTGAGGTTGAGGTCGGCTAACAGTTGGCGATCGCTCTGAATCTCTGGGTTGGCGGTGGTCAGCAGTTGCTCGCCATAAAAGATGGAGTTGACCCCGGCTAAAAAGCATAGGGCTTGTGCTTCCCGGTTGAGTTGAGTCCGTCCGGCACTGAGGCGAATGCGACTGGTGGGCATGAGAATTCGAGCGGTGGCGCACATCCGCACCAACTCAAAGGAATCAATCGGGGGTTGCTGCTCTAACGGGGTTCCTGCCACGGCTACCAGTGCATTAATGGGCACGCTCTCTGGATGGGGATCGAGATTCGCCAACACTTCTAACAAACGGGCGCGATCGCTCAAGGTTTCGCCCATGCCAATGATGCCACCACAACAGACGGTCATGCCTGCCTGCCGTACACGGTCTAGGGTTTGCAGGCGATCGCTATAAGTGCGAGTGGTGATGATTTGGTCGTAGTATTCTGGGCTGGTGTCGAGGTTGTGGTTATAGGCGGTTAGCCCTGCCTCTGCCAATCGCTGCGCTTGAGAGTCGGTCAACATTCCCGCTGTGACACAGGCTTCTAGCCCCAATTCCCGGACTCCCCGAACCATATCTAACATGGCGTCAAAGGATGCGCCTTCGCGAATCTCGCGCCATGCCCAACCCATGCAAAACCGACTTGCCCCCAGGGTTTTGGCTTGCTGTGCTCGGTTGAGGACTTCTTCAACCTGGGCGATCGCTGTTTTCTCCACCTCAGTCTGATAGTGAGCCGATTGAGGGCAATAGGCGCAATTTTCGGCACATCCCCCCGTTTTGACACTCATTAGAGTCGCTAACTGCACCTCGTTGCTGGGATTGTGCTGACGATGCACGGTTTGAGCCTGGTAGACCAAATCCAGTAAGGGTTGTTGCAGCAGATCCAGAATTTCAGCAGTTGTCCAGTCGTGGCGCAGTGCAGTCATGGGGTGAGGTTAAACGTAGGGGTTAAACAGAGTGCAATTTCAAATCATAGCCTTGATGCGGCTATACACAAACGCCAGTTCATCCTCCGTGATGCAATAGGGCGGCATCAGGTAGAGTACTTCCCCTAACGGACGCAGGAATAGACCTGCCGCGATCGCCTTTTCGCGAATGACGTGAGAAATTTGGTTGAGGTATCCAGGTTCGTCATCAGTGACGATATCCATTGCGGCGATCGTCCCGATGACGCGCAGTTTCTCCAAACGAGGATGGTCTTGCAGGTCGCTTAAATGCTGTCGATGCAGGGCTTCCATTCCCTTAAATCGGGGTTCGTTCTCGTGCATCAGTTGCCAGGAGGCGATCGCTGCGGCACAACCGAGGGGATTTGCGGTGTAGCTATGCCCGTGATAGAAGGTGTGCATCGGATCATCGCTGTAGAAAGCGTTGTAGATTTGCTCTGTGCAAACGGTGAGAGCTAGAGGCAATGAGCCACCTGTTAATCCTTTGGAGAGGCAAATGATATCGGGAGTCACCCCGGCTTTGAGGCAGGCAAACCAATCTCCGGTGCGCCCAAACCCGGTCATCACTTCGTCAAAAATCAGCAGCGTGCCGTGACGGTGGGCGAGTTGTTGCACCTGTTGCAAAAACGCTGGTCTACAAATCTGCATTCCAGCGACTCCCTGTACCAGAGGTTCGATCAGAATGGCGGCAACGCGATCGCCCCCTTGCTGCAACACAGTTTCAAGTTTCGCCAATGCCTCCTCTTCTCTGGCTTGCACCTGATCATCCCCGATGTGGATTCCCGGAAACGGGACATATTTCACATCAAACAGCAGATCGGAGAAGACCTCGGAAAAGAGCGATCGCGCCCCTACCGACATCGCCCCAACGGTATCTCCGTGATAAGCCCCCTCAAAAGCAATGAACGTCGTCCGGGTCTGCCGTTGGTTGTGCCAATACTGGTACGCCATTTTGAGGGCTACTTCAACCGCTGTGGAGCCGTTGTCTGAGAAAAAAACTCGGCTCAGAGGTTCGGGCAGGCGTTGCAATAGGAGGTTGGCTAACTGTTCCGCAGGATCGTGGGTGAACCCGGCAAAGATGACGTGTTCCAGCTGTTTGGCTTGCTCATAGATAGCAGCGGCGATCGCAGGATGAGAATGCCCATGTAAGTTAACCCACCAGCTTGAAATACAGTCGAGAATGCGCTGACCGTTGTCTAGTTCGAGCCATGCTCCATGAGCCGATTTGACCTTGAGGGGTGGGGGAGCCGTCTTTGCTTGAGTGAAGGGATACCAGATGTGCTGCATGGAATGAAAAAAATCAAGAGCCGAATAATTTCTTGAAAGCCGATTTGAGCGTACTTGGTGTAACGACCGTCAGCGGTTCCAACTCTCCTAAAATAGGAACTTGCCCATAGTGAGCGATCGCCTCTCGGTTAGAGGGGTTGAGTTCCCCATTCATAATGACACCCAGAATGGGAATGTTGGCTTGTTGCAGTTGTCTAATCGAGAGCAGGGTGTGGTTAATGGTTCCCAACTGGGTACGAGCCACCAGGCAAACGGGCAGGCTCAAATGTTGGATCAGATCAATGATCAGGTCGGTTTTGTTGAGCGGCACCAGCAGCCCTCCTGCCCCTTCCACAATCAGGGGATAGGTTGGAAGAACCTTGGGAAACTGAAAGTCAGCCAGGTGAATCTCGACCCCATCCAGTTCAGCCGAGCGATGGGGTGAGAGGGGTTGCGTCAGGCGAAACCGTTCGGGTAGGAAGTGAGTTTCGTCGAGTTGCGTCACCGATCGCACATAGTCGGTATCAGTCATCGGTTCTAAACCGGATTGAACGGGCTTCCAGTAGGTGCCCTCTAGTCCAAGGGTCAACATGGCAGAAACGACCGTTTTGCCGACGTTGGTATCGGTACCTGTAACAAAAAAGCGATCGGGAAATTGAAAAGAATTCACGGGTAGGGATATGGCGTAAGGACTATCGACTTACAACTATATCGCTCCCCTAACACCTAATTTCTGATATGGCCATGGGGAATCAATTAGGACAGACGTGGGTGTGAGATTTATTGAGAGCGTTGAACCACTAAAAAAGCAATGTGATAAGACACTTGAATTCCAGTTGGATTGGTCTCATTCCAACCGCGAATTAACTGTTTCATTTGTAGAGAAGAAAGCTTTTGTTGACATCGACTTAAACCTGCACCGATCAACTTCAAACTTCTAAAGAAATCGATCGCCCGATTGTAAAACACACTCATGGTCTGCTCGTAACACACACAATTCACGGTTGGATCAGTAAGCTGCTGCGTCAAATCTTTTGGATCAGGCATTGGATTAGCGGTAAATGGCAAATCCATTTGTTGACAGAGGTGTTGCCATTCTGGAAAACTGCGATGCGTTGGAAAAGAGACTAAAAGCAATCCATTGGGCTTTAGCGTTGCCATCAGTTTCTTGAGACTTTGAGCAGGTTGCTCAAACCATTGCACTACAAAGTTGCTGACTATGATCGCATACTGATCTGGATTCACATCAATGGCTTCACCGTCCAACTGCTTAAACACAATCTGCTGGCGTTGTTCAGAAGTTAATCGCAAGTTTTGTTGACATTGATTCAACATATTTAGAGAAATGTCTGTGATCTCTAACGTGCGATCGCCACAACATTCAATTAACTGTTGAGTTACAAATCCTGTACCACAGCCGATCTCTAAAACATCTCCGGGTGGTAAATGGCATTGGTGCGATCGCAACAGTGTCATTAACTCACGGGCACACTGTTGTTGCACGATGGCGTTAGTGTCGTAGGTTGATGTTGCGTGACTAAAGCTGTCTGCGACTTGATGTTTGTAATTCACGTCGGATGGTTGAATTAATCTCACTCTTAAAAATACAGGTCAGTTATAGAAACTTTTCACTCAAAGTTTGCCAACACTCGTGCGTGTGGGTAAATGGCAATGCATGTTCTGCGTTTGAAATTAAAAAGAGATCAGTTTGATTCGGCAATGACTCCAACCACTCTTCTCCTTTACTGTGTGGCACGATCTGATCCATCACCCCATGAAAAATAACGATGTTAGGAATAGAGTTTAATTGATGGATCTCAAAACGGGCTGTATTTAACCCTTGCAAATCGATCACTAACTGATCGTGATTTGTCACAGTGCGGTTTCTCAAGTCGTGGTCTGGCGGTAGACCACAGTTTGTATAAAACTGGTCTAACACAGCTTGAGGATGCTGTTGACATCCTTGAATCATCTGTTGCAAGACCCGTTGCGATCGCCGCTTATCCCGCTCGCCCTGGGGATGAAACTGCACAAAACTGGCGAAGATGACTAATAGATCCGCCTGAGACAGGTGCTCTGGAGGACACAGATGCAATCCATACGAGTGCACCATCACTACTTTGTGGGAGTGATTTGCAAATTTGGCAGCATGAGATTCGCCAAAATAGCCACGATCGAACGTTTGCAGCGCAATCCCGTGCTCGGCAAAGTGCGTTTTCCAGGATGCCCAACACTGTTGGTCAAAACCCCAACCATGATAGGCGATCGCTTCAATGGCTTGACTCATGCCACTCCCCGATCGCATGAATCAACGCATCAACCTGTGCAACGGTGTGCTGGCTTGACAGAGCAACCCGCAAACGGGCTGTTCCCGGTTCAACGGTTGGAGGACGAATGGCGATCGCCAACATACCGCGTTGTTCGAGCCATTGGGACAGACGCAGGGTCTTTGCTTCGTCACCCACCATCACAGGCACAATTTGCGAACTGGAGTTGCCGGGGTCGTAGTTTAACTGGCTCAACTGCTGCCGCAAATGGTCGGCAAGGTGGTTGAGATGCTGCCGTTCTGCGCCCAGTGTGGGAACTAGCTCCAGGGCTGCGGCGATCGCTCCAACCACCGCAGGTGGCAAAGCCGTCGTGTAGATAAATCCGGGGCAATAGTTTACCAGGTAATCCCGAAGTTTTTGAGAGCACGCGACAAAGGCTCCAAACGCCCCAAATGCCTTGCCAAAGGTGCCGACTACAATATCAATTCCGGGTTGATGGGCTGCCAGACCCATGCCCTGTTTGCCCATCACCCCCAACGCATGAGCATCATCAAGGTAAAGAATGGCATTGTAGTCTTGCGCTAATTGCACCAAAGCGGTCACATCACTGCGATCGCCATCCATGCTAAAGACCGTTTCAGAGACGATCATGATGCGACTATAAGACTGCCGAGCAGCTTTTTCCAATAGGCTTTTGAGATGGGTCAGATCATTATGTCGATAGCGCATGAACCGGGCATGACTGGCGAGAATGCCCTGAATTAAGCTGTTGTGTACCAGGCGATCGCACAACACCAACGCCGAGGCATCCAGTAATGCAGGCAAAACCGTTGAGTTGGCTTGAAAACCAGAACTAAACAGCAGAGTGGCTTCGTATCCACAGGCGATCGCTAACTGGTGCTCTAACTGTTGATGAATCGGGTAAGTGCCTGTCACCAGACGAGAAGCGGTTGCTCCTGTGCCATAGCGTTGAGTATAGCGTTGGGCGGTTTCAATCAGATGGGGATGCTTTGATAAGCCCAAATAGTCATTAGAACTGAAATTCAGGAAGGAGCGATCGCCTCTTGTGCCTTGAACACTGCTATCTGGATCAAAGGCAGCAACCACTCGAAACTGATGCGCTTCGCGGCGTTGCTGCAATTTCTGCTCTACAAACTCGAACTTATTAAACAGCTTTGCCTCGACCACACCACAACTCAGCTTTTGAACTGGAGATTGATTCAGGAAATGATTTTAGCATTCCCTACACCTCCAGTATGGGCGATCGCAATTAGCCCCACGAGGAACCAAACATCCGTACAGATGCGATTGATCGCGTCTCTTTCCCTCTCTATTCTCTACTCCCTACTCCCTATTCCCTACTCCCTTATTCCTGCAATGGCTCCGCTTGCCTGGAACTGGGCGTTCTTGGCATGACGGGAACCCGATTGGCATCGTTTTGTCTTGTTGTAAACAACATCAGGGGCAACCCCAACGCCAACATCACAATCAAAATCACTGTAAACACTAGCCAGTTCCGCATGGTGCGGAGTTGCTTTTCCAGAACCTGAATGGAGGTTCGTGTTCCGCGCATCTGGTTATCCAACATCTCGACCTGGTTAGAGTTCACCCCCGATTGGGTTACCCAATTCATGGCTGCCTTCATCTCTGCTCTCAGGCGAGCCTCAAAGTCTTCGATGGGTACTTGCAACGCTTCACGCTGTTCCTCCCACTCCTGCAAAAAGGCATCGAGCCGATGTTCTATTTCCTGTTTATAGGTCTGGAGTTCTGCATTGATATTGCGGTCGGCAAGGGTGAGGTCATTTTGGGCGATCGCGATCTCTCGCCGCAGATCTTCCCACCCTGCCTGAATGCCCATCTCCAGTTGCATCAGGCGATCGTTAAGGGCTTGTGTGTTCCCGTTAGCTGAGCCATTTTTCTCCAAATAGTCCTTCATCTTTTGATGAGTTTGAGACAACTCCTCAAATCGACCTTGAACTTGAGCCAACCCATCTAAAACCTTAAATGACTGTCTCAGTTGATTCGCTAATTCTGCTAGTTCTCGCTCAACTTGAGTTAAATCTGCCATTGTTCTCTCCATAATTAGTCAAACCTCACCGTTGTACTGCCCTATCCAACCGTTCAAAACCTTGTTGTAGCGTTAGCAATTTGGAATTCAGGGAGGTACAAACCCTAGCCATGGTGTACAGTGCTCTGATGCGACGCAGCACCAGGAGAGAGCGGTAGGGGGCGGAGTTTTTACCAAACCGCTCTGTCGCCTCGCTAAAGAGAAACACCCAGCCATCCTCACTATTCCAGGGGCTTCCAGGTTGTGTCAGCCACGAAAATGCGGTTTCTGGTTCTAACTGCAATCCCTGCCGATAAAACAACAGCAGACCTTCCCGTCCTAATTTCTGGCGAATTCCTTCCTTAAAACCAAATTTGAGATATTGCAAAGCCGTCTTCTGTCGTCCCTGAATGCCACCCAAAAATGTTCCGGTCAAATACAAAGCTGACAAATTGGTAGGGTTCTCTTTGAGCAATCGCCCTACATAACCGAGAGCATCATTCTCAATATTTTGCTGAGCGGCATAATTGACAAATTCGGTTAATGCTTCTACATCAAAGCTGTCTAACAACAGCAATAAGTCCGATTCTGCGATCGCCGATTGCGGCGTAGAAGGGGTTGTCGCAGCACTGGAAGCGGAATCGGGCACACGAGCAATAATTTTTTCGACCAGTCCAGGCCCGAGTTGGGTATGTCCGCGATAGACCGATCGAATTGTGTTGGCTAAATCTTCGGCAGCGGTATTTTTCAGCAAATACCCTTTTGCCCCCGACCGCAACGCTTGAGACAAATAGCGTTCATCGTCATGCCCACTGAGCACGATGACTTTGACATCTGGAAATCGGTCGTAAATGATTTGGGTCGCTGTGATGCCATCCATTCCTGGCATGAGGATGTCGATCAGCAACACATCAGGCTTGAGTGCCTCAACTTGAGCGATCGCCCCCTGTCCGTCATTGGCAGTTCCTACGATCTCAAAGTCTTGCTGTTGTTCCAGCAACACCTTGAGAGCTTCGCGAATAATAGCCTGGTCATCGACCAATAAAATCCGAATCATGCAGCCAATCCCAGTAATCGTTCTCTGTTAAGCCCCATAAACATGAAAAACAGGTGATTGTAAAACCTGTTTCTGGGGCAGACGTGCCCTATCCGATAAATCTGCTTAATCCAATTAATCAATAACCCGCATGGGAATCAGGATGAAAATCTAGGTTCTTGTCGTGAACAGGCTCCGTTTCGGTGGGAGAATAGAAGAGAGTTTGGCGTTTTGGGATGCTCAGCTATGGGTGGCTGCTCCCGATTCTCAAATGGACGATCACTCATCGTGGGATGAGTCGCACTGGAAGGGAACTAGATTATGAAAGACCTGATTCAAGGGCTACGAGAATTTCGGGATAGTTATTTCTGTAGCAACTTCGAGCTATTTGAGCAACTGGCTCATGGGCAAACCCCCAAAGTCTTGTTTATTACCTGTTCTGATTCGCGGGTCGATCCAAATCTCATCACTCAGGCACAACCCGGCGATCTGTTTGTGGTTCGTAACGCAGGTAATATCATCCCCCCCTATGGTGCAGCTAACGGGGGTGAAGGGGCAGCGATCGAGTACGCCATCAACGCTTTAGGGATTGAGCAGGTCATTGTTTGTGGTCACTCTCACTGCGGCGCAATGAAAGGGCTGTTAAAGCTGGAATCCCTGGAGGCCAGTATGCCCCTGGTGCATAACTGGCTCAAACATGCAGAAGCCACTCGACGGTTAGTTAAAGACCATTACAGCAGCTATGAAGGGGAAGAGCTGATCGAAGTGGCGATCGCTGAAAATGTCCTGACCCAACTCGAAAACCTCAAAACCTACCCCATCGTTCACTCCCGTATCTACCAGGGCAAACTTCGGCTCTACGGGTGGATCTACAACATTGAAATGGGTGAAGTGCTGGAATACAACGTTGACCAACATGCGTTTGTCCCCATTCAACACACGGCTACTCCAGCCGAAATGTCGATCAAGCTTCCTCCCATTCAGATCAACAAGTCGCCTGTCACCTGCCCCATTCCAGAACCCGATGCGTTTCCGTTGACCTGGCTTTCCCCAGAGCAAGAGGAACGGATCTATCGAGGCTCGGCTGCAAGTAACGGGTCGAGAAGATAGATGGCTGGGAAGAGGAAGAAGGGATGAAGCATGGGCGTTGCTGAAGGCAGGTATGATCCTTGAGAACGCACCACGGCTGTAGGGGCGTTTCGCGAAATGCCCCTGCGAGATTCCTACATTAATCACTCGACGGTGGCATAATCTGAAATCCACCATCGGGGCTGGCGACCACGTCTCCCCCCAAAAGCCGAATGCGATCGACGGCAGTGCGACGGGTGCGATCGTCAGGCGCATTTTCTAGCACCATTGCCCAGGCAGCGACCTGAGCAGTTTTACTGTCGGGGTTGTTAGCGAGAAATTGAGCGGTTTGTCGAGAGAGTTGGGCGACCTGATCGCTCCCCGGTATGTTGGACTGGCTTGCCCACTCGGCAGCCGTTTCAAACGATCGCCGTGCTGCTTGTGAATCGCCTAAAAACAGCAACTCATCAATGCCTTTGTTGCGCCAGACAAAAAAGGAACCCGGTGGCACGGTGGGTGAAAGAGACTCTAGCCCCTGATCCATCAGAGCGACCGATCGCTCCGGTTCACCTGCATAGAGCGCGGTACTGGTTGAGAGAAATGTATACGCCTCTAAAAACCGGGGATTGTGAGTCAAAACGACATCAAAAAACTCAGGACTGAGAGAATAGTCGGTTTGTTGTCGCGCGGGTTCATCGCCAAAGTATTGTAAAAAGTTGAGAAAAGCCCAATCAGCGATGAGGTTGTCAAAGCCAAAGGTGGGAATCTTCTCTAGTAAATTCAACTGCACTTTTTGAGCCTCTAGTTGCTGGCGCAGGGTCGCAACACTGGGGGTGGTGGCTTGACGCTGCAATTCGGCAAGTTGAGGAACTTGCAGTAAGCCAATCGCCAGAACACATACCAGTGCTACGATGGACGTGCCTAAAAGCTGTTGCCAACTGTGGTGAGATTTAGCCGACACAGATCGCGAATTCCAATGCAATATTTTTGACCTTAAGTGTAACCAGTATAATTCCCCAACTCCTATATGACCCCATCTTCATCAACTCCTGCCATTGAGCCGTATTGGCAATACGTGCATGACAATTGCCCTGAATTAACGATTCACTCCATTATTAATCTCGCGACCGACCTGGAGTCGGTCAGTTGGGATGAACCCACCACCGCGATCGAACTGAACAATCTTGCCGTTTTAGCGTTAATTGAAGCGGAGCAAAGTGATAGCCCGGAGTTACGCGCTATTAACCTGGAGATGGCTATCGATGCGCTGCAAAGGGGGGTAGCTCTAAATCAACATCCCCTCTGTGCGGCTCATCTGGCGATCGCTCAGTGTATGTTAGGCGATCGCGAGGCAGCGGCTCACAGTGCCTATTCTCAGTTGATTTCAACGCTGCAACCCCTGTTTAACTCAGTGGATCGACTGCCATTGGGGTTGGTATATTTGCCGTTGCAGTGGCGCAATCTGGCGATCGCCCGCCAGGAGCAATTCCATCAACTGTTGCATGTTGAAGATGGCTACAATCAGGCAATTTTGCTGTTTATTGAAGTGTTGTGTCAGGCGCAAGTTGTGTTTTACAACACTGTTGGCTTGCGATTTCTGCAACTTGCCAGTCAACTCTCTCCGCAAACCGCCTACGTCAATTTCAAACTGGGGCTAGCCAGTCTGATTCAACAACAATGGGAAGGCTTGTTATATCTGCAACGAGCCCGCAAGCTTGCCTTTGATCATCCGGCTGTGTTGCAAGCAATGTATCTCGCCTATCGGGAGCCAGAGCATCCCAAAGCGGGAGAATATTGGCTCAACCTTGCTCGTAACCATGCCCAACGCCATCCAGAAGCCAACGTATGGAAATGGGCACAACTTCCAGCGGAAAGCCCCATGACCTATGTGCCCTTTGAACAGATGGCACTAGCGGTGGAACCGAATCTCCGCAGTATTGTCACCAGTGTGTTGCTGGCTGAAGGAGACTGGTTTGAAGCGGAGATGGAGTTTTGGCGAGAGCAGATTGAACCCGGCATGACCGTGATTGATGTGGGGGCAAACGTAGGGGTCTATACCTTCAGTGCGGCTCAGCGAGTGGGGGCAACGGGGCGAGTGTTGGCGGTAGAACCCTTCTCTGGATGTGTGCGCTGTTTGCAGGAAACCTGTAAAACGAACGACTTGCCCTGGGTGACCGTGTGTGCCGGAGCCGCCAGCGATCGCAACACTACCCTGCGCCTCTCTCTCCGCTCTGCCAGTGAACTCAATCGCGTTGTCACCGCAGATGAGGAGCTGGAAACCAGCGAGTTTGAAGAGATTCCCTGCTTTACCCTGGATCACCTGATTGAGCGGGAAAATCTGAGTCGAGTCGATTGGCTCAAGATTGATGCCGAAGGACATGAGTTGCAGGTGCTACAAGGGAGCGATCGCCTCCTCACAGACTTTGCTCCCAAAATCCTTTACGAGAACGTGGCGGGCTTAAGCGCAGAAGATGAAGATGCCAGCAACACCATCGTCGCTGAATATCTCATGTCTAAGGGGTATCAACTCTTCCGTTATCGTCCCTTTGTCAAAGAATTAATTCCAATTGACTCGATTCACGAATTGCGGGGCAACCTCAATATAGTAGCTCTACCCAAAGCCTAATCCAGTCCAAACACGACGAATCGCACTCCCCATTCCCCACTCCCCCGATATGCCAATTTTTCTTCCCATCTTGAAAAGCAGCGGTCAACTCAATCAACTCCACATCACCGTTTGCAATGTTGGCTCTCGCAAAATCAATACTCAAGACGACTATGCCAGCGTGGGTTGGAATATTTTTGCTCCCAATCTCACCATCTATGGGTTTGACGCTGATCCCGAAGCTTGCGATGCGGCCAATGCTGACTTAGAGGCTCGCCAGGTCAACTGGATTGAAAAGCATGTTCCTCTGGCGTTGAGCAACGCTCCCGGAGAAAGCACGCTCTATGTCACTCAGCACCCCATGTGCAGTTCGTTGTATCCCCCTAACGAACCTTATTTGAGCCGCTTTAGTGGATTGCCAGAGTTGGTTAATTTAGACTTCACTGTTGAAATCGAAACCACAACTCTGGATGAGTTTTGTCAGCAAGAAGCCGTTACTGATATTGATTTTCTGCAAATTGATGTGCAGGGGGCAGACCTGTTGGTGTTGCAGGGGGGGCAGAATCTGCTGGAACGCAGCGTTTTAGCCGTGCAGATTGAGGTTGAGTTCAGTCCGCTCTACAGTAATCAACCGCTGTTCAGCGATGTGGATACCTTCTTGCGATCGCGCGATTTCAGCTTATTTCATCTGGCGTCGTCTCATCGGGTAAGAATGCGATCGCCCATTCAATCCTTCTCTCATCCGGGGCAATTGTTGTGGGCAGATGCGTTTTACTTCCGCGATTTGCTGCGCTCTGACTTTGACCGCACCCAACTCAAAACACCAGAGCAACTGTTCAAACTGGCATGTATCGCTGATGTTATGGACTTTCCTGACTATGCCCTGGAATTGCTAGAAGCCCTGACACTGCAATACGGCGACAACCCCGACTACAACTGTGCTGATGCCATTGTGATGGGGCTTGCTAATTTCTCAGAACTCAAAGCTCAGGGATTGGAGCAATTACCGATTGTGGAAAATGTGCGGCAATACTTGAGTGACAGTGCGATCGCCCTGTTGAAGTCGTAAGAGCAACCTGCGCTCTACCTCAACGCTTCTCCCTGATCTCTGTCTGCGCTCAACTGGGTAAGTTAACACTATACTCATTACTCACACACAGTTATGGCTCTGACTCAAACGCAACGACGGACGTTCATATTCGTTTCGGGTGTCCTGTTTTTAGGCTCTATGGCGGCGAGCACGGTTAATCTGGTTGTGACAGGTCTTTTGCCAACCGAGTCTGCTCCTGTCGTCAGCGAAGAGTCATCCATCGAGGCGCAAGTACGGGGATATGAACTGGTCTTGCAACGAGAACCTAACAATATTACTGCTTTAGAAGGGCTAGCCAACACACGGTTAGAGATGAACGATCCTAAAGGGGCGATCGCACCTCTCGAAAAACTGGTTAAACTGAATCCTGATAACGCTGACTACGCAGCACAACTCGCTGAGGCACGCCAACAAGCGGGCAATCCATAGCGAATGCTGGGCAGGTGGTGGGGCTAACTCAGAGTTGAGTGACGTTAAAGCATGGCTATATTTCTTCCCAGTCTCAAGCGCAATGGACGGTTAGACACCTTACACGTCACAGTTTGCTTAGTCGGTTCTCGGAAGCTGGCGATCGAGGATGATTATGGCAGCCAGGGGTGGAGCGTTTTTGCCCCAAATCTGACGATATACGGATTTGATCCCGATGAGGAAGCCTGTCAACGGGCGAACGACAATTTGCAAGTGAGGCAGGTTAACTGGGTTGAAAAGCATATTCCACTGGCGTTGTGGAGTACATCGGGACAACAAACCCTGTATATCACTCAAGAGCCTGCTTGCAGTTCGCTGTATCCACCCAGTGAAGCCTATATCAATCGTTATCTGGCAAATGCAGAGGCAATTCGATTAGCGTCTACGACTGACATTAAAACCACAACGCTAGATGCGTTTTGCCAGTCCGAGGCAGTTCACGAGATTGACTTCATTCAACTGGATGTACAGGGTGGAGAGTTGCAGGTATTACAGGGCGCAACCGCAATTCTAGAGCGTGTTTCAGCCATTCGTACTGAAGTGGAATTTACAGAACTCTATGTCGGGCAATCGCTGTTTGGCGATATGGATCAACACCTGCGCCAACAAGGGTTTTCGCTGTTTGATTTGAGCAACTTGAATCATGGACTGCGACGAGTTCCCGTAGCGTCTGAGACCCATCCGGGTGGGTTGATTTGGGCAGATGCTTTTTACTTTCGCGATTGGATTCAAACCCCAATTCAAGATCCTGACAAGTTGCTCAAGTTGGCGTGTATTGCAGATATCACGGACTTTCCCGACTATGCTCTGGAATTGCTGGTGTATCTAACGCTCAACTATGGGCAAGAGACACGTTACAACTTCACTAACGAAATTTTAGAGAGTCTGTCTCAAATTCCTGAACTGGTGAGGCAGGGCGTGCGATCGCTCCCCACGGTTCAAGCTATGCTGGCGTTTAATGATACCTGCGCTGGCTCAGGGGCGGTTAGCAATTCAGTAGACCACTTACAACAACGCGCGTTGACAGCTTTTCTGCTGGACGAGTATGAGCAAGCCACGCAACAGTACGAGCAATTAATTGAGTTAGCCCCTGAGATCCGATCCAGTTACTGGTATTTGGGTTTAATCTTGCTGTTGCAAGGTCACGAGGCTGAAGCGCAGACCACCTGGTTTCTCAGGATGGCAGATGCTACTGAGGCAGAACTTGAAGCCTGGACAGGTGAGCTAGTTGATATTTTGTTTGTGGAATATCAGCGACGGATTGCTGTGGATGATGGGGCGATCGCCTGGGCCATTGAGCAGCATTTGCGGGAATTGGCTCCTCAGTATTTTGTGGAGCCTGCTCGTGAGGAGCGAGTTAAATATTCCTATTTAGATGAGGAGAGCCGAATTGAATATTACCTCGATCGCCTCAATGAGTTAGATCAGGAATCTCCGTATTGTGTAGACATTGCAGCCAGTGATGGCATTACGATGTCTAATACCTATTTTTTGTTTAAGCAGGGGTGGTCAGGGTTAGCTGTGGAAGGCGATCGCGAACGATTTGCTCAACTGGCTTTACGCTATCGCGAATTCCCCAGTGTTGATCTCAGTAAGTGTTTTGTCACTCCAAAAAATGTCGTTTCACTCCTCACAGCCCATCAAGTCCCAAAACAATTTAGCTTCTTAAATCTGGACATTGATAGTTATGACTATTACGTTCTAGAAGAACTGCTGAAGGACTTTCGCCCGTTGCTAATTTGTGCTGAGATTAACGAAAAGGTTCCTCCTCCTGTGAAATTTACGGTGAATTGGGATGAGAACCATGTATACACAGGTGATCACTTTTATGGACAAAGTATTTGTCAGTTGTATCTACTCTGCCAGAAATACAACTACGACTTAGTTGAGTTGCACTACAACAACGCATTTTTGATTCCATCAGAGTTGAATCCGTTACCTGCCCTCTCGCCAGAAGATGCCTACCAACAGGGTTATGTGGAACGGGGCGATCGCCAGGAGAAGTTTCCCTGGAATGCTGACGTAGAAGAGTGGTTACATCTCTCACCTGACGAAGTGCGCGATCGCATTCACACATTTTTCGCTCAATACCATGGTCAGTTTACCTGCACAATTTAGTAGCGTAAGTCCTGAGTTAATGCCAATTGCCGTAATTGGGATTGCTCGATCTGAGTAGCGATCGCTGAAGATACTTTCCCCAGTTGGATAAATCCGCTCAAGCGAGGTGTTAGTACCTGCCATTGAGGTGCCGTCAAGTATGGCAATGGAGCGACACCGGGTTCCTCAATGTCGAGGTCATACTGCATGGCGATCGCCACCACTACATCGGCCAACAAAAAGTCCACATCGATCGCCTCTGGTAAGTCGCTGATGTCGATCAAGAAGGTCATGGTTTCCTGATTGGGATGGGTTAACAGGGCAGCGATCGCCTCTCCCAATTGCTCATACAGCACATCTTCTGGTTGTTGCCAGTCAACCAGCACCAGAATGTTGGTGTCGCGCAGGGGTAAGTCACGCAGAGTAACCTCCATCAACACCGATTGCACAATCGTTGCCATGGTCGCCCAGGAAAACAGGTGCGATCGCTGCAATCCTGACTCAATCAGGGCGTGACGAATCTTCGGTTTCTGGACATCGCACAGAGCTTCTGCCAGTGCATCGGCATCGGTGTCATCTACATACAAGGCGGCTTCTCCGGCGACTTCAGGAATAGAAGAATTGGGACAGGTAATCACTGGACAACCACACGCCATCGCCTCTAAAATCGGCATCCCAAAGCCCTCATATTTGGAGGGATACACCAGGGCGATCGCTCCGCTATAGGCAACAGCGAGTTCAGCATCGGTGAGCCGCAGCAAGTGAACTGTAACTCCGGTGGTGCTTGCTCGCCACCCGTCGGGAAGTTGGGGTTCAAATGCCGTACACACGAGGTCAAACCCGGTCTTGCTGGCGAGATTGGCAAATGCCTGAAAGAATAGCTGATTGTTTTTGTAAACGCTGGGGTTATCTGCTCCGATCACCACGAAGTAAGGCTTGTTAACGCCGTACTTGCGCCGAAATTGAGCGATCGCCGCTTCCCCCGCCGGTCTAAAGGTCTTGCTGACTGCACAATACGCCACCTCAACCGGACTTGCTAACGGTTGGGGCGAAAATCGCACAACGTCCTCTGCTGTGTTTTGAGAAATTGCCAGATGCCTTGTAGCCTGGGCGATCGCCCGTTGTTTTGCTTGCACAATGGGGTGGGTTTGTCCTTCTCCCATCACCTCTGGGATCATGTCGTAAACCAGTACCACTGAAGGCGTTGACAGCGGTGTGGTGAAATAGGTTGAGATAAATACCTCTACCCCCAATGTGTCGCAGACTCGTTGCAACATCTGGCGATCGCCTTCACTGTCTTTAGCGTTGTAGGGTTGTATCGGGTAGTAGTGAATGCCGGGAATTTCTGGTGCGGTGCCTGCTCGATCGAGTACCACCAGGTTGTTAGCAAAGCCATTCGCTACCCACTCCTCCAGGAGCGATCGCCACACTCGCGCAATTCCCGTTTTATAGAGTTGAAAGAACACACCATCGATCGCAACAAGCGGTGTAAAGCTGGATGGAGTCTTGACCTCAGCATGTAACGCATCAGAGGAGCGGAACTGCCATGCTCCGGTCGGGTCTGGGTGGGCGATCGGCACGACTCCCTTTGTCGCTGCGCGATCGACCATAGTCAGGTCGTGAACCCAAGAGAAGTAACGCCGCAACCGCACCGGAAAATGGGTTTCATGTTGTAAGGTCTGCCATTGAGACAGTGCCCCTGCGTAGCCGTAATACCGCTCCTTGAATTGCAGTTGTGCTGGCAACACATAGGCGAAGTGCTGAAAGATCAACCCATTTGCCTCGGTTTCTGCATGACGAAAAGGGTTGACTCCGGCGACATCGCGCCAGGTTCCATCGGGTAGAGGTTCCGCCAGTTGGGGCGGTTCGTGTGCTGCCCATACATACCCTGGACGGTATCGCCAGGTACGGAGCCAGTCCTGCTCTGGGTTTTGTGCATAGCAATTGCGCGTACTGATGATCAGGTCTGCTCCCACAAAATACCAGCACCAATAAAAGGCGGCGGTTTTTTCGGGGTGAGTCGCAAACATCTGGTGAGCCGTTACCAACTGTTCAACTGTCCACAGTTCATCAACATCGACCTGCCATAAAAGGCACTCTTCCTGGATGTTGACCAACGGCGCATTGACCATTTCCCGTTTGCCATCCCAAAACTCGCCCAAGGGCTTGCGATAAACGGTGATACGGTCTGGATGCTGTGCGGCTACCTCATCGAGATATTCACTCGTGCCATCGAGGCTGCGTCCCTGTTGGTGAATGTCGGAGGTGACCTGTCCACCCAATTGCACACTCCAGGCAGTGTCGTGCTTTAAATCAGCGACTCCCTCAACAATGTGCCAGTGCCAGGTAAAGGGAAGCTGTTGAAAGATGTTGAGATGGTAGCGAATGAAGGGTTCGCCGTTTAAGACAATCGTGAAAAAGTGGATGGGTAGGTCAGAGGACATTGGATGAGTGACGGGATTTGCAACTATAGGTTTGAGCTTGTTGGCATGTTTGAGCTTGTTTGCACTTGGCGTTTATCGCTATTGTCCCTTCAATGAGGGCATTGATCCCTGAGGGTTAACCAGAAAGACACGATTAATCGCATCTATTCTGTCTATTCTGTTGATGGGTTGTCCTGACCGAACAAACTACGGCGATAGATCCGCAGGCTTTGACGTAAGTCGCAGGCGTTTTGTGTTTGGCAAAGCTCAGTTGAGCCACAAGCTCGGCTTTGGTATCCGGCAACTCACGTTGCGGATAAATATAGCTTTGGTCAGAAAGCTTAAGACAAAGACAATGTTTCAAACACGGTCTGGAAAGGCTTTCTGACTCGCCTCCGCCCCATCGCATGTGGCTATGGCTGGCTATGGCTGTAAAATTGCACGTTGTGTGATGAATGAAGGACAACAACAGCTTTGCCCTTTAGAGCATTCCCTAAATCTCCAAATCTGTTTCCGCTAGCAGTGGTAGATCTGGAGGGATGATTGTGCGGCTGATCACGACTTTATGACTTTCCCGCTTGGTCATCATCTCAATCGCGATCGCCTCAAACACGGCTTCCAGGCAACCATAGGGCACTGTCACCTGGGTGCGCGTCTCTAAATGCCCAAACCCATCAGGCACAAATGCCATGAACCATCGGGGTCCATCCAATAGCGAACGGGTCTGGCGATCGAGCACCCACATCTTGACGTAAATCCGCGACTTCACATCGGGCAGCTTTACCGTCACAAAGATAGACTGACCCGACACCAACTCTCCAGCGGGGATGCTTAATTGTGGCTCTGGCACTGGTTCATCTTCAGGTAGCACCAGTTCTGCTGGAGGCTCGACGGGTGCCACCTGCCGCGCGTAAGAAGGAGTGAGGGGTTCATCCTCAACGACTACCTCGTGAGCCGCTAAATCGGTATCTAGCCCTAACGGAGCCTCATTAACGGGCAACGCCTCAATCGGGTCTTGGTGCAGCCAACTGGACAGTTCTGAGTCGCTGGCGAGGGCGTTGAGCCGTGAGAAAAATCGGTTTTGCAGATTCAGGGATTGGAATGCCTGGTCTTCGGGAGAAGGAGCCTTTTTAGCTTTGGGCGATCGTGGCGGCACGGTTGACGCAGGAGATTGCCAGTCTTGCGGAGAAATGGTGTCATCATCCAACACTAGCTCTGACAGACTGAGGGGAGGTGTTGCCTCTGGAGGCATCTCGGTTGACCCAGAAAACCCAGCAGACGTGGCAGGAGGTGGGGGTAAGGACGGTTCTGAGGCAGCAGTGGGGGAACTGGTGGGCGATGCGCTTCCGGTTACACCAACGGTCATCGGCGACTTAGCAGGCGTCCGTTGAGCAGACTTTGCTGGGTTCAATTGAGGGGGAATAGCTTGCTTGTCTGCTGGTTGAAACTGCAACATCGGTTTGGGCGATTGCAGAAACTCCAAAAACGTCAGATCCAGGTCAGCAACCGTAGCCGGTGCAGTGAACTCTAGTGGCGGTTGGACGAGATCAGATTCGGGGTAGGCGTTAGCCAGTGCCTCTAGCAACTCCGTCAGATCGGCTGTGACGCTAAAGGGATGGGTGGCTAATTCGGTTGTTCCCGCCACGAGCGTAATGTCTCCCAACAGCAGGCGCGTCTGGTAGCCGTCGGGAATGGTGATGGTGCACTCAAAGGGTGATGGCACTGTCTGAATCGGCAGCGATCGCCCCACATTCACCAGGGTTTGAGCCGTCTGGGGATCGCTCAACCGAATTCGTAGCTCGACGGCAGGAATAGCCACAGGAGAGGAATTGACGGGCGATCGCTCGACCTGTCCTGTCAGGGTCAGCGTTTGTCCCCGACGGGCGGTGTAAGTGTCCCGATTGAGGGCCAGTTGCACCGGAGGATAGTCGGCAGTGGACGCCTCATGCAACACGGGCGTATCCACTGAAGCGGGCGTTGGCTCCACAACGGGAGCCACATCAGGCGGTTGCGATCGCACGGGAGTCTCTGTCCCTGTGGCAGGGATGTTCTCGATAGGCGGTTCCGCCGTTGCTTCTAAATCTTGAAAGACCGAGTCTACAACCTCTTGAGAGAGGCGTGTCGCCATCTGAAAAATGTCAGAAGCCGCAATTTCTTCGCTGAGGTTGGCTCGTGGCGCGTCCGCGTCTGAGTCTACCTCCAGGTGGGGAACAGGGGGCACGATTGTTAACCGCTCTAACTCTGGTGGCGGCGAAACTGGCTCTGGGGGCAAAACAGCTTCCGGTGGAGTCGGAGGTGAGGTCGGTTGAGCAACCGCAGAAGCACTGTTCTCCGGGGGTGGAGGGTCAGCCTGAACAGCCGCCTGAACAGTCGATTGGGACTCTGGGGCATCTGCTTGCCAGTCGGGCTCCCACTCCTCCGTTGCCTCGCTGGCGTGGGACAACACCTGCAACTTCACCGTGTATTGCCAACCCTCTCCGGCAAAATCTGCCATCAAATCTCCACTACAACTGAGTTCCCAGATGCCTGGTTGCAGGCGGGTAAAGGGAATCACGACCACCAGTCCATCTGGGTTGGTCTGACTCGATCGCTTTTGGGTGCGGCGTTTGGGCGGAGTTTCAGCGATCGCAATGTGAGTCACTTGAATCTCAACAGGGGTGTTGACCCGATTGGAGCGGGCGACAACGCGATACCGTCCCTCCAGAATTTCGACGTCTGGAGACTCTAGAGGCAGCCAGGAGCGATCGCCTTCTTTTTGGATGAGAAATTCCCAAAACCCCATAGCCTTATCTAGACCTCCAGATATGGTTATACTTGGCTATTTAATCATGGTTTTAAGTCTAGTCCACTACTAGATCTGTGGTTTATAGAATTGTGAATTTTTTAACTGAGGGCTTCAACCGGAGTGGCATAGCGATGAGCCGCTTCGACAAAGGCGGTTACGTCAGCTTCGCGGGTGTTAAAGGCGGTGACCAGTCGAGCCGTAATCGTGTGATTGGGGGTAGGTTGATGATAGAACCGGAAGCCCTGACTGAGTAGACCGTTGGCGATCGCCTCTGGAAAGCGGACAAAGATCTCGTTTGCCTCAACGGGGTAGCACAACTCCACCTGGGGAACCGTGGATAAGCCGTGAGACAGCTTCGCCGCCATCTGATTGGCGTGGGTGGCGTTTTTGAGCCAGAGATCATTGGTAATGTAAGCCTCCAGTTGGGCTGAGAGGAACCGCATCTTGGAGAACAGGTGTCCGCCCCGTTTGCGCCGATAACCAAAGGTTTCGCTGAGAGCCGAGTTAAAGAAAACCACTGCTTCCGCTGCCATGGCTCCATTTTTGGTGGCTCCAAACGAAAGCACATCCACCCCGGCTCGCCAGGTGATATCCGCTGGAGCGCATCCCAACCGGACAACGGCATTGGCAAATCGGGCTCCATCCATGTGCAGCGACAGGTGATGAGCATGGGCAACCTGAGCGATCGCCTGTACCTCTGTGACGGAATAGACCGTCCCCGCTTCTGTTGCCTGGGTCAGACTCACCGCCGCAGGTTGAACGCTATGCACCACCCCCGCTCCGGCTTGGCTCACGGTGCTTTCCAGCGTAGCCGCGTCTATCTTGCCATTCACACCGGGCAACAACACCAGCTTTGCTCCACCTGTATAGAGTTCGGGCGCACCGCACTCATCCACATTGATGTGAGCCTCCGGGTGACAGTATATCGCGCCATAGGGCGGCGACATGACTGACAGAGCCAATGCATTAGCCGCAGAACCCGTTGCCACCGGAAAGACGACCACCTCTGTCTCAAATAACTCTGAGAATTGGGCATTGAGCCGCTGGCTGATGGCATCTGCCCCATAGGGCATGGAACTACCCTCGTTGGCAGCCGCGAGTGCTGCCATGATTTCTGGAGACACTCCAGTTACGTTGTCACTAGCAAAATTCATAACACCAATCTAGGGAGCAGGAGACTCAGCGGGGGCAGGGCTGGCTTCAGCACTGGGAGCAGAACTGGGAGCCGCTGCCGGAGACGGAGACGCACCCGCCGCAATTTGATTAATCTGGTCTTTGTATTGGGCTGGAGCCAGAGCCGCCGCACTGACAAACAGGGGCTGTGCTTCTTCATTTTTGCCCTGGCTTTGTAAGACGAGAGCTTTGCCTAACACCGGACGGAAGTCTTGCCCATCGCTCTCAATCGATTGGTCATACACCGCGATCGCCTCTTCAAAGCGTCCCTCCTCGGCGTAGACCCGCCCTAACAGCAGTTGCACAGAGGTAACATCTACGCTGCCCGGTTGGATGCGATTCGCTTCGTCAGCGGTTTTGAGCGTGTCTTGCAACAAGCCGATCGCCGCCTGTGGACGGTCTTGCTCTAACATCAAATCCACCAATCCTTGCAACGCATTCAAGTCACCCGGACGAGTTGACAAGATGCTGCGATAGGCTTGCGCTGCCCCTTCGCGATCGCCAATGCGTTGTTTTGCCTGTGCCAGCAATACCTGATATTCCGGCTGATCAGGATTCAACTCCGCCAGCTTTTCCAGAGGGGCGATCGTCGCCTCAATGTTGCCCTGTTGGATGCGAATGTCGATTAACCCTCTCAGTGCCGTTTGATTGTCGGGTTCTCGTTGTAGGACTAGTTCGTATCCCTTCGCTTGTGCCTCCAGATCGGCTTGCGGCGACGCAGCCCTTGACGCCGCTGGAGATGGAGATCCGGCTAGACCCCCTCCAAACAACGGCGCAAAGATCGACAGGAGCAAAAATCCTGAAAAAGCGAGGGTGGCGATCGCCAATATAGTCACGGTTAGCCAACGATATCGCTTGTTAAACACGGCACACTTCCCAAAACTCTAATGACATATTAACGATCAACGAACGATTAGTGGTGTTTCGGTGAGAGATCTTGAGGAAATAGGAAGTGGGCTGACGCTCCCAGCCGCCAAACAGAAGGCTTCAGGCAATGAGGCATGGGAATCATGTTTCTATTAATCACTTGGGAGGGGGGAGTATAGCCGTAGCCCCATTTGATGGGGTGGAGGTGAGTCAGAAAGCTTTCCCAGCATCAGGGTTTGATCCATTGCCATTGCCTTAAGCTTTCTGACCAAAGCTACAGCGATCGCCAAAACCCTTACGACATTGAATTTGAGCCCTGTCGAGAGAGACGCGATTAATCGCGTCTGTCCTGTTGAGTGCCTTGTCTTAACTGAGATGACTACGGCTATATATTTTGCCGCAAGGCTGCTTCTAGCCAGGAATGCACCTGGTTAACTGTCCTAAATCAAGTGGCGGTAGCTATAGAAGGCGACTCAGCCAAAAATTATCGTAGATAGTACGGAATTTTGTGAGACAGAGGGGAATTTTGAGAGTAGTCCACTCCCCTTACCCATTTCCCCTATGCCGTCTTCTAGCACTCTGCTCTCCAACAGCATTCGCAACATTCAAACGTTGATCATGTCCTTTCATCCGTTGATTGTGATTGAGACGGTTGAAGAAGAGCGGGCGCAGGCTCTGTTACAAGCGGTGACACGCGATATGAATATGCCCCTGTTTGAGTGGAGTGCGACGCAAGGCATCGTACGATCGCCCGGTTCCATGCAAGCTCCGTGGGTCAATGAGTGCGCTCCCCCTGGGCAAAATCGCCCTGCTGCGGTCGAGGGAACGGATGATCCCCTCAAAGCTCTGAAACATATTCAAGATATGACCACCAAAGCAGTGTTTTGGTTGAAGGACTTTGCGCCCCACCTGGAAGACGACCCTGTGTTGGTGCGACAGTTTCGGGAGATCACTCAGCAGTTTTCCCAGTCTGCTTCAGCCCTCGTCGTGTCGGGTGACACCGTGCAACTGCCACCAGAGATTGCCCACGATGCGGTCTACTTTGATCTCAAGCTGCCTGGTTTGGATGAATTGCATCAAGCCGTGTTAGAAGTGATGCGATCGCTGAAAAGCCGAAACCGCTTGCAGTCAGAACCGATCGAGCTAGAAATGCAGTCGTTGGTCAAAGCATTGGTCGGCATGACCCTCAAGCAAGCCCGACAGGCAATTACTTTTGCCGCTTTAGAGGATGGCAAATTAAGTATTGATGATGTCGGTAGAATCTTGCACCGCAAAGCCCAGATGATTCGGGAAGGGGGCGTTTTAGAATATTTCCCGGTCAATGAGAAACCCGTGAATCTGGGAGGCTTTGCCGGACTCAAACGCTGGCTTGATCACGCCAAGGTCGGCTTCAGCGAACAGGCACAAGAGCTAAACCTGACCCCTCCCAAAGGGATTCTGATTGTTGGCATTCAGGGGTGCGGCAAATCTCTGGCTGCCAAAACCATTGCCCAGTCCTGGAGACTGCCCCTGCTCAAACTTGATGCTGGAAGGCTCTATGACAAATACATCGGCGAATCGGAAAAGAACTTTCGACAGGCAATCGCCCTGGCTGAAACTATGGCACCTGCCGTGTTGTGGATTGACGAAATTGAGAAAAGCTTTACCACTAGCACAGGTGATTCTGATGGTGGCTTGAGTCGTCGCTTGTTTGGCTCACTGCTCACCTGGATGCAAGAAAAATCCCAGGAGGTGTTCGTCGTCGCGACTGCCAATGACCTGTCTCAGGTACCCCCCGAACTGCTCCGAAAAGGACGCTTTGATGAAGTTTTCTTTGTTGATCTGCCCAACGAACAGGAGCGGGGCGTCATTCTGCAAACGCACCTGCTGCGCCGCAAACAAACCCCAAGACAGTTTGACTTTGCTGCTCTGGTCGCGGCAACCGATGGTTTTAGCGGTGCCGAAATCGAACAGGTAGTGATTGCGTCCCTCTACCATGCGTTGTATTTGAATCAACCCCTCGACACTAACCTGCTGTTGCAAACCATCAAATCCACGATTCCCCTTTCTGTATCGCGTCGTGAAGAAGTCGAAAATTTGCGGGCGATCGCTCAAGAACGATTTGTCAGCGTGCGTTGAGGACTGAATGCTAAAGACTAAGTAATGGATTAGGGGAGTGATAGAGATTGGCTTCTCCCCCTCTACTCCTCTACCCCTCATTGCCTTACAGACGCGATCAATCGCGCCTCTCCCTACTCCCCATTCCCCATTCCCCACTCCCCTACAAATTGACCCGCTCTACCCGTGTGGCAAAACTACCATCCGAGTGCAGTGTCAACAGGCGAAATCCTGGTTGCATTTCATCCACTGTGAAATCCCTCGCCTTTGGCTCAAACTGCACACAGGTTGATGGTACGCCCAAATATTTCACCCCATTGCGGTCTGCCTCAAATGCCTGGTGAATGTGACCAAACACCACCACTTTGACTTGTGGATGGCGATCGAGCACTTGAAACAGATCCGCTGGGTTTTGCAACCCGATTCTATCCATCCACTCGGAGGCGATTGGCAGTGGTGGATGATGGAGGGCTACCAGTGTGGGGCGATCGCGCTCTGCCTCTAACTGCGCCTCTAACCACGCCAGCGTCTCAACCGACAACGCTCCGTCGGTCTGTCCGGCAACCGCTGAATCAAGCAGGACGAAACTCCATCCCCCCGCTTGAAAACTCTTGTCTGCTGAGATTGAGTCGCTCTGCAACACCTCCTGCATCACCATCGGAACGTCATGATTCCCCGGTATCCAGTAAGCCGGAATCCCTAATGGCGAGATCATTTGGCATAACCGTTTATAGGATTCAGGAGTCTCGTCCTGAGATAAGTCTCCCGTCATCAGCAACACATCTGGTTGAGGCTGCAACGCCTGAAGCGATCGCACCACAACCTGACAAGACAGGGCAGTTGCTACTCCTAACATTTTTTGGCCTTCGGTCGCAAATAGATGAGTATCGCTAATTTGGGCAATGCAAAGTGATGGTTTTGCCGAGTGAAAAATCATGATTTGCGTCAGAAAGAAGAAGAATTCAGATATAATGATAGACTGTGAAATCATGGCGGCATAGCCAAGTGGTAAGGCAGAGGTCTGCAAAACCTCCACTCCCCAGTTCGAATCTGGGTGCCGCCTTTAAGGAAAAACGTTACAGGGCAAGTGTTCTGGGGATAATCTCAGTGTGTCAGATTATGTCTGAAAGTGGTGAATAATGCCATAATTAGCCAGCAATTTGTACACAAATTTGTACCCAGTGGAAATCGACAAGCGAATTAATCAGGCTAATGGGCGGCTGAAATCTGCGCTGATTAAAGTGGCGATCGAACGTCGTGGCGGTACGCTTTCCCTACGAGCGACGTTGCCAGCGAAGGAGGCAGGGCGGCAACCTTACAGGCAGAAGATAGCATTGGGGGTGAAGGCAACGCCTGCTGGGTTACAGTTTGCGGAGCGACGGGCGCGGGAGCTGGCGAATGATTTGGATGCGGGGCGTTTTGCTTGGAAGGATTGGTTAGAGCAGGATGATTCTGAATCAGAATCTAGAATATCTGTGGCTGAATGGGTGAGGCGATATGAGGAGGATTATTGGAATCGGCGCGATCGCAATTCTCAAAGTCAAACGACGTGGAACAAGGACTATCGCACCACGTTTAACAAACTGCCTGCTAACAAGTCACTGACAACGGAATTACTGATACAAGTTATAGAACAGACTCCTGCTGACTCTCGTAATCGTAAGCGAACGGTGCAGGTTTTATCGCGTTTGGCTAAGTTTGCGGGTCTGTCGGTTGAGTTTGGGCATTTGGTTGGCTCTTATTCTGCAAAGCGTGTTAACCCGCGATCGCTGCCTCCAGATTCGTTGATTGTGCAGGTGAGAGATGGGCTGAAGCATGAGGGGTGGCGTTGGGTTTTGGGGATGATTGCCTGTTATGGGTTGCGTCCGCATGAGGTGTTTTTAGCGGATTTGTCTGAGTTCCCGGTCATCATTGTGCCGGATAGCAATAAGACGAAGACGGAGCGATTTGTCTATCCGCTTTATCCTGAGTGGGCTGAGAAGTGGGGGTTGGGCGATCGCAAACTGCCCAATCTGCAAAATGTCGAGAATTTGTCTAATGCGAAGATTGGCACGAAGATATCGGGGGAGTTTTACGATCGCAAGCTCCCTTTCAAACCGTATGACCTGCGACACTGCTACGCTCGGCGGTGTTTTGAGTTCTCGTTGCCTCCGGATCTGGCGGCGGGTTTGATGGGTCACTCGATTCAGGTCCACATCCAGACGTATCGAGCGTGGATTGACAGAGCGACGTATCGACGGGCGTATGAGGCATTGATCAATCGGGAGAACGCACCGAAAGCACCGTTGTAGGTGAGGCTAAGGGATACTGCGTAGAATTGCCAGGGCTGGTGTGTGGTTACAGGTAAGACAAGGGCGAGGTATTGACGATAACTTGACGGTCAGGCATTTTGAACATCCTGAGCAAGTTCTTCGGCACTCTGGGCAAAGGGGGAAACCTGATAACGCCCCAGGATGTTGAGGAATTCGACTCGTGAAATACCTGCCAGTTGAGCTGCTCGACCCGATGAGAGCCGACCTAGCTCAAACAATTTGACCGCAGCCAGCAAACACAATTCACGAGAAAGGGTGTCAGGGGTTTGCTTAAGGCTGATCAAGACTTCTTCAGGGATGTTGATTTGGATGCGACTCATGATGGGCTAGAGACAGCGGGTGTCTTGATTATAATTTGCCGTTAAATACCTGTCGTAAGTGATGCTGGTCTCAAATCAGGAATGACAACGCAAATACTTGACCGCTGATGGGAGGGGATGTAAGTTCTGCTCATGTGGCTTGTTGCAGTCTCAGCAAAGCTTGAGCTTTAGCCAACCGAACAAGATGTTCGACAAATTCATAGTGCTGCCACAGTTGGCGATCGCGCTCGTTGAACCCTTCGGTGCGATTCTTTTCGAGCAGTGTTTCGATCTCGGCTTGAACAGTTGGGGAGAGGCGCAAATCAAGAATTTCTTGGGCGGTGGGCAGCTTGGCAAAAAACTCTAGGATTTCCGTCAACCCTGAAAAGCCAGTGGAGGGATTGGCGGTGAATTCTTGTAACCCAAGTGTCAGAATTTGAGGCAGTTGATCCTTAAGTGGCTCTAAGCGCGAGGCGATATCATCGGGGATGTCGATTGTGATTTGCATGGCGATCGCCTGTCATTGTCCGCAGCTTCGATTAGTTAGAGGGGTGTTTTGATTATAAGTTGCTACTTACTCCTCAATCAGTCTCAGCATTCCTGCGACGTGTCGCTGAAAGATATTTGGGGAATGCCAGAACTGGAATAATGTTCCATCTTTAACCTTCTCTAACTCAACCAGGTTGGTGCCTTGAGGTCGCTGGCGTTTCCAGCCAAACAGATCTCTATCTCTGGGAATGGATGCCTCGTGGGTGAAGTCAGCCACCCAAATGACTGAAACTTGTCTGACAATTCCCCAGTTGTCATCAGCGATCGTTTCAGCTGCACTGCTGGTGACCTCAACGAGGTGCGTGGCTCTTGCTTCTTGAATATGATTCGGTTTTTGCACCAGTAAAACGAGATCTCCGAGTTGAGCTTTGTTTGCATTCGCCTCACCCCCCTTTGACCAATGCAGATGTTGCTGGCTGCCCTTTTGCCAGTCTTTGTATGCCCAACCGGAATCATCAATGTTTTTAACAAATCTAAGTTTTTCTAGACTCATTGCCATCTCCTTAATTGGTTCAATAAGTCCACGCCACAGTCGTCTGTCTTTTTCAAGCTGTCCTGATTCGGTTAAATAACACCGATGAAGATACTGCTCCCTCACACTCTTACATACAAGAGTTGACAGGCTTATGTTCTGGGGATAATCAACTGTGTCAGATTATGGCAAAAAGTTTCAGGAAGTGCCAAGATCAGCGATTAATCGGTACACAGGCTTACATCTATCTAAAGGGTATTGAGTGGGGCGATCGCTCTGTTTCTGATTTGCCTATAGGTTGAGAGCTTTAAAAGCCAGAAGTTTAATTGGCAACAAGTTTTACAGGTAGGGTTCGACGGCACCCAGAGTCATGAAAAAAAGTAAACACGTTCGCTCGATTGCTACTCCCTTCTCTGTAAGAACCGCTGTTCTTTTAGGTATTCTCATTCTGCTATTGGCTTGGCAAGTACCCAAATGGCAAACGTCAGATTTGGGGCTTAGTGGTAAAGATCAAGCGGATGTAGAGAATGCTTATCGACAAACTTGGCTGCAAGCGATCGGTGGGCTCTTTTTCTTAGTTACCGCTTATCTCTCATGGAAAAACCTTCAAATTAGTGAGGATAAGCAAATTACGGAACGCTTTAGTAAAGCTGTTGAGATGCTTGGAAACAGCCTAATTGAGGTTCGTCTAGGTGGAATTTATGTCTTAGCGCGCATTGCCAGAGATTCACCTGAAGACCACTGGACAGTGATGGAAGTATTAACTGCTTTTATCCGAGAAAAAGCTGGAGTCCAGATGCTTAAGTCGGAGGATGAAGCCGATTATTCTCAACGTTTCGCAAGCGTCACTACCGACATTCAAGCAGCCCTCAACGTGATAGGAGAAAGGGAGATTAGCAATGACCCTAAAGAAAAACATTTGGATCTTAATGGTGCCAAACTCACCGGAGCTAACCTCAGCAACACCAACCTAACTGGAGCCAACCTCAGCAACACCAACCTTAGCTTTGCTAACCTCAGCAACACTATTTTCAATAAAGCTAACCTAACCGGAGTTAAACTTAACAACACCGATCTTACCGGAGCCGTTCTCACTGAAGCTAACCTCAGTTACACCGATCTCAGCAACGCTGTTCTCACTGAAGCTAACCTCAGCAACACCAACCTTAGCTTTGCCAATCTCAATGGGGTTCATATTAACGGAGAGACAAAGCTTGATGATAAATGGCATTTGGTCTGGAGAATTGTTAATGAGAGGGTTAGTGATGCCAACTTTGGAAATGTGGATCTTAGTAATGCCAACCTTATTGGAGTTAACTTGAGTAATGCCAACCTCGGTTACGCCAAGCTCAACAACGCTCTCCTAAAAGGTGCTAACCTCACTGAAGCCAATCTCAGCGGGGCTGACCTTGTTGTGGCTGATCTCAGGAATAGTAATCTCAACAACGCTAACCTTAACGGTGCTAACCTTAACGGTGCCAGTCTTAGCAATGCCAACTTTAGCAGAGCCTTCCTTAGCGGCACTAACCTCAGTAATGCCTACCTTAGTAATGCCGATCTAAGCAATGCTGACCTCACTTATGCTGACCTTAGCAATACCTACCTCGACGGTGCCAACCTTAGTGAAGCTAACCTTAACGGTACTATTTTAAGAGGGACTGATCTCAGCGATGCCAAGAATTTGACAGATGAACAATTGAACGCTGCCAAGCTTTGTAAAACTCAACTTCCAGAGGGGAGTGAACTAGATCGAAATCGAGATTGCTCAAAATAAGCAAAGACTTTTAGTCTCACCTAATCCATGATCTATCTAACGGTAAGCGGCTGGGACTGCCCGTAATTCATTAACCGCAGTGAGGTTGATTTTGATGATGGCTTTTGCGCTGTCACGGGCGCGATCGTCTATCCAGTGGATGCCTTCGACCCATTCACCGGATTTGATGCGGCGGTAGATGGAGCGGCGGCTGTAGCCTTTCCCCAGAGCTTGGGATGCCTGGTTGATGTCTACGAGTTCGGCGTTGTCAGGGATGCGGGGAAATTGTTTGAGTTTGGCTTTGGTGGTGGTTTTCATAGGTCTATCTGTGGCGGCTCTGAGATAGTGATTCGCTCTCTGAGTGCCTTGGCGGTATGTTTAATTGCAACATCCTCTAAGGCTTGTAGAATGACGGCGGCTTCTGGGTTAGGAAGTTGGGATTCTAGAAATCGTTCGATGCAGTTAAACAGGATGATATCGATCTCAACCGTTAACTTCATCGTTGTTCACCTCCGGGTGATAGTTACAGCGAGTTGCTACAGCAATTTTCATTTGTGTATGCCACATCAATCTTATGTATCACCTCAGCCCACAGGCATTTGCTGTGTGGCACTCGTCTGAAAACCGCTGTAAGTTGATGGATTTATCTTTACCGATAAATGTGGGATTTTGCGGGTTGTGAGAAGTGGGGGTGGAGATCGCGTGTAGGATTTCATTGACAGAACAGCGGCTGTCGATCATCGTCCTGACTTGCTCGATCTGGCGGGTGGGGATGTAGAGTGTGCGCTTTTTGCCCTTCTCGAACCACTCGTAAAAGTAACTGATACTGGGCTTCTTGCGCCTGGTGTTGCCTCGTCGCTCTTTGATGGTTCCTGATGCTTTGCCTTTGGGGGAATGCCGCCGTTGGCGTTTTGTCGGCTCTGGTGTTGGTGTTGCGTTTAGAAGATGTTGGCAGGTCTGGTTGGGTTGTTCTGGGGATGATTTCTCTTGGCAGAGATCGCTTGGCGATCGCTCCAGAACATGGGGTTGCTCTGTGCCGTTGCCGTATCTTGCCCAAATAATCTCGCCTTCTATGCGGGTTACAATCGCCGTTCCTGATGGGGTTTGGAGTGTGTTGGGGGGTGGGTTGGTGATCTCGTATGGCTCAATATCTGAGACGAAGGAAAGCTGTAAACCTCTCAGCATGGCTTCTCCTCCAGGTGTTGGGCTGTGCCTTCGGCTATTGCTGCGGTAATTGCCTGGGCAACGAGGGTGTAGAGGTCGTCCTGGCTATTTTCCAGGTGGGCTGTGAGGAGGTCATAGAGGTCGTTGGGCAGTTCGATGTAGATGCCTGTCATGTGAATACTCCTGGGTCATACTCCGAGTTCTGTAATGCTGATCTGCCAATCGTTGCGGATAGAGAGCAGTTCTGTGATGTGGTTGGGGTGGTTGCTGTAAAGCTGGTTGAGTTTGGCGATCGCCCAATCTCGCCGTCCGTTTAGCAGGTAGGTGTCAATTTGTTGACTAACGGCGATCGGGTCGGGGGGTGGACTATCGCGGGGGGTGGGGCTGGCGCGTTTGTGTTTGGCATTGCGTTTGGCTGTATTGGCGGTGAAGTTGCCTTTGAGAGCCGCCATAAAAAAGCCTCCGGGGTTGCGTACGGTTCCTTGTTGTTGTTGTTCCTGGAGGGCACTGAGGGCGTTTTCCACAGCTTTTGCGGCGGTGGTGGGGTCGAGTTGTTGTTGCAGTGTGGCGATCGCTCTCTGGATTGTTTTGTTCGGGCTTAGTCCTGCGGCTGCAACTCTTTCTAATAAGGGGTTTTGGAGGTGTACCAGGTTCCCTTCCTGTTCATTGCAGTACGAAGTACCAATCTGTTCTGAATATTCTTTCTTTCTGTTATTGGTACATGGCTCATTAGCAAAACCCTGATTTTGCAAGGGTTTTAGGCTCTGAGTATTTGTACCATTTTGGATCTTTTGATCCATTTGGTGACATTTGGATCTGTTTGTCCGCAAATGGATCTCTTTGCCCGTAGAAAAATCGCGTATTTTGCTTGTAACGGTTGTGTTCCGGGCTTTCCAGCGATTGATCTGAAATTCAAAAAGTTCGCAATCTGCAAGCCGTTGAGCACAACGTTGGATGGTGCGGGGGTCTACTTGCAGGATTTGGGCGATTTCGGCGGGAGGTGGAACTTCGATCCAGCGGTTGCCGTAGGGGTCAAGTTCGTAGAGGTAGAGCCACAAATCGTATTGGGTTCCAGTCAGGTGAAGGGATCTGACGTATTGGAGAAGTTTTGTGGGGATTTGAACAAATTCCGCAATCTGTGATGTACTACTTTCGGGGGACGTGCTTGAATCAGTCATGATTGCAAAAGCGTTTTAGACGTTTTTAGCCCTCTCGTTGTGGAAGACGGGGGGTTTTTTCATGGGTTTTTACGAAGCGGTGAGTTCTTTGAGGCGACTGGAAACCTGGGTAGCAAGTTGGGTGTCTTGTCGGCGTAACTCGAAGCCACGCAAAACTTCACCCTTGGTCATGCTAAGGGCAGTGGCGATCGCCTCTAGATTGCGCTCGGAGATTTGGCGGGTCTTGCTCCAGGCGGCGAAGCAGGAGGCGTCGATTCCGGTCAACCTTTCGAGATCGATCGCTCGCGCGAAGCGAAATTCTTCAGCAGTCAGCATAAGTCCACGAATTTTCATGTAATAAATTACTTTTACATATAAAAAATAGCACATAAATAGTAGAAATTATACTTTCGTGATATTTGAACTTTCACGAAATTAGCATAAATTGCAGGAATCTGTAATTTATGCAACTTTTTTATTTATGAAAGAATATTAGCGATGCGTTTTTCTGAGGCGTTTCGGGAGACGTTGTTTCGTTACAACATCAAGGGCACTGACTTGGCTCAAAAGAGTGGACTCACCGCATCGCAAGTCAGCAAATTCCGTAACGGTGAAAATTTGCGAATTGACTCCGTAGAGCGAATTTTAGAAGCTCTACCCCTGGAGGCGCGGGAATATATGTTGTTGTTGGTGCTCGACAAGCAGGAGGATCGTGTGCCGTTGCCCTCTAAGAACTTGTCGTCTGAGGACTAGATGAATCCAGCACAGCTGATGCTCACTCACAATTTATAACCCTATCCAGAGAAATTAGGGCAAGGGGCTAAAGCCCCTATTGAAGGGGTCGTGCTGTTATTGTCAGGGTCGCTCAAGGGTAGATTGGGGAGTCGTTTCACCCCGAAATTAACGTTGCTAGTTTCTTTAACACTTGCAGCGCGGCTTGCCACTCCTGGGTCAGTGTATAGAGTGAAAATACTCGCGATAGGCTGTACTGCTTTTCGGGTTGGAGGACGAGTTTGATAAACAGGACATCATCCCCATTGGTCAACATGCCAAATTGAGCTTTTTCGGGGTCGGGGGTTGCCATCATATATGCCAACGCTTGAGGGAGTGCTGACCGCGTTGAGATGGTAGTTTTCTTTGACTCTAAGACCAGCGTCCAAAACTGCCGCTGCATAATCAATACGTCGATTCTGCCGCGTAAAATCTCTTGCCCATCTGCTACGGTGACTTCGATGCCCGCCTCTGCCTGCATCCGAAATGGCGGGTCATAGAATCCGGGCAACTCTAGTAGGGGAGACGCCACTAACAGCATGACGGAGCCTTCTAACAAATCGCCCTCTGCCCGGTGATAGAGTAGCCGTTGACGCAGAATTTGTAGCTTGCTCCGCTCGGCATCATTCAGTTCGGGTAGGTCTTGCTGCCACTCGTTAAAAAACTGCTCATCCTCGGCTCGACGCAAGCCAAACCGAGCTTCCACTTCGGATAGACTCTTGACCGCATCGGTGACGGCGATGATTCTTGCCATTATGCGTCCCTCTTTCCAACTGGTTGAGTAGTTGCCCCATCCTTAATGTCGCTCAAAATCTCTGGAGTGCGTTGCAAGTTGAGGTGAACCCATCGTAGGGACTAGCTTAGAAGCTAATCCCTGGTGATGTCTAGCGGCTAATTGTATTGACTCACCAGGTTAGCCTAAATATGCGGTGCGTTACGCTGACGCCACCCTACGCGGCTAATGTTCTGAGTCGTTACAGCTACTTTTAGCGATCGCTGCCGGGGCGCGACTCCCGGCAATACGCTAACTATTGGTTGTGGCTGAATCGGAAGCAGGCTTTCTGATTTGCGAATACTGGCGGATTAAACGGTTTTGGCTCGCCGTATCCGTTGCGATCGCTCACGACCTGGGCTGTGCAGATGCCGTAGTGCTCTGTCTCCGGTCTGTAGGAGAAACACTGCTGGCACTGCCAGTCGGCTTTTGGGCGGTTAAAGTTGCACATTGTCTCTGTCTCCCAGAACAACGGTTTCAACCATGTTGAGGAGTCGGTAAGTCTCGCCCAACAAGCGTCTAAGCTCCTCATTGCTGGCATCGGTTTCAAATGCCTTGAGTAGCTTGTGCAACTCTTTGTGTGCCTCCTGCAAACGCAAATAGGCGTGTAGAAAATCACGGTTCATCACTGCACCTCCGTGAACCAGGGGCATGTGTCCGCGTGGCTGTCTGCCTTGAATAAGCAGGGCAGATCAACGGAGGCTCTGAGCTTGCAATAGCTCGGTGTATGAACCTGCTGCGTGCCTTCGAGATAGGTCAGCGTCCTGGCTGGGCGAAAGTGAATACACTGCCCACAGACAGCATGAAGTTCTGACTCAATCGAGTCAGTTTGTGTAAGACTAGACATGTTGTGAACTCCAATTCACGACAAGTGAAAAAAACGAAGCGATCGCCTGGACCTGTACGTACCTGGGCGATCGCTTTTCTATATGCCATGAGCCAATTTATGAAACGCCTGTGGCTCGGCGTTGTGGCATCAACCGATGACTCTCTCACGTAGCATTCGTCGGTATTCTGCGATCGCTCCGTCTGGTTTGAGCGTTACTGTGAATCGCTCAACGTCAACGGTCTTTGATTCGTTGTTAACGACATAGTGAACCGTGCGCTCAAACGTCACTAGCCAGAGTGTTTTACTGGTCTTGAGTCGGCTTGCATCGACTACCCAGTAATCGCGCTCAAAGCCGATGATGGCTCGCCTCTGGGCTGCTGTTGCCTCTCTGTGCAACTTATTGATTTGAGAGACAACATGCCTGCTTGGTTTGCCCAGTGGTTCAAAGTTTTTGATGATGCCTACACCTTGCATGGCTTATCTCCACTGACCCCTAAATGCTTGCGGACCAACCCCGTATAAATCGCTTTAGCGTTGGGGCTGATGGTGCGTAGCCTGGAATCGCTCAACCCTGGCTTATACCTCAACACCAGTTCTAAACGGGCGGCGATCGCAAACTGAAGCCTACTCACTCGCTCATAGTCGTAGTGCATCCCTCGATAAAGCGTGAGGAATGCAAAGTGGTGATAAGCTGCCACGACATCAAAACGGTCAAAGTAGGTCATAGACGGTAAACCTCAAAAAACGACAAGTGAACAAAACGACAAATGAGCCTTTTAACGTCGTGCTCAGGACTTGAAACTATTGCCGTCCGTAGACGTGAACCGTTTCGTAGCTCTCTTCGTAGGAGTAGTAGCTGTTGATGAAGGCATCGTTGGCAATTGCCTCCCAGTCGATGTACTGGTCGAGGGTTGCCCAGTCGAACACCTGGATGCTGGTAGCGGCTTCACAGATGCCGCCTTCCTCGCCTAAGTGCGCTTGGCAGAAGTCAGCTTCTGACTTGAAGCAACCGCAGTAGAGAGTGGAGAACTCATCGAGCATCTCTGCCCCTGCATGACCTATGAAGCCCTTAACTGCTCCCTCGCCATGCTGGTGGATCAGGGTTGCAACCTCGCACAGCAGGTCTAGATTGTTGCTACTGAAACCTGCAAACCCTTCTGAGTCGTGAATCTCCCACTCCTCAGCATCTGGAACTGGAGACTTTTTGAGCATCGTGTCGATCGCAAACTGAACCTCATCTGGGGTTAGCCCCTCGACAAACTCGATGTGAACTCCATAGAGCTTGCCTGCGTTGTAACTGGCAAGGCAAGCCACATAGATGGATGGATTAGACATGGGAAATACCTCAAAACGACAAGTGAAAAAAAGCTGAGAGCCGAAGCCCTCAGCCACAAACGGACGAAACCAACTCACGCACCAGCAACCCAGAACCCAGCACCAATGGAGCGGAAGCCCCAAGTGGGAACCCACGACGGACAAGCAACCCACACCACAACGGGCAACCGAAGCCCACAAGCGAACGCAACCGAAGCCCACGAACCAGACCCCAAGCCACAAAAGCAACGAGAGGACAGGGGAGAAGGAGCCAACCCAACAGGACAAGGCTGACCGGGGAAAGACACCAACACCCCACCAGCCGCGACTAACGCCCGAATAAACCGAATGGAGCGAGCCACAAACGCACCCCGACCGGAGCCAACCACCGAGAACACCTCAGCAGAGGGCAACGCAGAACGCACCAGCGCATCAACACCCCGCGCATCACCCACCAGGACACGCAACCCCGCACACAAGGCAACCAACGAGAGCAGGGGCAACTCAGGGCAACCGGAGCGAGAGCCGCAAAAGCCCACGACCCGAAACGCCCAAAACAACTGAGACAAGAAACGAAGCGCAAGAATCACGAGTGAACCTCCCACGACAAGTGAAAAAAACAACGAGTAGCGCAAAACGCCGCCACGCGAAGCGGGGGGTACGGGGTGGCATAGAGGGGAGGGGCAAGGGCAACGGGTGGGGGTGTGGGGCACTCCCCATAGGACAAGCGCAAAGCACGATATCAGCCCCCGTTGTCAGGAGTACCGGAGCGAAGCGAGGAACGGACACCCTAGACCCGAACCCGCCACCCCGTAGACTAAAAACCCCTGCGGCGGCGCGGAAGGGGGGCACGGGGGGAAAGCTTTCTTCCCCCGCGTCGGGCTGTGCCCGGCAACTATTTAGGCAATGAGTGTCTGTTGCTGGCGAGATCGCCTGGGCGTTGTCTGTTTCTGATGATTGAGTATCTTCCTTCCTGCGATTGCGTCCCTCTTGAGCTGGGCTACTGTGTACACAAATCTCTGCTTGCTTCCAAATGAGGTGCATGGCTGTTTCAAATGTGTGAAAATCAGGCATTGGGGGAGTCTCCCCCAAACCCCCATTGGGGGACGCCACTGCCTCCCCCAAACCCCCTAGCAGAAGATGTTTTGGTTTACCCGAAGGCGCGCTTCGCATCGGTTCCAAGTCCGGGTGTTTCTGGTGGGGTCAAGACCTTTGGCAAAGGCTCAAAGTCTTCCAAAGTTAGGGAATTTAGGGGTCTGAGAGGACTCGTGTGTACAGGGTAGGTCTGTACTGGAGAGTTGGGATGAAGGAAGAAAGAAGAGGGATGAGAGGGCACTAAAAAACCCTGGTAGCCCCTACCAGGGTTAGTGTATTTAGAGGCAGGAGTGAATCTGCTTAGGCTGCTTTAACCGTTCTGTTGCCGTAGGCGATACGGAGTGCTTCAGGGTCAATGCCTCCATCCATCAAGCCTTCAATCTGCGGATCTAGTCCGTGACTTTCAGCGAGAGATTGAATTTGTAGTTCGCTTTCATGCAGTAGAGCATGAATCTCGATACCTGCGCGAGTTTCTAGATAAGCCAGTTCTGGACTGAAACCGAGTTGCTTTGCCAGTTCCCAAACCTTGCCAGGGTCAGCGATCGCCAGATTAACTGATACATAGATGGTTCCTCTTTTGGGAATGCGGGGCAACTGCTTAATATTGGGGATTATCGTTGTCTGTTGCACTGCTTGAGCCTCCTGTTTCGGATTTGAACCAACACACAAACTTGTAGTTTCCTTGGCGGTTAAGGGTTTTGGTTGCTTGGGTAACGTTGATAACTTCGGTCAATCCGCCTTTGTTAGCGATATTCTGACATCTGTTTTGAGCGGTTGCCAGGTCTGGAGCGAAAACTTCTTCTGTCCATTCTTCGTTTTCTGCTTCTGGGTCTAACAACATGGGCATTGTATCGGTGTGTTGTCCTACGTCCGGGACGTAAGGAACCATCGGTGGTCGCTGCTCATAGACACTGTCTCCGGGCATTGCCATACAGGATGAGAGTAACCCTGAGATGGTGATTGCTCCAACCATGATTGCGTGTTTCATAGTGTACTTTTGATTTTGATTCAAATTCTGTTAGTCGCTGATGAGGATGTATCCAACGGCGGTCGTTCCGCGATATTCGATCGCTACCCAGTTTCTGGCTCCAGCGATTTTGTAGAAATCTCGGTAGCGATCGCGGGAATAGGGCATTCCAAAGCGATTGATGATAGAGCGGTATCGCTGGGGAAAGCGGAGATACATGATGGCGGTTAGCTCTGCCGCGTTCACTGTACCGTTCAGTCCCGTTTCTTCGGCGGCTACCATCAGGCTTGAGTCGTTGTAGTACTGTTTGGAGTTTGGCTCTAGACCATGAACGATTCCAGGTGGGGTCGTGCTAACCAAGGCGACAAACAGGATATTTCCGCACATCCAAAGGGCGATTTCACTCGTAACCTGTTGCCTGAAATAGTCTTTCATCCTGCGACTCCTGGTGGATAACGCAAAGCGATCGCCGCCTCCTTCGTGTTGGCTCCAACGGGTTCGACCACACATGACCTCGGCTGAAACCTGAAGATGTAAACCAGGACGACGGTTAGAGTAACGAGGGTGAGCAGTGTAGCGAGAATGGTTAACCCTCGGTCTAGAGTGTTTTCCTTCATACTTAAAAAAGCTCCTATTTGTTCTGGGGGTGATCCAGGGTGAGGGGTGGTGATGCTAACCTCACCTCTGGTCTGAGAAATGGGGGAAGGTTTCTCGTATTTCCCGATTTCCTGAATCAGTCTTCGACTCCTTCGAGTTGGGGTGTGCCGCTGTGGTTGCCTGTGAGTTGGGGGAGGTAGTCGGCATCGAGGGAGGTGGCGATGCTGGCGTGCATTTCGTTGAACTGGCTCTGCATGGTCAGCATTCCGGTTTGCATTTCGCGGAGTGCAGCTGTCCACATTAAGTCATTCCAGCGTTTACCGAGCGATCGCCCCATCATGAGAGCGTTTCTGTCGCCTGCGGCTACGATGTCACTCATGCCGTCGCAGATCTCGGCTTCGGCTTCGGTGTTTTGCTGGGTGAAGTCGGCGGGTTTTTGCTGCTGGCGATCGCCTTCAGTGGCTCCGAGAATTTGAGCTTTGCGGATTAGCTCTATCTCTTCGGCGTTGAAGTATTTGGTTTTGCCGCGTTTGGTTCCGAGGGGACGTTGTGCAGTGCGCTCGGCAGCGGCGCGGTACATATTGACCATGCGCGGTGTGACGCCTAATCGTTCTGCGAGTTCGGCGGTGGAAAGTTCTAGGGTGGTAGTCATTGTTAGCTCCTTGGAGGAAGTGGGAGAAATGTCAGACGCGCTCAGTTGCGCCTCTATGGGATTGGTTCTGAGAAGGTGGGCTTCCCAGAACCCCTGGAAGGTGAGGTGGTCGCGGGTGCCCTGGCGATAACCTCGGAGGTAATGAGCATTGGAACTGGCTCTGGATCGCTGTAGGCGTGCGTCGTTGTAGCCTGTCTCTTCTAGGGTCAGGTCATGATGGGTCATCTCCTCTCCTGAGATGGAAGGGAGACGCGATGAATCGCGCCTGTGCTGGATGGGGAAATGGGGAAATGTGAGAAAACTTCTCGGAAGTTCTGAGAAATTTCCTGTTTCCTAATCGAATTTAGAATGGCATCCAATGGATGTCAATGACATCCAAAAAATGTCATACTCAGCGACAAGAGTTTTTTTGGGTAAGATTCAGATGCAGGATTTAGCAGTAGATGTGGCGCGAAAAGATGAGCGTGTAACGGTTCCCTTTGATCGGGAAACCTTGGAACGAGTTGAGGCGATGGCTGATCAAGAAGAGCGTCCCGTAGCTCGTCAAATCACGCTATTGGTAAAGGCGGCATTAGAACTGATTGACCATCAGGGTTTCAAGTTGGTTGATGGCAAATTACGCAAGGTATCGATTGAGTCAGTGGATATCGATAGCGAGGAATAGCCATGAATGCGATTTCTCCGAGATACCCGCAAGGGGTCGCTCTGTTTGGCGCGTTTGAGAATTACGAGATTCGCTGGAATGGCAATTTAGATAACCCAGAATGGATTGCTCAAGATGTGGCGGCTGTTCTGGGGATAAAAAATGTTAGTGATGCCCTGGCAAATTTTGATGATGACGAGAAGGGATATTATTCTCTGGCTGAGGGTAATATAGCTATTACCGATGCCCTTAATCGACCTCAGCCATTTTTAACGGTCACTGAACCGGGTCTTTACCGTCTAGTTTTCACATCTCGTAAGCCAGGAGCTAAAGCGTTTCGACGTTGGGTATTCCACGAAGTCCTGCCCTCCATTCGTAAAACTGGAGGATATGCCACTCGTTACCCATCCCCTATTCCCACTTCCTCACCTGATCCTGTTATTGACCTCCTGCTCAACTCTGACTTAACTCGCGCTGAACTGAGGGTGCTGGCGTTACTGCATCAAAACCAGGATGGTGATTTGAGTGATGCGAAGATTGCTACAAGATTGGGCATCGATGTTAGGACGGTAAAGCGGGTGTTAACCCGGTTGCAGGATGGGGGGCTTGTGGCGGTGGAGCGACGAGTGGAGTATCGTTTACTTCAGAATTCGACACTCAGCGCGGTTCTCAGAAATTGATTCAGAATCTTGTGTTACTAGATTGCATGGTAGAGTGAAGCCGTTGAATTTGTATCAGAATCATGGCGATCGGGGGTAAGCGACCGGGGGCGGGGCGTAAGAGTGCGTGGCGATCGCCTACTAAGATGATGCGGTTGCCTGCACGGTTTGAGACTCAGATTGTTGATTTTGCAAAGGCTCTAGATTCTGATTCAGAATCCTTAACCCGATTGACTGAGCAAGAGATTAAGGATGCGATCGCGGCTGTGGTGGTGAGTGTTAGACCGGGCGATCGGCGTGCGGCAAATCTGTTGTTTAAGAAACTGTTGGCGAAGCTAAGGACTGCCTGAGTGTAGGCATGAAAAAACCCCCTCTACGTAAACCTTCAGGGTGCATCTATGACTAGGAGGGGGATTAATTTTAAAGTGCCCACTTTGGTTGTGAACTATCAGTTTGGATCTCAGTTCTTCTTCCACTACCAGTGCAGTGTTGAAATGCTCAAACATTCTGTTTGCTCACTGGTAACAACCTCAGTTGGCTCAAAGGTGTTTGGAGGCGATCGCCCCCACCAGTGTTCCAATCCTCGTCCAGCCCGAAGGCTGAACGCTACGCGGGTGCTCCATGGATGGCGTGATCGCACGGAAATGTTCCAATCCTCGTCCAGCCCGAAGGCTGAACGCTACATCAGTCCGGGAATTGGAGCGAGCAAGGAAGGGTTGAGTTCCAATCCTCGTCCAGCCCGAAGGCTGAACGCTACCTTGGTTTTGACCCAATATGTTGAAGTGGTGTTGTTCCAATCCTCGTCCAGCCCGAAGGCTGAACGCTACAAGCCCGATACCCCGGTGCAATTTGAGGGTGATAAGTTCCAATCCTCGTCCAGCCCGAAGGCTGAACGCTACCTGAAGGTAGACCTGGATTGAAGGGTGATAAGGGTCAGTTCCAATCCTCGTCCAGCCCGAAGGCTGAACGCTACTCGACGAGTTGCCGAAGATGGTCTTTCGCCATGCCCTGTTCCAATCCTCGTCCAGCCCGAAGGCTGAACGCTACCGTAATAGTACATTCTGGAGCGATCGCGACAATAGGTTCCAATCCTCGTCCAGCCCGAAGGCTGAACGCTACATCAGTGCTCTAATCTCGCCATTCTGAAAAGCGAGTTCCAATCCTCGTCCAGCCCGAAGGCTGAACGCTACAGGAGTGCTACAGAATACTTGGGCTTTTGGTAAAGGTTCCAATCCTCGTCCAGCCCGAAGGCTGAACGCTACGCAACTGCTGAAGTACTCGCAACACATCAACAAAGTTCCAATCCTCGTCCAGCCCGAAGGCTGAACGCTACGCGGAATGTTGGCTATGAGGAATTTGAAGTTGATGCAGAGTTCCAATCCTCGTCCAGCCCGAAGGCTGAACGCTACACAGATGGGGAGCCAATTCTTGACCGCGAAGAACTGGTTCCAATCCTCGTCCAGCCCGAAGGCTGAACGCTACCAGCTATTGGGTGTTTGATGCCCCCATCACCCCTGTTCCAATCCTCGTCCAGCCCGAAGGCTGAACGCTACACGATTGCCGCCCACAACTGAACTACGAAACAGGACATGTAGTTCCAATCCTCGTCCAGCCCGAAGGCTGAACGCTACCAGCTTTACCATTTGGGGGCGATCGCGTTTAATAGGTTCCAATCCTCGTCCAGCCCGAAGGCTGAACGCTACCAGTTGAAACACACTGTAATTCCATTTCTTGACCTGTTCCAATCCTCGTCCAGCCCGAAGGCTGAACGCTACTAAGACAACTCTTTCACCTTCTGGCACATCCGATGGTTCCAATCCTCGTCCAGCCCGAAGGCTGAACGCTACATCCTTGAGTTGCAAAAAGGCAGGTTTACTCGTGACATTGTTCCAATCCTCGTCCAGCCCGAAGGCTGAACGCTACACAGTGGTACTGCGAGGGTTTTACTGAAATCAGGGTTCCAATCCTCGTCCAGCCCGAAGGCTGAACGCTACCTCAAACCCCTGCGGCAGTGCGGTTTTTAAGTTGTGTTCCAATCCTCGTCCAGCCCGAAGGCTGAACGCTACCTGGGGGAGTTTTGCCATGCCATCAGGGATTCTAGTTCCAATCCTCGTCCAGCCCGAAGGCTGAACGCTACCCGAAGGCGAAGAGGTCGCGCAAGCACTTCTTGTTCCAATCCTCGTCCAGCCCGAAGGCTGAACGCTACATCGATCGAACTGCCTGAAATCGAAGTCACGATGGTTCCAATCCTCGTCCAGCCCGAAGGCTGAACGCTACTTCAGGAGCCACATCGATTTGAGTTAATTAAAGGTTCCAATCCTCGTCCAGCCCGAAGGCTGAACGCTACCAAGTATGAGGAGGAGTGTGCAGCATGATTGAAGTGTTCCAATCCTCGTCCAGCCCGAAGGCTGAACGCTACACCCGGTTCAATTTTGGCTCGTAGGTCATCATCACAGTTCCAATCCTCGTCCAGCCCGAAGGCTGAACGCTACTGCCAACTTCCCCGACAATCCTCGCAAACACAATTTGTTCCAATCCTCGTCCAGCCCGAAGGCTGAACGCTACCTGACTAATGTGCTGGGATACCAGGACGCACAAGGTTCCAATCCTCGTCCAGCCCGAAGGCTGAACGCTACTTGCTGAGACTATGGCAAGAGATGTTTGGGACTGTTCCAATCCTCGTCCAGCCCGAAGGCTGAACGCTACACGTCTTGCACCCGTTGCTGTTTGTCTACTATCCAGTTCCAATCCTCGTCCAGCCCGAAGGCTGAACGCTACCTGATACTGGGGCAACGAGTGAAGCGGCGATCATGTTCCAATCCTCGTCCAGCCCGAAGGCTGAACGCTACTTGGTGGGAGTCTAACGCCATGACAAGCGCAAAGAAGTTCCAATCCTCGTCCAGCCCGAAGGCTGAACGCTACGCAGATCCCGACGACTACACAGGAAAACAAACCTCTGTTCCAATCCTCGTCCAGCCCGAAGGCTGAACGCTACCCGGGCAATGGGGAGGCAGGTTGTGCCTATCAGATGTTCCAATCCTCGTCCAGCCCGAAGGCTGAACGCTACGGTTGTTTTTAATGCCATCGAGGTCTTATCATGATTGTTCCAATCCTCGTCCAGCCCGAAGGCTGAACGCTACGACCTGGCTCCTGGTTTGACGTGCCACATCCGACTGTTCCAATCCTCGTCCAGCCCGAAGGCTGAACGCTACCTTTGCAACTTGGGAACCTGGCAGCAACTCACCTGTTCCAATCCTCGTCCAGCCCGAAGGCTGAACGCTACGGAAGAAGTAGAGCAACAACTAGGCAAGGGGCAAGTTCCAATCCTCGTCCAGCCCGAAGGCTGAACGCTACTTGCTCCCACGCAGGTCGTCGAAGCCCATGAGGAGGTTCCAATCCTCGTCCAGCCCGAAGGCTGAACGCTACTTGATTCAGCACGCAACGAACTGAGAATCGCTCAAGTTCCAATCCTCGTCCAGCCCGAAGGCTGAACGCTACGGGATGTTATTTGTCGCTGACACACCTGTTGAAGAGTTCCAATCCTCGTCCAGCCCGAAGGCTGAACGCTACACGGTTGCACATTAGCTTGAGCAACTCTTCTATCAAGTTCCAATCCTCGTCCAGCCCGAAGGCTGAACGCTACCTGCTGGCAGGATCTGGTTCAGCTTTATGAGCAAGGGTTCCAATCCTCGTCCAGCCCGAAGGCTGAACGCTACTCCAGTCAATGGGCTACAACTTCTCACAGCTACTAGTTCCAATCCTCGTCCAGCCCGAAGGCTGAACGCTACAAGTAGTGCGTCCAATTGCGCTACCAGGATTGCAAAGTTCCAATCCTCGTCCAGCCCGAAGGCTGAACGCTACATTGAGTCCTTGGGTGTACCTGACGTGCCTCTAAAGTTCCAATCCTCGTCCAGCCCGAAGGCTGAACGCTACCTACCTTTCCATGTACGCGCCTACCTCGTCCAGTGGCTCTGTTCCAATCCTCGTCCAGCCCGAAGGCTGAACGCTACAGAGTGTTTCTTGCCAGTACCGACAGGTCTTACTAGTTCCAATCCTCGTCCAGCCCGAAGGCTGAACGCTACATTGTGCCCTATCGACTGCTAACCGAACTTGACCCTGTTCCAATCCTCGTCCAGCCCGAAGGCTGAACGCTACCAAGCCCGTGCTCTGCGCGATCGCCTGGTTGAACAAGTTCCAATCCTCGTCCAGCCCGAAGGCTGAACGCTACGCTCAACCCTGCATCATTGGATGTGAGAGTAGGGATTGTTCCAATCCTCGTCCAGCCCGAAGGCTGAACGCTACGCAATGAAAACCCTGAGTTTTGGGCAGCAATGGAAGAGTTCCAATCCTCGTCCAGCCCGAAGGCTGAACGCTACGGCGATTATAGCAAACCCTTATCCAGTAAGGGATTCGGGTGCCAGTAACGCGAACCTTTGAGCGATCGCACTGCTGTTATCTGTTGTATCCCCATCAAAATCTCTAAAACCCTTGATAGAACGAGTGCGCGAACCTCACAGCTTTTTAAACGTTGCTCTAGGTTCGCGCTGAACTTAAACAATGAGGGTGTCATTGTAATCGACATACTTATCTATGCCATAGCACTTAATATGCTGCTCTCTTGGATTCGGCAGTCTGTAGAAGCGGAGGTTATCAAGCTTTGGGTCGATGATTTTAACTAACTGTGCCTGAAATGCCTCGTATTGAGCTTCATCAAGCTGGCACTCAAACACTGAAAATTGAACCCGTTGACCATAATTTTTGCAAACGGTAGCCACTTTTCTCAAGCGACGTTTACCTGCTGGAGTTTCAGTATTGACATCGTAGGCGACAAGGATGTTCACAAGGATTAGAGTCTAACGTTGAACGAATGGTTGATAAGTCGGTAGATCGCCTCGCAGGTGTCGTGCTAGCAAACGGGCTTGGACATGAGCGATTAATCCTAATGGAGTTTTAGAACCAACAACAGGGTGTAAGACTTCTTCCTGCTTTCGTTTCTGGTAAGCATTAAGTAAGGCTTTTCGAGCGTCTTCAGTGAGATGAATTGCTCCGCCTGGTCGTTCGATAAAATCATCCGGCTTAATCTGCCCTCGATTAATTAGAGTCAGGATTAAACGGTCGGCTAGTGGACTTCGCAGTTCTTCCATCAGGTCAAGTGCCAGTGCAGGTCTACCAGGGCGAAGTGCATGAAGGAATCCCATTTGGGGGTCTAATCCAACCCCTTCACAAGCTGCAATACATTCCCCTACGAGCAACGTGTAAACAAACGAAAGCAGTGCATTAATTGGATCGCGGGGTGGTCGGCGCGATCGCTCAGTTAGTGCAAATGCGGTACGATTCGTGCGGATCATGGGGGTAAAGGCGGCAAAGTAAGCTTTAGCAGCGTACCCTTCGATACCTCGTAATTTTTCAAGGTCTTCTGCTTGCTCTGTGCCTCGAATTGCATCGGCATGAACTTTAGCTGCTTTGGACAAAGCGGCGCGATCACCCTCATCGTTGGCTTCTCGTGCCGCTCGCATTAGGACACTGCGAGCATTTTGCAGCTTGCCTGCCACAACATGACGGGCAATGAGCAGAGTGGAATCAGCATTATCGAGTGCTGCGTGTTGCGATCGCCGTAGTAGCACATTGCCAGTGGTTGAACCGGATAACCTTGCTCTAAACCGTCCGTATTCAGAAAGCCAAACGAGATCGCGTCCATCATCGGCACAGCGATGAATCAGAAATGGACTGACTAGAACATTGCCAAAAACGACAATGCTTCCCAGGTGGTGTAGAGGCATCTGAAATTTAGTGCTGCGTTCAACTTCGAGCCTGAGCGTATCGTGGTCAAGATGAACATAGGTGCCCTGAGTTTGGACGTAGAGGGTATTCAGGAGTTGTTTCATGCATCACCCTCTATGCGAAATAGGTCATTAGCTTGGCTTACACGGGTAAACGCTGTGATGGCGTAGGGCATACAGGTTTCGATGAGAGAGCAATCTGGACAGCGTTCATCTGCAACAGGTGGGGGGAGCTGGGCAGTTGCGAGTAAGCTTCGAACTTGCTGTGTCGTTTTGACAACAAGCGATCGCAACTTATCACCAAACTGCACCTCACGCCGTCGCCTGGAGGCGTGGTGAAAGATAGCTCCAGTTGGCACTGAGTGACCTGTCATTTCTTCTAGACAGATTGCCTGAGCACATAGTTGAAGTTCGTCTGCTTCACGGGGTTTGCGTGGACCGGATTTGTATTCCACGGGATAAGGAGTGCCATCCACATAAAACTCCACCACATCCGCAATGCCTGTTAACCCCAATCGATGGGACCAAAGGGGGAGGGCACGTTCAACCCTGACCCCTTCAATCAACTCGTATTCAGGAATATTGACAGTTTCGTGAACTCGATGCCCCCGCAAGGTGTAGAGATTTTCGTCAAAGGTTTGCTCGACGTGGATCAACGCACACTGACGAGGGCAATAGGCATGATGCTGGAGGGCACTGATGAGAACGTAGTCATCAAGTTCCACACGGTTAACCCTCAATTAAGCGAGTGAGGGTGACACCATCGGGTAGGTCTTGTTCGTTTACTTGAACGCTGTAATCTGTGAACTGCCGGGGAACAATGCCCTGCTCTTGAAGGGGTGGGATTTGGATGCGTTCAAAGAGTTTATGGGCTGGGGCGCGACCGAGTTTGTTGTCATGGGAGAAGACATACAATCCACGGGGAGCCATCATGCCACGACTGGCAGAGCGATCGAACTCCCACATTTTGACGAGTGCTTCCCAAAACAGTTCTAAGTCTTTTTCGGTGACTCCTGTTTGGGCTGCCAGGTGAGGGGAGTAGAAACCATAGCCTACATACAGTGCGTAAGGCACAATCGCTTTACGCCCCATCGTAGAGGTTTTTCCACCTGATTTTGCCTTCTCATCCTCGCCAATTACTACTTCTGCATCTTTGGGGTCAGTAATTGCCAGACGAGTGATAGTGACATCTAAGGGCATAATCGCATCAATAGAGCGAGAGAACGTGAGTTGTACAGGACCGCGTACCTGTCCACAATTCACTCCTGTACTCATCACTGCACCAAACATTCGCACGTCAAAGAAGTTTTGGCACATCCAGTCACGAGCACTGTTGACATCCTCACGTTTTTGCTTAGTGCCAGTCGATTTAATGCCCAAAGCTTTGTATGCACGAGCATTCATCTCATTTAATGCAATCCCATGATCTTGTACGTAGATCTTGGTAGTCTCATGTTCACCATATAAGATATCCACATAATTACGGACCTTCCGTTTCAGACACACATCCGTAACTAAACCCCGCATCGTTTCTGGATCGGTGCGAGGTAAGTTGCCTCCATCCGGATCACCATTTGGGTTGCCATTTGTTACATCAAAGATCAACACGAAGTCATGCCGTAGCTCAGGATTGGTATGCAAAGTCATGAAATTCTCCAAATTCGATGAGAGTTGTAGTGATGAAAAAACGCATCAGAAATTATTCTGGATTGGTCTCGAAAGTGTCATCAGATTCGGTTTGAGCTTGCTTCCTAGTTGTTGCTCCATCCTTAGCATCTTTGCGATTTTGAGCACGCTGATGATAGTAACCGAGGGCAAAAATGCTTTGTTGTTGACTATTCAATGAATTGGGAAATAATCCAGATTCAGGAGAAATGTTGCACAATATGTCTTCTAACTTTTGCTGGAGAGCTTCGTAGGTTCCCCGTCTATCCTTGCGAATACGTGCCAGATGAGGTTGAGCATCTTCGACCAGTTTTCCTAAAACTTTTCCTGGCGTAGCAGAAGCTGCTCCATAAAAACGATCAATTAAAGTGGCGTTCACGTCCCGTCCCAATGCCTGAGATTGAACTTGCTCCAATTGAGCTAGTAATCGCCCACAATGGTAAGCTGCTCGGTCGAGTGGATTTTTGAATTGAGGGTCTGGGTTAAGACAATGCATGTCAGCCATTGGGTTCTCCTCTGGAGTTTTCAGTTGAGTAGTAAGAATCAGCTTGATTAGAGCCGCACGATCGCGCGTCACTTCTCTCTCAGCACGATTGCGTTTGACGAGTTGTACTAACATTTCATGGGTGAGTGTGCCACCTGCAATCGCAACGTGCATTAAGCGAGTAGTGATGCGGGCAATGTCTTCTTTACTAGGGTCGCGGTATAGACAACGGGATAACCGATAAATGCTCAAGTAGCGCCGCTGGTCATCAATCTCACCAAAAGAATCAACCAAATCTTGAGCGTCAAACCAATTAACTAAGTTGACAATTGCATTGTGCAAAGTCGTATCAATCCAATCCCGCACGACTACTCGTGCGCCACTAGCAGTTAACGCGGCTGCATAAAAACGATTTGCCTGTAGCCGTGCTAATCGTTTTTCGCCTTTGATTGCTTTAACTAAAACATTGCGAATTTTACTTGGTTGGTCATTTTTGTATGTTGCTGCTCGAAAGCGTGTGGTATGCTGCGTCCAAAAAACATATGCAACGTCATTATTCAAGATAAATCTAGAGTCTTCTGTTGCTAGTAAATAATTCAACGCTTTCCCAAAACCTTCACCCGCTTCTCGACAAATAGGCGATGTAAGAGAGTTCTTCAGACCGTAGGATGTGAAGGGTGCCGCGTTTGCAGAAACTAGTGCCGTTCCTGAAGTTTGTCCATTAGGAATGCCTTTGATTGAGATAGGTAGCCGTTCCTCAACTGGGCGCGGGTCATTACCGAGCACTAGACAAGTCATGACTGCACGCTGGTCTGAATCAGAATCCTCGCCAGTTAATTGACTTGACCAAAAGCTTTGCACGGTTGATAAACCAGCTTGAGCGTCTCCAGCTTGAGCATCTGCGGGAATGACCGTATCAAAATCAGGATGGTTTAGATGGTTCACACAAAAGGTCAACACTTGTGATGGTTCAATCTTCTGCTCCACTAATTTGGCATTATCTATAGCGGGGTTCCACTTTGCCAAAAACCGAGCTACTGCAAGAACATTGGGATTTTGTGTCACTTCAGCACATTGCTGCACTAAAGCTTTAAACTGCCGATGTCGTTCTGCCACTTTGTCAGCAGGTGCATCAGCTTCGGCATAGCCAAACACATAGTCCCCTTTATCTGCTAAGAGTTTGGGTTTAATGCCCGATGAACGTTTACAATCGGGAACCATGCGTTTTTCGCGATCGCCCAACTCCTGAAACCGGATGAAGTTACCTTCGAGGTCAATATGAACCAACCACTTTACTGGAACCAGGTTATATCCTTCAATTGGCAATTTTGCTTTAATGTCTGGGCGTTGAGACAGGTCATACAGCTGCTTTAGGAGCATAAGACTTCTCCTCGCTGATACAACTGCGTTGGTACTTTGAGAATGCCTTGCTGTAGTTGAGCTGGGAAAAATTTCGGTTGAGCATTGCCTTTTGTAACTCTGGCACCGTTAACACTGTGACTGAGATACAGCATTGAACCATCTGTTGCCTCGGTGATTTCCATGTCGAACAACATCAATCCCAGATCACGGGAATCGTCAATGGGGGTTTCAGTGCCGTCGGGTTCGCTGAAGAAGGCACTGAACTCACGCGTCCCTAAGTAGGGCTGGTAATAACACTGCCCTCTAGCAACCCGTCGTCGGAACTGATCGCGATATTTAGCGGGGTGAGCGTCCGCATGAGGCTTGAGCCGAATCTCGGCTTTGATTAAGTAATCCACATTACGCAGGCATAGGGCATGACGTTGCGAACGATCTTCATCAGCGTAATAACCACCTGTCCCACTGTTCTCCCAAGTGCGAGCGGTGCGTTCATTCTGGTGAGAATTCACTTCATTTCGCAACAACGAGAAGTAGCGGATTGAGTTTAGGACATGGATCTCATGAACAACCCAACATATCTCAGGTTTAAAGAACACTGCCTCCAACACGCCTCGCATTGCGCTGGGTGTGGGGACATCATAGGTAACCCTTTCAGCCGAAAACTCTGGGCGGGTAAATAAGGCAAAATCGCCCCTCACCCTCAAACTGAGTAAGGAATCATTAGACATAATTGATGAATAGGTAAAGATCGACAAAGAAGGGTTTGATAGGAGGTCAGTGCCTATGCCCTAACCTCCTTCAACTTCCCTACAAAGTAATTTGCGCTAGCAGAAATTGAGGTTAAAAGGATTGGAAACGATCCAGGTATTCCGCTTGATTGCTGCAACAGCAACACAATTTGACTCTATATCTGCTACTGGGTGTAGGTAGGGCAACCCCGTCTTTTTGGCAGCGTATAAGGGTGCTGGATTGGGCAGGTTTAATAAGTCCTGCACCTGTTTGGTTGTGTAGGTTTTGGTAACTTGACCAATTTGAGGTAAGAGCTCAGGATTAGGACACCAACTTCCTTGACGATAAACAAGCAGCGATTGAGTATTCCCGTTGGAGTTGTCCAGAGTTGGCAGTAGCGCGGTTTTCATGGTTCAATTGAGGAAGAATAATATTTACGAAAGGGGGTCGTCTCGTAAGAGATCGTTGCTCCCTCTTTTTTTATAGCTTTCTTCAGAGAAAGATGTCAATTTCATTTTTACTTGATAAGACAATTCAGCAACATTGAGATGAAGATTGGAACACTGGAGCCGCAAGAATAGTACATGGTATCAGTCTTGTACTCTGTGTCAGTGGTAGATAAAACATGGGAGACCGTACCGCAATCGGTCGTATCCCCCGTCCTCTTTAACTTGACAAAGTACACTGTCAGCTAACGTTGAGATGTTCCAATCCTCACTGCCTTAAGAGGCAATGCTATTTAACTGTATCACTGCCTCAAACCCATTAAAAACTTGTGAGTAGCTCGACAGGTAGCAAAATAGCATCACTTGGATCGCCCATTAACGGTAATCCTCGAATGGGGTCGTAGCTTTTATCGTGGTCCCAAACATAGAAGTTAGGTTGCCATTCTAGGATACTGTTGCGATGCTTCTGAAATTCCCACTGGCGGAGACTGACAACATAGGGTTGGAGAGCACGGTGATCGCTGGACAGCAATCCGCGATCGCGAATTTCATCGAGCAATTCTTGCACAGCTTGGTTGTAACGTATGACTACTGGGATTGTTTCGTCTTCAATCAGCTTGAACTTCTCAGAAACTTTTCGATAGTTTTGTTCAGCGCGATCGTCCTGAATTTTGTGTTTATCAGGATGCTCAATTTGGTAAAGGCTGCGTCCATAAGCCTGAAAGATTGTTGGGTCATGGAGATCTTCAGCTGTGGCTTGTTGCAGTAGGCTATTAGTTATCTCAGTTGCCTTAGCATATTCGCTACCTTTTTTGGGAATACTACCTTCCTCTAATTCAAAAACAGTCACCTGCCCAGCAAATTTTACACCATCGACTTCTAACCTGCCTTCACGATTACAACGTCCAGCTGCTTGAACAATTCGATCTAAAGGACCTAATGCACGGTAAACGGCTGGAAAATCGAGGTCTACCCCAGCTTCAACTACCTGAGTTGAAACCAGAAGGCAGTGCTTATTTTGCCTAAGGCGATCGCGAATCTCGTCTAACACAGTTTGCCGATGAGCACCACATAACAAAGTTGAAAGATGCAATATGGGGCAGTGTTGAAGTGTGAGATTGACTTTATCTTCAATCCAGGAGGAATCAAGGGTGTCTGGAGTTTGAACGTGGAGTGCATCTAGAACCCTCAGCGCATCTTTACGAGTGTTTAACACAACTAGGGCTTGCTCATGAGTACTTAACTTACTGGCTAGATCTGTCCACGACCACCGTGTTTTAGTTTGAATTGATGACAGGTTGTAGGTTACTCGCCTCAACTGTTTGAAATGTTCTGTAACATCTTCTCGTGGGATAACATCGTATATCAAACTGGAGTCAAATCCCTGGAAATAGCCATTGTTACCCTCCAACACAGGTTGAGTTGCGGTACAAAGAACAACAGACACATGGTAACGTTTGACCAGTTCCTGCAACATGCTGCAAATTGGAATTCGCAGGGCGATCGGTAGTGTTTGCACCTCATCCAAAATGATGACGCTACCAACAATGTTGTGTAATTTGCGGCATTTACTGGTGCGATGAGAGAACAAACTCTCAAATAATTGCACCGTTGTTGTCACGATTAGAGGGGCATCCCAATTTTGAGTGGCTAATCGAGCTTGCCTTTGGGCACGTTTTGCACTTTCATCAAGTTCTTCTTGCTTCTCCTCATTTGGTTGTTGCTCCGCTTGTAAATCTGACCTCACTGCACTGTGATGTTCTAGTACAGAGTTCTCACCAAATTGTTCTTTAAACACACTCCGATACACCTTGATAGTTTGCTCAATAATGCTGGTGTAAGGCACTGCTACAATGATTCGCTCAAAGTTGATCTCCAATTCAGATTTTGTCTCGTTGTGATGAGTTGCATGTTTAAGGGCAAATCCTAATCCACTCAGCGTTTTGCCACCGCCTGTCGGTACTGTTAATCGAAAAATTCCCGGTTCCTGTAGAGCCGATCGCAAGCAGTGAGTATAAACTTCCTGCCGAACTTGAAATACTGATGAATTGATGTTTTGAGTTTCCTTCTCCTTAATGAACTCCTGCTGTTTGCGGTCAAAAGTTTGCCAAAGTTGCTGAAGTTGAGGGCGTTCAATTTTTCGTATATCAGCTTGTTCAGGATTGTCAAATGCTTCAGTGTCTAAGCGATCGGCATCAATGAGACAGGAAAATAGTAGGCGGTCAAAAACCTCCCGGGCAAAACTATCATCACCTAGGGATTCAAGATGAGTTTCAAAATTTTGTTTTGGGTCAGTCTCTATCTCGTGGCTTGCCAGATTTAAAACTCTTTGATAGTTTGCCTCGTTTCTAGATTCTTCTAAAAAGTTACCCAGAATGCTGTCGAGGTCTGAGTAATTAGGTAGTCCAGCATGATGTCCGTAGATTAAGGGTGCAACCGTAGGACAAATCTCATCTGCCAAAATTGCCCCATAGATTGCATGAGGGACGCGATCGCGCGGTTCTGCATCTCCTGTTTGAGATGCTGCGTTGCACTGCTCTAAATATCTCTGAAAAGCGGGGTTGTATTTGCCTAAGTCATGCCATAGTCCAGCATAGTGTCCTAGCTCACCTGCTCCAAACTTCTCTGCAAATCGCTTGGTTAAAGCTGCAACCTTATTGAGGTGGAATTTTAACTCATGCCATGTATCTGAATCTTTTGAAGGGGTGTGAGCAGCAAAAGGAGGTTTCATGAGCAAGAGGAAATACATTTGAACTAATGCTCTCTAGAATTTAGCTCTGCTTATCTAATTTAGATAAGGTTATGTTGCGATCTCTTAATAGAAACAGTAGATAGAAGTGCCCCCTTGCAACTTGGTTTGACTCAATTGGTTGGTATGAGCTTGTACATGTGGCGGGTGGGGAGGACTTGGGAGCGATCGCTTATATCGTTTCTCTAAATTTGAGCTATGCATAAAAGCTCTTGTCAGGGCGTTTCGCGAAACGCCCCTACCGTCTACTTTTGGGAATTGGGATAAGCTTGCAGATAGGAAGGTGTTGAGAGTAGCAGTTGTTGTAGCTTGAATGGGCAAAAAGGGTATCACCTCCACTCGTGGGGTGGGGGAAATATACAACGAGACGAAGACAGAACAAGTGGTAGTCGTGATGACTCGGACAGGTCGCACGATGCTAGACTCCCTGGCTAAAGCGCATGGTCTAACCCGTTCAGAACTGTTTGAACAGATTGCCCGTCGGCATATTGTCCTTATCCCCAGAACAACGAGTACTTCGCAGTTTTCCCGACCTTCACAAATAAAGCGTTTAATCTTCATGGTTTCCCGGTCATATATGCCGCTGAATCGCTAATCCTCTTTAGCTCTGGATTTGGAGATAGTGGATATAGAGAGAGACGCGATAAATCGCGCCTGTACGAGGTGAGGAGTGATTATGGCTGGTGTGGATGTTGGTTTGTTAGTGGGTTTGATTTCATCCCTCGCGGGTGCGCTTGCCTGGTATCGTTCATTGGCGCGATCGCAGTATGCACGGGAAAGAGAGCTGGCACATATCCTGAAGAATCAGGAGCAGTCTAATTTAGTGCTGCGTGATTTGGTGGATCAGGTGGATGAGTTGGGCGATCGCCTGACAAAGCATGAAGCCTTATTGATTAGTGCCATTGGGAGACAGGTATGAGTAGATGCCAAAACGATTTAATGTTGTCCGTGCTGCGTCTGCTCTGGTAGAGGCGACACTGAAAACAGATAAGCAGGTATCCATAGAATTTGGGGTGAGCATCCGCACGATCGAACAATGGCGATCGCGTCTGAAGGTGGATGAGGAGTTACAGCGGGAGTTTCGGAGGATGGCAAACGAGAAATTAAGTCAGTGGGTGGGGGAGATTCCAAACTCGTTGGAGTTGGCGATCGGGTTTATTGCCAGTGCTGCACGGACGGGGGATACGACTAATCCTGATATGGTGAAGGCGATAACGGGGGCGATCGCGACGTTGAATGATGTGTTTGTGATTCAGGCGGCGATTCAACAACGGCAGCAGGGGGGTGAGTAGTGGGCGATCGCCCCCCCATTTTCTAAACGAAGTCACTCGCGTTAATCTGATTCGCTCTTATGCCTGTTACGGTGGCTAGGATGTCATTACCGAAGCTGAGCGTGACGCGATTACCTGTTTGAACAATCTCTAACGCTCTAAAACTGACACCACGGGGTAAGTCAAACTGGTCTTCACCGTTGCGAAAGCCTTGAATGGTATCTACTGCCCTTCGATCTTTGGTCAAGGTAAATGTATCTTTTCCTGTGTTACCTGTTAGCCGGTTATTGCCTTTACCACCATTCAGATAATCGTTACCTGCTCCACCCTGGAGGATATCGTTGCCATCGCCACCATTGAGAATATCGTCTCCAGCATTTCCTAACAGTTGATCATTGCCACCAAAACCCAGAATGGTGTCGTTGTCAGCAGTACCGCTTAGTCGTTCGGGTTTGCGACTTCCCCGGATGGGATTGGAGGAACCTCCAGGGGTTGAATTAACTTCGGATGGAAGCTGATTAACTGGAAGGGGATTAGCACCAAATTTGATGATAAAGGCATCGTTGTATCCTTCGCTGGCGTCCCCGAATATTCCTTCGGTGTAGCCTGCAATGTAGACATTACCAGAGACATCGGTTGTTAGTTTTCCGGGTTGGTCTGTCCCCAGGGCTGCCAAAATGTGGTCACCCAGCCAGTTTCCATCTCGGTCAAGCCTGAAGAGAAAGACATCATCATCGCCACCTTGCAGACCGCTGATGGTGTAGAACGCCTGACCTGTGACGTAGATGTTGTCAGTGGCATCAATTGCGATATCGGTTGCCTGATCGTTTGAGGTTGAGTAGTTGTAGGTATTCGCCCACAGTAAAGTACCGTCGTTGCGGTATTTGGCTACGAAACTGTTTTTAGGCTGTCCAATGCCAGATTGGGAATACCCCGTGATGTAGGCATTTCCAGCAGAGTCTATAGCAACCCCTTGAGCACCATCAGAGTAACTCCCTCCATAGTTTTGCTGCCATAGAGCGTTGCCTGCACTGTCATACTTCATCAAAAAAGCGTCTGTAAAGCCAACTGTGGTGCCTTGCAGTGAGCCACCTGTTGTGCCTGCAATGTAGATGTTGCCAGCCGCATCAACTGCAACATCATAGGCAATATCGCTATTGGGTAAGCCTGTCTCTCGTACCCAGAGTTGATTGCCATTGCGGTCGTATTTTGCCAGGAAGCCGTTATCGTTTCCCAGGTTAAAGCTACCGTATCCTGCGAATTCTCCGGTGACGTAGATGTTGCCAGTGGCATCGATTGCAACGCCTCGGGCAGTGTCATTGCGAGAACTACCAAATTGTTTTTCCCAGAGGATGTTACCGTTCGTGCTGAGCTTTTTCAGGAAGACATCTGAGGTTCCACCAGACCCTAGTAAGGCGTCATTGGTTGAGCCTGTGATGTAGATGTTGCCAAATCCATCAACGGCGATCGCGTTGGCTTGATCACTTAAGTTGAGGTGTCCCAGTTCCTGTCTCCACAGTTCATTACCGTTGCGGTCGTACTTTACGATGAACAGGTCGTTGTTGTAGTAGAGGGTAGGTCTGGGTCTGCGAGGGTCATACTCACCTTCGCTATAACCGGCTATGTAAACATTGCCTGCGACATCTACGGCAACGCTGGTTGCACCGTCGGAGAGTAAGCTTCCGAATTGATCGATCCAGGTCAGTGAGGGAATTGTTCCGGTGGAAACGTGATCGGCAGCAGGAGTGGTCGTTACCATATTTAATCCTCGTGGAAACGTTGGGTCGGACCATGTCTGCAATTTCTGGTGATCAAGAATTGCAGGTCATGGCAGAACGCGGTCTATGGTGTTTGAGGGGTTGTGTTTTAGTTGAGAGCCACGCATTCGAGCTTGAGGCGATCGCTGGATTCAGGTAGCTTTTGTTTTTTGGTCACCTAAAAGCCTGGGTAAAAAATCGTTTGATAGCTATATAGCTATATTACTGAGAAAGAAAAATATATTGGCAGGCTTAATGATTTCTTCTTGTGGTCGGATTCTAGCTGTAGAAGCTTTCAAGCCCATAACAGAAGGTCTTATCGGTCAATCAAGAACGCGCTTCGCATCTGTACCAAGTGCGGATGTTGATGAGGAATTCGAGCACTTGGGGGAAGCTTTCCCCCAAACCCCCTTGCTGGAGGACGAGGCGCGTCCCCCAGACCCCCTCCGATCAGGTGTGAGTGGGGTGGTTGTCACGCGCTTACGGGTGCCAAGTGCGGGTGTCTCTGGTGGTGAATTTTGGAAGCAGGTTGGGGCGATCGCTGTACGGAATACCAGGATTTAAGATACCGAACCTAACCGACGCAACCTTGAAAAAGTAATATTTGTCTTTCGGACGGATCGAAAAGATTACGAAAAGAGAAATTAGACATGAAGTATCTAATTTCTGAGGGCAATATGGCACAAGTAGTATGTTCAAGATGCAGCAACCAGTTTGAAGCAAGCAACCATCTTGTTACCACTGGAGCGGCAGCAGCAGGTGCAGCAGTAGGAGCTTACTTTGGGCCAGGTGTCGGAATAGCAATGGGACCGTTAGGAGCAATTGCTGGAACTGTACCAGGAGCAATTATCGGTGGAACAATAGCAAGCTTGGGAATTACTAAATTTACACGTTGCCCCTCTTGCGGTCATGTCTTCATGATCTAAGTCCCCCACTGCCTTTGTCGTTTTATGTCACTCTCTCAAGAAGAAATTGAACAACGAATAGAAGCGGTAGACCGTTTTGCTGACTCATCCAGTCGTCGATATGGTTCCTTACTCAATTGGCAGAATCCTCTCGATCCGTTTTGGCACTATGGGATAGGACTGTCAGATACACATATTTTTGATACAGGTCGTGGCTTGCGTCCATTTTCAAAATTAGATGCCAAGTTTGTGATCAACGTAGACCACATAGTGTTTGAGCCAAAGCAAACTATTGAAAGGCTCAAACATGCTTTATATGTTTTCAAAGATTGGGAATACACACTAACTGGCTGGAACTGCGAACATCTCGCTCGATTAGTTGCTACCGATAGACCAAGATGCTATCAAAGTAAATTGATTTGGTGGATGTGTAACTTAACTCCAAAAGGAGATCACAAGTCTGCACATCGGGTTCTCCACAACTATCTAGAAGGAGTTGATCCAAGTCTTAACCGATAGTGTGTCTACTCTTTTGGTCGAAGAGGAAGTGGTACACGAATGCCGTCAGGTCTGAAGAGAATTCAGCGTAAATTGCGTGAGTTGGATGAACTGTTTCCAGCTAAGGTCACGTTGGAGTGGCAACCTCAGCCGGGTTCTCAGTCGTTGGCGTATCACTGTCCTGCGGATGAACTGTTTTATGGGGGTAGTCCTGGCGGTGGTAAATCAGATCTCATCCTGGGACTGGCTCTGACCCAACATAGGCGATCGCTGATTCTGCGTCGTCGTGCGCTCGACCTGGCGGCGATCAAGGTGAGACTGGCTGAGATTACGGGGCGTGTCCCAACGAATGAGTTTAGGGTGAATGGTCGCTACATCCAATTGGGCGGCTGTAAGGATGAGAGCAGCAAATATAAATACCAGGGTCAAGCGCATGACCTGAAGGCATTTGACGAGGTGAATCAGTTTCTAGAAACGCAATACACCTACATCAAGACTTGGAACCGTACAGCAGAACCGGGGCAACGGTGCCGCACGGTCTGTAGCTTCAACCCTCCGACTTCTCCAGAGCAGAGATGGATCATTTCTTATCTGGCTCCGTGGTTGGACAAGAAACATCCTAGACCTGCCATGAGTGGGGAGGTGAGGTATTACATCGGGCGCGATGAGGTGGACGGACCTGAACCGCAGCAGGGCATCACCCCTATGAGTCGATGCTTTATCCTGTCAAAAACCTCTGACAACGCTCTACTGATGGCGACGGGGTATGATCGCCTGTTAGCCAATCTGCCTCCAGAGCTGGCGGCATTAACAGACTTCGCCTCATCCATGCAGGATGACCCGTATCAGGTGATTCCTACGGCATGGGTAGAACTGGCTCAAGACCGATGGCGGCAACGGTGGGGCGCGGGGTATGACCCTACCAGGACTAACGAGACGATGCCCACAATCCGCAACATTCTTCAGGATGCGATCGCGGGTGACATTGCCAGAGGTGGAACGGATGAGACAGTGATTGCCACCAGACACGGGGATAATGTGTTTCTGTGGGGTTATCCCGGCAAAGACACACCAGATGGGGCAACCGCTGCTAGTAAGCTTTTACAGCATCGACAGGGTAATGCTCGGATGAGCATCGATGTCATAGGTTGGGGGTCTTCTTGTCATGACCATTTGAAGGGGTTAGGTCATCAGCCCTACGCCTTTAATGGTTCTACAGCATCGGCTCTCAGAACCCGTAGCGGTCAATTTGGCTTTGTGAATAAGCGAGCTGAGGCGTATTGGAAACTGAGAGAGATGTTAGACCCTGAGCATGGGGCTACGCTGGCTCTGCCGCCACATCCAAAACTGTTGGGAGACTTGACTGCTCCGCGTTGGTTCCTATCACTCCGGGGGATTCAGGTGGAGGAGAAGGCAGAGATTAAGAAACGTTTGGGGCGATCGCCTGATACGGGGGATGCGGTGGTGATGGTGTGTGATGTGGGGGCGTTGGTGTATGGTTCAGCGTTTTAGCCCCCTGTATCCCCCAAAATTGGGGGACTTTGAGAATCCGAGCATTTGGGGGACTCGCTCCAAAATATCCATTGGGGATGTCACTCAAAACAGGATGGAGAACCAGGCATTGGGGAATTCTTCCCCAAACCCCTGATTGGGGGACGCCACTGCCTCCCCGCTGGATTGAGCTTGGTAAAGCCAAAGCCCCTAGCAGAAGGTGTTTCGGTTTACCCGAAGACGCGCTTCGCATCGGTGCCAAGTGCGGGTGTTTCTGGAGAAGAGGGGATGAGGAGGGGCGACCCTTGCGGTAACGGCGAAGCCGCACGCTTGGGGACGATTTGGAGGGCGTAGTATTTGGGCGAGGAACTGGGGAGTGGTGCAAGGATAGCTCTGCCAAATGCTGTGCCCGTACGGAGGCTATGAGGAGGGGCGATTTGGGGTTGAGGTTTGGCAGACGGGTAGTTGCTCTAGGGCTTCTGGGTAGGTGTTGAAGTAGGTGCGAAGTAGGCTACAACCTCGTGCTAGCAGGTCATCTAAGCCATTATCGATTTGCCACATCTGGCTTTGATTGTCTGAGACAGAGGTGATGAGATACCGACCATCGGGAGTAAAGACCGGGTTAGAACCGGGAAATTCTGCAACAGGTTTGAAGGAGCGATCATAGACCGTGCTGGTGGTGCCATCGGAGGAGGTAATCGCGATGAGTTGCCCATCGGCACTGAAGCTGGGATTGATTCCTTGAAAGAGACGGTTGCCAGCGCGATCGTAGATATAGCTGGTGATGAAATCGGGGGAGGTGATAATGAACTGTCCATCGGCACTAAGTCTGGGATAGCCCCCTTGCAAGGTGAGGATGGGGTTGCCAGCGCGATTGTAGATAGTGCTGGTGGTGTTATCGGAGTAGGTAGTGCCAATCAGCTGTCCATCGGCACTGAAGCTAGGAGATTTCCCCTGCACTGTGAGGATGGGGTTGCCAGTGCGATCGTAGATAGTGCTGTTGCCATCGGGGAAGGAGGTGGTGCCAATGAGCTGTCCATCAGCACTGATGCTGGGATTAGACCCTGGTAAGGTAAGGAGGCGGTTGCTAGTGTGATCGTAGACAGTGCTGTTGCCATCGGAGGAAGTAGTGCCTATTATCTGTCCATCGGCACTGATGCTGGGATTGCTCCCTTGCAAGGTGAGGATAGGATTGCCAGTGCGATCGTAGATAGTGCTGTTGCCATCGGAGGAAGTGACAATCAGCTGTCCATCAGCACTGATTCTGGAATAGCCCCCTTGCAAGGTGAGGATAGGATTGCCAGTGCGATCGTAGATAGTGCTAGTGGTGTTATCGAGGGTAGAGGTGACAATCAGTTGTCCATCGGCACTGATGCTGGAATAGCCCTTCTGTAAGGTGAGGGTGCGATTATCAGTGCGATCATAGATGTAACTGGTGCCATCGGAGGAGTCGGTGACAATCAACTGTCCATCGGCACTGAATCTGGGATTGACCCCCTGTAGGGTGAGGGTGCTGTTGCCAGTACGCTCGTAGATGTAACTGTTTTCGTCAGGGGAGGTAGTGCCAATCAGCCGTCGATCGGCACTGATGCTGGGATAGCCTCCCGGTAAGGTGAAGATGGGGTTACCAGTGCGATCGTAGATAGTGCTGTTGAAGTTGGGGGAGGTAATGCCAATCAGCTGTCCATCCGCACTAAAGCTAGGACCACCCCCCTGCAAGGTGAAGATGGGGTTGCCAGTGCGATCGTAGATAGTGCTGGTGGTGCCATCAGGGGAGGTAGTGCCAATCAGCTGTCCATCCGCACTAAATCTGGGATAGCCCCCCTGCAAGGTGAGGGTACGGTTGCTAGTGCGATCGTAGACAATGCTGGTGGTGCCATCGGAGGAGGTAGTGACAATCAGCTGTCCATCCAAACTGAAGTTGGGAAAGGGTCCCTGCAAAAGACGATTGCCAGCGCGATCATAGATAGTGCTGGTGGTGCGTTCGGGGGAGTCAGTGACAATTAGCTGTCCATCGGCACTGAATCTGGGATTGACCCCTTGCACTGTGAGGATGGGGTTGCCAGTGCGATCGTAGACAGTGCTGTTGCCATCAGGGGAGGTAGTGACAATCAGCTGTCCATCGGCACTAAAGCTAGGAGATCTCCCCTGCACTGTGAGGATGGGGTTGCCAGTGCGATCGTAGATAGTGCTGTTGCCATCAGGGGAGGTAGTGACAATCAGCTGTCCATCGGTACTAATGCTGGGAAAGCCCCCCCGCAAGGTGAGGATGAGGTTGCCAGTGCGATCGTAGATAGTGCTGGTGGTGTTATCAGAGGAGGAGGTGGCAATGAGTTGTCCATCAGCACTGAAGTTGAAAAAGGGTCCCTGCAAAAGACGGTTGCCAACTCGATCGTAGATAGTGGTGGTAGTGCGATCGAAGGATAAGGTGACAATGAGCTGTCCATCGGCACTGATGCTAGGGAAACCTCCTGGAAGTTGGTTAATTTCTAAAACTTGATTGACTGCCATCCGGAGAGCCAGCAGGGGATTGACGGCTGGATAGTCATCCAAATAGAGAGTTTTGCGGGAATTGGGCGTTTCATTAAGGAGCCGATTCAAGTCTTGACCCAATACCATTGCGTCTATTAGGGTATCTATTCCCCGAAATTGAGGGGTATGTCAAATAGATTGTGTCAAGGGTAAAAACTCAAGTTGGAAAGCGATCGCCGAATTCAATCGCGAAGCGATTGAGAGCAGGTTTCCAGTCACGAAT